>JANOPP010000776.1:0-2901 GCA_031421915.1 Myxococcales bacterium | reverse complement strand
AATACATAGGCACATTGTGGCAAACCCAGTGAACTGAAACATCTAAGTAACTGGAGGAAGAGAAAGAAAACTCGATTCCGTAAGTAGCGGCGAGCGAAATCTGAACAGCCCAAACCATGGAGGTTTCCTCTGCGGGGTTGTAGGACCTTTCACATGGGAAGAGTTCAAGTTAGCGGAACGGCGTGGAAACGCCGGCCATAGAGGGTGAAAGTCCCGTACGCGAAAGCTTTGAACCTCTCGAAAGGCACCTGAGTAAACCGAGTCACGTGAAACCTCGGTTGAATCGGCGGGGACCATCCCGCAAGGCTAAATACTCTCTAATGACCGATAGTGAACTCAGTAGCGCGAGCGAAAGATGAAAAGAACCCCGTTGAGGGGAGGGAAAGAACCTGAAACCATATGCTTACAAGCTGTCGGAGCCCTATGATTCGTTCAGGGTGACGGCGTGCCTTTTGCATAATGATCCGGCGAGTTATCGTCTGCGGCTAGGTTAAGGCCTTACGGGCCGAAGCCATAGGGAAACCGAGTGTGAATAGCGCGAATTTGTCGTAGGCGATAGACACGAAACCTAAGTGATCTACCCATGAGCAGGTTGAAGCGTGAGTTATATCACGTGGAGGACCGAACCCACTTGGGTTGAAAACCGAGGGGATGACTTGTGGGGAGGAGTGAAAGTTTAACCAAACTGGGAGATAGCTTGTTCTCTCCGAAATATATTGAGGTATAGCCTCGTGTCATTGTTCATCGGGGGTAGAGATACTGATTCGGACGGGGGCTTATTCCAAAGTACCTCACTGAACCAAACTCCGAATACCGATGGATTTATCACGGGAGTCAGACCGCGAGGGATAAGCTTCGCGGTCGAGAGGGAAACAACCCAGACCATCAGCTAAGGTCCCCAATTTATGCTCAGTCACTAAGGAAGTTAGATTGCTGAGACAGCCAGGATGTTGGCTTAGAAGCAGCCACCATTTAAAAAGTGCGTAACAGCTTACTGGTCGAGCAGTCTTGCGCCGATAATGATCGGGAGTAAGCATAAAACCGAAGCTATGGATAATTCGCCTTCGGGCGAATTGTGGTAGGAGAGCGCTGTACGGGAGATACAAGCCGGACGGAAACGACCGGTCGCGGCCCGTACAGGTGATTATGCCGGAATGAGTAACGATAAAACAGGTGAGAATCCTGTTCGCTGAAAGCCTAAGGTTTCCTGGGGAAGGTAATTCCGCCCAGGGTTAGGCGGTACCTTAGTCGAGGCCGATAGGCGTAGACGATGGATAGCAGGTTAATATTCCTGCCCCAATTTGTGGAGCGATGGAGGGACAGCATCCGGAAAGTGAGCGTAACGAATAGAAATGTTCGTGGAGTGTACTGAGCGGGAGGGATTGGCAAATCCACCCTCATAATGCAAGGTACTCGACCGACTGGCTTGACCAGGAAGTCATTGGAAGGGTGTTCAAGAAAATCTTCTAAGCTTTGAAGCAAATTGACCGTACTAAAACTGACACAGGTAGGCGAGACGAGAAGTCTAAGGCGCTCGGGAGAACGGTGGTTAAGGAACTCTGCAAAATGACCCCGTAAGTTCGCGATAAGGGGTGCCTTCGAGGGTTAACGCTCTTGGAGGCCACAGTAAATCGGCAGCAGCGACTGTTTATCAAAAACACAGGACTCTGCGAACACGCAAGTGGAGGTATAGAGTCTGACGCCTGCCCGGTTCCGGTAGGTTAAGGAAGGAGGTTAGCCGCAAGGTGAAGCTTTCGACCGAAGCCCCGGTAAACGGCGGCCGTAACTATGACGGTCCTAAGGTAGAATTTTCTGCCCTCTCGCACGGCAACGCGCGAGTCTGCACTTGGCTGTATGCTGGAACGTCTGAGAATCCGACGGTACTCGCGTTCTGAAATTTCAGATCTCAAATTTGAAATCTCAGATCCGCAGTGACAATCTGTTCGGTGCAGACAATCAGCAGGAAACCAGTTTCACTGGGATCCTCAGAGACTATACGCCAAGCAGCCCAACTTAATATTGGGTTGATGATATAGTCCGAGCTACATGGCGACATGTAGAGGCTGACAGAAATGATCAGCCCGCCGAAACGCAAGTTTTACTTAACACAAAAAACCATTGATTCATACAACGCATACCATTGTTGTTGAATCAATGGGTTGAATGTGCTGTTAGCTTACGTTTCTTCGGTAGTAACATACTGAGCGAAGTTCCTTGTCGGGTAAGTTCCGACCTGCATGAATGGCGTAACGACTGCTGCACTGTCTCAACCACCGACCCGGTGAAATTGTAGTCGTGGTGAAGATGCCACGTTCCCGCGGTTAGACGGAAAGACCCCGTGAACCTTTACTGTAGGCTGATATTGGGCTGAGGTATATCTTGTGTAGGATAGCTGGGAGACTGTGAGGCCGGTACGCAAGTATCGGCGGAGTCGTCGTTGAAATACCAGCCTGGCTATGCTTTAGTTCTAACGTTGGTCCCTTGAATCAGGGCAACGGACAATGTCAGTTGGGCAGTTTGACTGGGGCGGTCTCCTCCAAAAGAGTAACGGAGGAGTGCAAAGGTACACTCAGCCTGGTTGGCAATCAGGCGTCGAGCGCAAGGGTAGAAGTGTGCTTAACTGCGAGACTTATCAGTCGAGCAGATACGAAAGTAGGTCCTAGTGATCCGGTGGTCCCGTATGGAAGGGCCATCGCTCATCAGATAAAAGGTACTCTGGGGATAACAGGCTTATCGCCACCGAGCGTCCATAGCGGCGTGGCGGTTTGGCACCTCGATGTCGGCTCATCACATCCTGGGGGTGAAGAAGCTCCCAAGGGTTTGGCTGTTCGCCAATGAAAGTGGTACGTGAGCTGGGTTCAGACCGTCGTGAGACAGGTCGGTCCCTATCTGCCGTGGGCG
>JANOPP010000775.1:0-7506 GCA_031421915.1 Myxococcales bacterium | reverse complement strand
GCGCGACCGTCGGATAGACGGGCGGCGGGTTGTCGGAACAGCCGACCAGCGCTATGACGAGGAACAGGGGCAACCACATCTAGAGGCGATTGGATACCGGCCGGACGCCGCCCGTTCAAGGTCCAATGCATCCGACGGCCGGAAGGTGAACGTAAGACCACCGTGGGGTCACTAATCGGTCGGTTGACTCGCTATACCAATCGAGATATTGTTTCGCCGAAAGCACGAACCGCATGAAAAGGCTGAAGAAAAGCGTACTTCTCGCGACGGCAGCCCTGCTAGCCGGAAGTCAGCTGTACGCACAGCCGGTCGAGCCGAAGGGCCCAGACAAGGCAGAGAAGCCCACCAAGGCTTCGGCGCAGCTGACGTCAACTGAGATGAAGGAACGCGCAGCGTCGCTGACGGCACAGGTCCACGTCGACTCCCAGCGCGTCCAGCACCTCCAGACGGTTGCTCGGCAGCAGAAGGACATCATCAAGCTGTCCTGCGTGAACGACAAGTTCGTCAAGCTCAAGGCCGAGACCAACATCTTCGACAACACGCAGGTCGAGCTGAACGCGGTGATCGACACGAACGAGCGGTTCGCCGCGTTCGTGAAGATCGAGAAGGCTGCCGATGCGACGCACAAGGTTCGCGAGGAAGCGGAAGCGTGTGCTGGCGAGGGCGAGCTCGTTCCGAACGAGTCGAACAACTCGGTGACGACCCCAGAGATCCCGGACGATCCGACCACCGGCTCACCGTTCGGTGAGGTCGAGGTCGAGCCGCCGGCGTACGCGTCGCCGTACAACTGATCGCTAGATCTCGGGCGCCGGATCGGCCGCCCGAGGATCGTTCGCGTCATAGCCGTAGCCGTAGCCGTAGCTGTAGTACGAGCGGTCGCTGGCGTTCACCTCGTTGACGATCACGCCGAAGATCCAGCCGCCCACGTCCTGGATCGACTTGACCGAGCGCTTCACGTCCTCGCGCAGCGTCTTGTCCGCGCGCACGATGAGGATGACGCCATCGACGAGCTTCGAGAGCACGACCGCGTCCGTGACGGCCTGAACCGGCGGCGAGTCGAGGATGACGCGATCGAACCGCGTCGCGAGCTCGGCGAGCACCGTCTCGAACCGCTTCGTCATCAGGAGCTCAGCTGGGTTCGGCGGTAGGGGTCCGCACGGAAGCACGTACAGGTTCGGGATCTCCGTCGTCTTGATCACATCGTCGTAGCTCTTGTCGCCGAGGATCAGATTCGAGAGTCCGAACTGCCGCGGCACGCCCGTCGATTCGTGGAGACGCGGTCGCCGCATGTCGGTGTCGATCAGGAGGACGCGCTGGCCGCTCTGCGCCATCGTCGTGCCGAGGTAGATGACGCTCGTCGTCTTGCCCTCGCGCTGGTTGGCGCTCGAGACGATCAACGTCTTCAAGGTGCGATCCGCGGCGGAGAACAGGATGTTGGTTCGCAGCGCGCGGCAGCTCTCCGCTACGAGAGATTTCGGGTGCTGGTGGACGTAGAGGTCGCGGTTCTTGTTGTCGGTCGTGGTGCCGAGCATCGGGATGAACCCGAGGACCGGGACGCCCGCGGCGAGCTGTGCGTCGGCCGTGGTCTTGACCGTACGGTCGAGGAACACGCTGAGGAAGATCAGGCCCATGCCGAGCATCATCGCCAGGATCGAGGCGATCGCGACGTTGGTGCGCAGGCTCGGCGACACCGGCGTGGTTGACGGCAGCGCGGGATCGAGCGGCTTGACGTGCGTGCTGATCTCCGTGTTCATGCGGCCCGTCATCTCGCTCGTCGAGAGTCGGCCGCGGAGGATGTTGTACTTGTCCTCCCAGTTGCGCTTGCTGCGGTTGAGCTCGTTGTACGCGACGATCTTCGGGCCGAGATCGAACGCTTCCTTCTTGTAACGCTCGACCTCGGCGCCAAGAGCCCGCTCGGTGCCCATGGCTGCCTCGTAGTTCTCCTGCACACCACCGACGATGCGGCGCGCCTCGGACTGCAGTGCCGAGTAGAGATCATCGACCTTCGACTTCTGCTTCTGATACTCGGGGTTCTTTGGCCCGACCTCCTTCTCGAGCTGGAGGAACA
Organism: Myxococcales bacterium; assembly: GCA_031421915.1. GTDB lineage: Bacteria > Myxococcota_A > Polyangia > Haliangiales > Haliangiaceae > JABFXX01. The sequence goes on along the minus strand of JANOPP010000775.1, from coordinate 5,438 downwards.
CGTTGCGCTCTGTGTAGTACTGCGCACGCAGCACGTCGAATGACGCACTGTCGCCCATCATCAAGATCGGAGAATCAAGGACCTCGCGCTCCTGGGCCTTCTTCATCCGATCGAGCTTCGAGCTGAGCTCGATCCGCTTGGCCCGGGCCTCGTTGAGGCGTGCGGTGAACGACGTGATGTTCGAGGACACGAGGTTCTGGCGATCCTCGAGGGAGACTGCGAGCAGCTCTTCATCCTTCTGGAACTGATAGAGCTTGGCCTCCGACTCCTGGAGCTTGCCAGCGGCCTGATCGAACTCGCTGGTCAACGCCTTCGAAGCCTGCTGGGTGTCGACGGTCAGCAGGCCCTTGGCGTACGCGACGTACGTCGCGACGTGCGCGTTCGCGATCTCGGCGGCGAAGGTGCCGCTGTTGCTGCGAACGACGATGTACATGATCCGATCCTGCTCGGGGTACTTCACGCGAAGCGCCTTCTGCAGGCGGCGGGTCGCCTCTTCGAGCTGCTGGTCGGGGCGCATCGCAGCGCGCTCCTCTTCGGTCAGCAGCTTGACCACGAGTTGGTGGTCCTGGACCGTCTGGCGGATCAGCGTGTAGCTCGCGAGTACCTGTCGCTGCTGCTTGTAGTAGTCGAGGCCGCCGGTCGCGATTCCGGTCATGCCGATCAGGCCGTTCTCTCCCTGACCGAGCAAATCCGGCAGGCGAGGCTCGATCTGGACCGATGCACGCGCCTCGTAGATCTTCGTCTGGCGGCTCGTGTAGATCACCGCGGCTGTCACGGCGAGTGCAATCAGCGCCAGCAGCGGAAACATGTACCGCCGCACCGCCTTGAGGTACCGGCGAACATCGATGTTGAGCAGGTCAGCCGATTCCGCGGCGGTCGGCTCGGTGTTGGCGTTCGATTGCGTCACATGATCTCCAGACCAGGGTTAGTCGTGTGGACCGACACTGGCGTTCAATCGGCGGCCTGTTATGCCCGGCCCCCCCGGAGGGATCAAGTCCCGAGATTCACAGGCACCCCGTCGCTGGCGAGCGACTCTTGAGCGGCCTCCAGCGTCGCCACGATGCGCAAGGCGCTGTCGATGTCCGTGATGGGCCGGTCGCCGGTCTGGACGCAGTCAAGGAGGTGCCGGAGCTGGAGCTTCAGCGGCTCTTCCATCGAAAGCTGGGGGATGTGGACATCGCCGTCGCGGAGGGTGAGGTAGTCGGCGAACTGGGTGAACTGGGGCGGGCGGTCGTACCCCTTGTCGTAGATCCGTAGCTTCTCGGGGGCCACATCGTCGAACTCGACCATCTTTTGCGCACAGACCAACGTGAGGCGCCGCTCCTTGCGAGGATGCAGCCAGGACAGGTGAAGGTGAGCCATCTCTCCGCCGGCGTAGCGGAGTGTGAGGAACACGACATCCTCGATCCCGGGCTGGAGGACGCACTGGCCGCGGGCGGTGACGCTGACCGGCGTGCGGCCTAGCAGGTGATCCAGCATCGAGAGCTCGTGAGGTCCAAAGCTCCACAACGCATTTTCGTCGCGCCGGAGCCGGCCGAGGTTTGCGCGTGTCGAATGCACGTAGTGCAAAGTGCCAAGAGCACCTGACCGGAGGAGCTCGCGTAGCCGCGCGACTGCCGGGTGGAACACCATCAGGTGCCCCACCATCAGCACTCGATCAGCGTGCATCGCTCGCGCGATCCGCTGTGCATCCTGGGTAGAAAGAGCGAGTGGTTTCTCGACGAGTATGTGCTTGTTCGCGGCGAGCGCCGCGCAGGCGATGCTCGCGTGCGTCGTCGCAGGCGTCGCGATGATCACGACCTCGATCGAGCGATCCGTAAGGACTTGATCGAGGTCGTGTCCGACGACCGCATCGGGTGCGAGCTGCGCTGCCCGCTCACACGCAGAACGATCGATATCGACGATGGCGGCGAGCTCGCAGCGCGGCTCATCCGCGACGACGCGGACGTGATTGAGGCCCCATGCTCCGGCGCCGACCACGGCGACGCGCGGGCGGCGGGTCACAGCGCGGCGCGGACGCCAGCGACGATTTCGTGACGCACGAAGGAGGGATCGTCGCCGAACATGCCGGTGACGTAGTCCGTCTGCACGCTCGTCAGTCGGTACTCGATGATGCCGGCGATCGAATCGCGGAAGTGATAGCGGCCGCCGACGTTGACTCCGAGGATCAGATCGTCGCGCGTGTCCGCGCTGCCAGGAATCACCTGCATCACACCCTGGTACTGGCGGAGCCGGAACTCTCCGGCGGCAGTAAGCAGGAACGGAGCGAACTGCTGCTCGACGTTCATGCGGAGTGCGTGGTCGCGGTAGAAGTTGCCGTTGATCGAGTCCTGGTGTGCGTACTCATACGATGCCGTGACTCGGCCCGCGGGGGTGTAGCGATAGCCGAGCTGCAGACCGCCGAGGATCGCCGAGAAGTTCGGCCCCGCCGAGTAGAAGCCGTTGTTGTAGCCGATGCGACCGACGAGGGTTGTCTTGAGGGAGAGCAGCGTCTGTACTCCGACCGCGGTGGTCAGCGGAAACGAATCGACCTTCGTGCTCGTGCTGCCGAGGCCCGTGAAGTAACCCTGCGTCACATCGACGAAGAACACCGTGATCGGCCGGAACCGCCAGCTGACCGAGAGGCCAAGCGTGTTGTGCAGTCGGTTCGCGAACCGCTGATCTTCGTCCTCGAAGAAGTCGATGACGTTCTCGAAGTGCAACAGACCCTTGATGGTGCGGTTCTGCGGTCCGTACTGCAGGCCCAGCTGCAACCGGTTGATGTCGCGGTTGGTTCGCTCCTGGGTCTCGAAGTTTGTCGCGCGGATCGTTCGCTCGAAGTTGTCGAGGTAGAGGAACGACCACGTCGACTGCGGGAGCACGTGACCGCGAAGCAGCGCGCCGACCCCGAGACCACCTTGCGCCTGGAGGTTGTCGTTGCCCGAGAGATAGAAGTCGTACGACAGCCGCAGGCCGGCGCGGTACTGGTGCGATCCGAGGTTCTCCTGCGCGTCGCTCTGGCCGGGAACCGCGAGGCGCTGCTTGGAGAGCGACGCCGTGTGTACCTGCGCGACGAGGCGGAGGATGCCGGCGGGGACGCCGTCCGCTTCCTCGTAGAAGGCGTTCGAGACGAAGCCGGTCTCGATACCGACGATCGGATGGAGGACCGTTCCCTCGCCGACCTTGATGCCCGGGCCCTCGACAATCGAGATGGGTGCCAGAACGCCGCCGGGGACGATCGATGCACCTGTCTCCGAGATGCCGTCCACGCTGTCGGGCGAGGCCAGCGCTGTGCTCGTGAGTGTCCCGAGCAGCAGGGCGGAGATCAAGGCCGGGCGAGTCATCGGAAAAGTACGGGCATGGTAGAGATCCGAACGTGGGACGTCAAACATTGATCGGCGCTAACTGGTCCTGAGTCCTCAGGACTACATCGGCGTTGATGTTAGTCGCCGGGATCGCTGGGACGTTCACGCGAAACGTCTTCCGAGAGGTCTCCGTAAGACACGCCCGCCATCGCCAGCCCAGCGAATTGAACGACGTTCGGGGGTAAAGTCCGCGCCATGCATGTCGTTGTCACGGGAGCGGCCGGCTTCATCGGTTCCCACACGACCGAGCAGCTGATCGCCCGGGGCCACCGGGTCACAGGCATCGACGCATTCGACGCGTACCTCTATTCGAGTGACATCAAGCGCCGCAACGCAGCGGACCTCGCCGCGCTCCCCGAGTTCCGGATGGTCGAGGGCGACATCTGTGATCCAGCCCTCATCGCGCAGGCGATCACCCCCGATGTCGACGTCGTCTGTCACCTCGCCGCCCTCGCCGGGGTCCGGCCGTCCCTCGCCGAGCCGCTGCGCTACCTGCGGACCAACATCACCGGCACCGGGGTCATCATCGAGCGGATGCGCGAGCTCGGCCTGCAGCGCCTGGTGTTCGCGTCCTCGAGCTCGGTCTACGGGGCCAAGCCCGGGACCGATGTCGCCGCATTTCGTGAGGACGATCCGTGTCTTACGCCGGCTTCGCCGTATGCCGCGACAAAGCGGATGAACGAGCTGCAGCTCTCTGCGTACCGCGATCTCTATGACCTCGGGGTGTTCGCGCTGCGGTTCTTCACGGTCTACGGGCCGCGGCAGCGCCCGGACATGGCGATCTCGAAGTTCATCACGGCGATCTCCGACGGCCGCCCGATCACGGTGTTTGGCGACGGCTCGTCGCGCCGCGACTACACGTTCATCGAGGACATCGTCTCGGGCGTCGTCGCAGCGATCGAGAAGATCGAGCCGAAGCGCTACGAGCTGATCAACCTGGGCGGCACGCGCACGATCTCGCTCGCGGATCTGGTCGCGACTGTCGAGCGGGTCGTCGGCAAGGCTGCCGTGATCGACCGGCAGCCCAATCAGCCAGGCGACGTCCCGATCACGTACGCGAACATCGATCGAGCGCGCGCCTTGCTCGGGTACGAGCCGACCACCGTCGTCGAAGATGGTGTCGCGAAGCAGTGGGCCTGGGTTCAGGCTCGCCGATAGAACGCAACGATCTGCTCGACGACGTACGTGCGCGCGGCCGCGGACAGCACGGGATGGATCGGGAGTGCCAGCACCTCCTCGCACGCGCGCTCCGCATGCGGGAACGAACCGGCGCGATAGCCGAGCTCCGCGAAGCACGGCTGCAGGTGCAGCGGCGACGGGTAGTAGACCTCGGTGTCGACGCCGGCGGCGCGCAGGTGATCGCGCAGCGCATCGCGACGCGGCGCCCGGATCACGAACTGGTGATAGACGTGGTCCGCGCTGTGCGCCGGTAGCGCGAGCTCGGCGGGGAGCGTCGCGGCGGCGAACAGCTCGCGATAGTGGCGCGCGTGGCTGCGACGCGTGGCGGTCCAGCTCGCGACGTGCGGCAGCTTCGCGCGGAGCACCGCGGCCTGGATCGCGTCGAGCCGGAGGTTCGCGCCGAGGACCTCGTGGTGATACTTGGGCCGCGCGCCGTGCGAGCGCAGGAGCGCGATGCGGTCCGCGAGGCTCGCGTCGTTCGTGAGGACGGCGCCGGCATCTCCGAGCGCGCCGAGGTTCTTCGTCGGGAAGAACGAGAGTGCGGCGGCCGTGCCGCGCGGTGGACCGGCGCCGATGCTCTGCGCGGAATCCTCGACGACGAGACACGGGGCGTCCGGTAGCGCGGCAAGCCGGCCGAACAGATTCACGGGGATGACGGCGCGCGTGGCCGTCGTGCATGCGGTGACGGCGGCGCGTGGATCGAGCGTGAGCGTCGCGGGATCGATGTCGGCGAACACGATCTTCGCTCCGAGACGCGCGGCGCTGCCTGCGGTGGCGAAGAACGTGAGCGGCGTCGTGACGATCTCGTGGCCGTGGCCGATGCCGAGCGCCATGTAGATCGCGAGCAGGGCGTCGGTGCCGGAGCTGACGCCGACGGCGCGCGTTGCACCGCATGCGGTCGCGAGCTCGCGCTCG
>JANOPP010000774.1:0-2165 GCA_031421915.1 Myxococcales bacterium | reverse complement strand
CCGCGCGCCAGGACGTCGTCGCGTGACGACCGGCTTCACGAACGACGCGGGGGCGGCCGATTTGCAGCCCCAGGGCGCATCGCCGGGGCCGGACCCTAGCGAACCTACCGGCGAAGGGGCGGCTGCGCCCCCGGACCACGGGAGCGGCGCGCGTGCACCAATCAGCGACCTGTCCGACGTCCGTGCGATCGGCGAATACCTGAGGCGCATCGGCGCGCAAGCACGGTCGCTCCGCACCGCTGTCGTCCGTGAGCAGGAGGGCCGCTACTGGCGCGACGTCGCGTTAATCCGCTTGAGCAAAGAAGGCGGGATCACTGTCACCTCGTCGGACAGCGACGTCGCGGCATACGAGCCTAATGACGTCGAGAGGCACGCCATCAAGATCGAGGTGGCTTCGGCGCTATGGCCCGAGCACTCCAAGCCCTTCCAGGCACAATACCTCCCCGATGCGATCAAGCGGGCAGATCGTGCGGACGTGTTCGAATTTTGCGAGGACGTGATCGAGAAGGGTGCGCGGTGGCCGCGCATCATCATGTTGCAGTTGCGGCGCGAGCGCGACGACAAAAGTAAGGCCTATTTACCGTTCACCTACTGGTCGGACGGCCTCTGGCGGCAGATGGAGCCGGACGGGGAACTCCCGCTCTGGGGTCTCGATCAGTTCGCGCGCGGGCACCACACGACCGTCTTCCTGCACGAGGGCGCCAAGGCGGCGCGGCATGTGCGCTGGATGGTCGAGGCGGCCACTCCGCAGGCGAAGGCGGCGCTGGCGGCGCACCCGTGGGGCGTCGAATTACAGAACGCGGCGCACCTGGGTTGGATCGGCGGGGCGCTGGCCCCGCACCGCACCGATTGGTCGCCGCTCAAGCGGCACGGCGTGACGGAGGTGTTCGTCGTTGCAGACAATGATCGCCCCGGTCATGCCGCCGTGCCAAAGATCGCGCATGCGCTGCGGTCTCACGCCGTGCGCGTACGCGCGGTGCGGTTTGACAGCCGTTGGCCGGGCGGCTTCGATCTGGCTGACCGGTTCCCGGATAAGCTCTTCAAGGGCGACGGCCCCGCACGGCGTTATGTCGGGCCGTCGTTCGAGGAGTGCAGCGCGCCGGCAACATGGGCAACGCGCGTAGAAACATCGGGCGCTGCCATTCGCTCCGAATTCGCCGAACAGTGGTGGATGGTGGACAGTGAGGTGAAGCCGACCTTCCACCCGCGTCATGACCCCGCACGCCGCCATTCTGATAACAGCTTTAATTCGGACACGCGGCCCTTCAGTGACCATCCACGTCCGGCTGAGCTGATGGCCCAGCAGGCATACGCCTCCAAGGTGAAGGACGTCACCTACGCCCCCGGCGACGCGCCGGGCGTGATCGTCGTGGATGGGGTGCGTTCGCTCAACATGTGGGTGCCACCGCGCGTCGTTCGCGCGCCCAATGCTGATGAACGCCCGTGGAACGAATTCTTAGAATACCTCATCCCGAGCGCCGATGAGCGCGGACAGGTTCAAAAGTGGCTCGCGACGCTGATTGCGCGGCCCGACGTGCGGATGAAGTATGGATTGCTGCTGGCCTCGACAGTGCAGGGCATCGGTAAGACAACGCTTTGCGAGATCGCCCGCGTGCAGGTGGGTGAGCGGAACTGTTCCAGCCCGACGGCACAACAGGTGGTCGAGTCCAGCTTCAACGGTTGGATAGCTGCTAAGCGCCTGGTGTTCGTAAACGAGATTTATGAAGGTAAGGGTTGGACTGCATACAACAAGCTCAAGACTTATGTAACAGACCCGTTCATTCAAGTGAACGAGAAGTTTTTACCTCTCTACTCTGTGCCGAACTGGGCTCATTTTATTCTATGCTCAAACTCGGAGCTGGCCTTGCGGCTGGAAGATCATGATCGGCGCTTCTTGGTGCCGACGCTCACTGAGAAGAAGCAATCGCCCGCACACTGGCATGACTTCTATGCTTGGCTGGAAAGCGGCGGGCACGGCATCATCCGCGAATGGGCGGAGCGGTTCATCGCCGAACACAGTTCGGTCGGCCCCGGCGATCACGCGCCGATGACCACGCGCAAGCGCCAGATGATCGAGGACAGTCGGTCGCCTGATGAGAGCATGGTGCGCGATTTGGTGGAGGCCGCGCTTGCGATGGCTGCCGACGAGAGGTCCGAGACGGGAG
>JANOPP010000773.1:0-12471 GCA_031421915.1 Myxococcales bacterium | reverse complement strand
CTTCGAGCTCCCTGACCGACGTCACACCCGAGAGGCAGGCAGTCATCTTGTCGGGCGCATGCCGGCACTCGCCCATCACCATGGCCGTGTTGTCCGCGACGGCCTCGTCGACCCGCTTGGGCTCGTGCTGCTGGGCCTCTGCGCGGTACAGCGCCTCGACCTTGCCGCGCGCAGCCTCGCAGCCGGTCATCTCCACCTGCCCGCCCCCACTCGAACCGCTTCCGCTGCCATCGCCGCCCGTGGTCGTGGTCCCGGTGCCGGCTTGCTTGTTCGGACATGCACACGCGACCAGCGCCGCCGTGATCAGCCATCTCATGCGCCGGAGCCTACCATCACGCGAAACCCATCGATGGTCCACGGCGGCGTGGCGACCCGACCGCGATCCGTCAGATCGAGGTGCATCGGCGTGATGCTGTTCCTGCCGTTTGCGATCGCAACGCAATCGGAGCCCTCGACCTCGTCGTGACCTGCGGGTCCACCGCCGACCCAGTAGTACGGTCGACCGCGCGGATCCTGGCGCTCGGCGATGTCGTCGTCATAGAGGCGGCGCCCGAGGATCGTCCACTCGTAGGCATCACTGCCGGTGCCCGGCATGTTGACGTTGAGCACCGTGCCCGCGGGCATGGGCTCGGCGAGCGCCGACTTCACGACGGCGGCCGCGAACGCGATCGACTCGTCGACCTTCGCCGCGCGGGGTGCGAGCGAGCATGCGATGCCGGCCGCTCCGCGAAGCGCACCCTCGACCGCCGCAGCGACCGTGCCCGAGTAGAAGACGTCGCTGCCGAGGTTGAAGCCGTCGTTGACGCCCGACACGACCACCGCCGGCCTGCGATCGCAGAGCTTGAGGATGCCGAGATACACGCAGTCGACCGGCGTGCCCGACAGCGAGTAGCGGCCCTTGGCGCGCTCGGTGAGGCGCAGCGGCTTGTGCAACGTGATCGCGTGCGACGCCGCCGACCGCTGCCGCTCGGGCGCGACGACGATGACGTCCGCGAAGGCCTCGATCCGATCCGCGAGCGCGATCAGGTGCGGCGAGTCGATGCCGTCATCGTTCGAGCAGAGGACGAGGGGACGAGTCATGGAAAAAAGAAGGCCGATCGCCTGGGGGGCGATCGGCCGGTAACTTCGTCGAGGCGACAGGATTTGAACCTGCGACCCCCAGACCCCCAGTCTGGTGCGCTACCAGGCTGCGCTACGCCTCGATTTCAGAGGACGTACTGAGTACCCGATCGGCCACAGGCCCGCAAGCCCCGGCGCTAGACCGGCGGCAGGCCGTTCAGAATGTTCTTGAGGACCTGGCTGGGCTTGAACGTCAGCACGCGGCGCGCCGGGATCAGGATCGGTACCGCGCGCTGCGGGTCGCGGCCCATGCGGTCCTTCTTGTCGCGCACGACGAAGTTGCCGAAGCCCGAGATCTTGATCTTCTCGCCGCGCTCGAGCGTCTCCTTGACGACGTTGAACACGGTCTCGACGATCTCGGCCGCTTCCTTCTTCGAGAACCCGCCTACTTTCTCGTAGACCGCCTCGATGATGTCCGCCTTGGTCATTCTCGCCATGGGACCACGCTACCAGGGGCTTCCACTCCCGCGCAATAAGGCCGCGGAATCCATGCGGATCCCTGTAACTCCAGTGAACGCTTGGGCCTACAGGGCCTCGAGCATCCGTAGCTGCTGGATCCCGCCGCAGTGGGAGCAGAACGAGGTGAACGCCTGGATCACCGAGTCCGCCGGGGCATCCGGAAACCGGAACCGCGCCATCACGCTCGGCGGGTCGAAGCACTCGCTGGCTCCGCACTTGTCGCACGGCGTGATCTGCCACTGGAGGCGCTCGACCAGGTACTCGTCGGTGACGTGGAGCGGGTGCGGCATCCCGGGCACCGAGAGCAGCTTGAGCTTGTCGCCGCGCTTGATGCTGGTCAGCGTGTGCGGCTGGTTCAGGAGCTCGCCGATGTAGACGAAGTGGCTCTTCTCGACCGCCGCGGTCACGGGCCGTGTCGCCGCGCGATCGACGCGCTGGATCCGGACCCAGCACAGCTCGGGCCCCCGCCGCAGTCGCCGCGGATCGCCGTCGTGGACGAGCGCCTGGATGTCGTCGGGGAACTGCGGGTTGAACTTGCCCTTGATGTTCGGATCGTGGCGCCACGGTGCATCGGCGAGTGGCTGCGGTCCGTAGCTCGCGAGCCACGACGGCTGCGGTGGCAGCCTGCGCGCGGCGGCCTCCGCATCGGAGAGCTCGTGCATCGTGATCGTCGCTGCGAGGCGCACGGTTCGCGACGGCATCGTCGCGATCGAGAGCTCGCTCGCAAGGCCGCCCTTCGCCGAGGGTCCCGCGTGCGCGTCGAGATACACGAAGCCGATGATCGGCTCCTCCGGCATGCGATCGATCAGCACCCAGCGCCCGTACGGAAACCCCATGGGGCGATCGTAACGCTAGCGGCGCTGCGCCGGAAGGTTCTCGACGAGCCGGCCGACAATCGTCTCGTGTGCCTTCTCGACCTCGGCATCGGTCAGCGTGCGGTCGGGCGCGCGGTACGCGATCGACCACAGCATGCTCTTCATGCCAGGGCCGACCTTCTGCGGATCGCGGAAGTCCTCCTTGAGGAACACACCGTGGACCAGCGGATCGGCGACCGCCGCGATCACGTCCTCGATCCGCGCGGCCGGGATGGTCTCGGCGAGCAACAGCGAGACGTCGCGCGCCGAGCCCGGGAACCGTGGGATCGACTTCATCTGCCGCGGTGCCGCGAGTGGCAGCTTCGTCAGATCGAGATCGAACGCGAACGCTGGCCCCTCGACGCCGAGCTTGCGGCGCACCTCGGGGTGGAGCTCGCCGAACCAGCCGACCACGTGGTCGCCGACGGTCAGCTCCCCCGCGACGCCCGGGTGGAAGTAGGAGACGGTCGACGTCGCCCGGGTGCGAACGATGACGTCTCCGGCGACCGCCTGGATCGCGACAATTGCGTATGCCTTCGCGTCGAGCGCGTCGTAGGGCGTGCCGAGACCGACATGCGACGGGCGACGTCCTGCGAGCACGCCCGCGGTCCACAGCGGCTCGTCGGCGAGCTGGTGGATCGGGCGCTCGCTCGCGCCTTCGCCGCGCCGCCAGAACACACTGCCGACCTCGAACATCGCGACGTCGGGACGACCGTGGCTCTGGTTGCGCGCGAGCGCTGCGACCAGGTTCGGAACGAGCGACGTGCGCATCACGGCCTGATCGATGCTCATCGGGTTGCGCAGCGCGATCGGCTGCGATCGGCGATCGGTGCCCGCCACATCGAGCGCGTTGCAGCGCTCGGCGGACTGGAACGCGAACGTGATCGCCTCGTCGAGGCCCGCGGCCGCGAGCGCGACGCGCACGGTGTCGCCACGATCTGCGGGGCGGACGCCGGGCGCCTGGCGCAGGACCGGCAGGCTCGACGGGACCTGCTCGTAGCCGACGATCCGCAGGATCTCCTCGATGACATCGACCTCGCGCACGATGTCGGCGCGCGCCGTCGGAGGCGTGACGTCGAACGTCTCGCCGGTCCCGACCACCGCACACCCGAGCCGCTCGAGCGCATCGCGACAGGTCGAGGCCTCGAGCGCGACGCCGCCGAGCATCCGCACGCGCGGGAGGCGGACGGGAATCGTCGGCGAGACGCGTGGGCTCGGATACGCATCGATCGCGGCTCCGCGGACGGTGCCGCCGGCGACCTGACAGATCAATCGCGCCGCACGCGCCGAGGCGAGTGACGCGAGCTCTGGATCGACGCCCCGCTCGAACCGGTGCGAGGCCTCGGAGTGCAGGCCGAGCCGACGCGCCGTCTTGCGGACCGTCAACGGTCGGAAGCTCGCGCTCTCGAGCAGGACGCGCGTCGTCTTGCCTGTCACCTCGGAGTCGAGGCCGCCCATCACGCCCGCGAGAGCGATGCCCTTCGCACCGTCGCGGATCAGGAGATCTCCGGGGACCAGCGTGCGCTCGATCTTGTCGAGCGTCGTGAACTTCTCGCCGTCGGCAGCGTGCGAGATCCCGACGACGCCGGAGGTCAGCGTGTCGGCGTCGAACGCGTGCAGGGGCTGACCGAGCTCGAACATCACGTAGTTCGTGACGTCGACGAGGTTCGAGATCGGGCGCACGCCGACCGCGCGCAACCGCTGCGCGATCCGCCGCGCGAGCGCGCTTGTCCCCTGCCCCGTCTTCACGCCCTCGATCACGCGCGCGATGTACCGCGGGCACGCATCGGGATCCGCGATCGCGAGCTCGACCTTCGGGGTCTCGCCGCTCTGGTGTGACGTGAGATCGTGATCCGGGAGCACGAGCTTGCCGCGCAGGATCGCGACCAGCTCGCGCGCGACACCGAGGTGACCGAGCACGTCGCCGCGGTTCGCGGGCGCGTTGACCTCGAGCATCCAGTCCGCGAGGCCGAGGGCCTGCTGGGCAGGAGCGCCGAGCGCGGTCCGGTCGTCCTCGTCGAGCACGATGATGCCGCCGTGATCGTCGCCGAGGCCGAGCTCGTCCTCGGCGCACAGCATCCCGGGCGACACGATGCCCTTGACCGGCTTGGCCGAGAGGGTGAGGCCGCCGGGCAGCGTGGCGCCGATCTGGGCCCACAGCACGCGACGGCCCGGCGCCGGCACGTTCGGGGCGCCGCACACGACCTGCGTCGCCGTGCCGCCGCTCTCGGTGATCACGTCGACGAGCGTCAACTTGTCCGCCTGCGGATGCGGCTGCTTGCCGACGACCTCGGCGACGACGACGCCCGAGAAACCCGCACCGAGATCCGTCATGCCCTCGATCTCGAGGCCACCGCGCGTGAGCGCGCGCGCGCCCTCCTCGACCGTCGGCTGCTTGTCGAGGTCACACAGCTCGAGGAGCCAGCTCCAGAGGACCTTCATCTAGAACTGCTCCAGGAAGCGAACGTCGCCTTCGTAGTAGAACTTGATGTCGGTGATGTCGTGGCGAAGCATCGCCATCCGCTCGAGGCCCATGCCGAACGCGAACCCCGTGTACTTCTCCGAGTCGACCTTGCACTGCGCGAACACGTCGGGGTCGACCATGCCGGCGCCACCGATCTCGACCCAGCCGGTGCCCTTGCAGATGCGGCAGCCCTTGCCCATGCAGAAGCTGCACTGCATGTCGATCTCCGCGCCGGGCTCGACGAACGGGAAGTAGCTCGGGCGCAGGCGGATGTTGAGATCGCGGTTGAAGAACCGCGACACGAAGTGAATCAGCACGCCCTTGAGATCGGCGAACGAGATGCCCTCGTCGACAGCGAGCCCCTCGAGCTGGGTGAACATCGGCGAGTGCGTCGGGTCGTCATCGCGGCGATAGACGTGCCCCGGCGCGACGATCCGGATCGGCGGCGCCTGCGTCAGCATCGTCCGCACCTGCACCGGGCTCGTGTGCGTGCGCAACACGATCTCCTCGGAGATGTAGAACGTGTCCTGCATGTCGCGCGCGGGATGGTCCTTGGGGATCGCGAGCGCCTCGAACGTGTGCCAGTCGGTCTCGATCTGCGGACCGTCGGCGACGACGAACCCGAGCTCGCTGAAGATCTGCACGGCCTCGTGCCGGACCTGCGTGAGGATGTGGAGGTGACCGCGAGGCACGGGGCGCGCCGGCAGCGTCACGTCGAACGTGCGCGACAGGTCGGCCTTCGCAGCTGCCTGCGTGAGTGCCTCGAGGCGGTGCGTGACGAGCTGCTCGATGAACGCCTTCACGGTGTTCACCGCGGCGCCCACGAGCGGTCGATCCACGGGCGGGAGCTTGGACAGCTCCTTCATGACCTCGGAGACCTTGCCCTTCTTGCCGAGGAACTGCGCCTGCGCCGCGCGGATCGCCTGTTCGTCGGCGAGCGGCTGGATCGCGGAGTGGAACTCGTCCTTGAGTCGTTCGAGGTTTGCGATCAGCTCGGCTGCGCTCATATGGATCTTCCGGAACGACCGAAACGAAAAAAGACGGCGGCCTCGAGAGCCGCCGTCATTCTGCTATCGCAGATGGGGAGCTCTCTAACCCGCGGCGATCGCCTGAAACGCAACCGGGTCGCTGATCGCGATCTCGGCGAGCATCTTGCGATTGATCTGGATGTTCGCGGCGTTCAGCTTGCCGATGAACTTCGAGTAGCTCTGCCCCAGGCCGCGCGATGCGGCGTTGATGCGCATGATCCAGAGCGAGCGGAAGTCCCGCTTGCGAACCTTGCGAGAGCGGTACATGTGCATCCACGCGTGCTGGACGGCCTCGTTGGCGACAGCGTGGCAGCTCGAGCGCTTGCCGCGGTAGCCGCTGGCGGCCTTGAGCACACGGTTGCGACGACGGCGGGCTTTGAATCCTCGTTTTGCGCGCGGCATGACTAATCCTTGTACGGAAGCAGCTTTTCGATCTGGTGATGGTGCGCCGGCGGCACGATGCCGGTCTGACGCGCCTGACGCTTCATCTTCTTCGGCCGCCCCGTGAGGAGGTGGCGCTTGTAAGTATGAGCGAACTTGAACTTGCCGGAAGCCGTGCGCGAGAAGCGCTTCTTGGCACCGGAATGGGTTTTGACCTTGGGCATAGCTACTTCCGCCGTACGGAGGGTGGTTCTTATGCCGCAGCGCCGCCAAAGAGACAAGTGCTTTCGCGCCCCTTTGCGATGCTGCGGCTGGCCGGTGACGATCGCCGCTGAAGTTCCTGGAATCGTTACGCCGGGGGAGCTTCGGGCTCGGGCTCGGCGTCGCCCTCGGGGGCGTCCTCGTCGTCATCGTCGTCGATGTCCGCGTTGATCTGGTCTTCGTCCAGATCATCATCGTCTTCGACCTCGTTGACCGAGTGCGCCGGCTTGCCGGGGTGGTCCTTCTTGACCGCGAGCGCAGCCTGGGCCTGAGCCGCAGCGGCCTTCTTGGCCTCCTGCGCCTTGCGGACCACACCGGGCTTGGGCGCGATGACCATGATCATGCGACGCCCTTCCATGTTCGGCGTCGCCTCGACCGTCGCGATGTCGGCGCAGAGCTCGACGACGCGGTTGAGGACGTTCATGCCCGTCTTGGGGTGCGTGATCTCGCGACCACGGAACACCACGGCGAGCCGGACCTTGTTGCCGCCTTCGAGGAACCGACGGATGTGCTTCACCTTGAAGTCCATGTCGTGGCCCTCGGTCTTCGGGCGGAACTTGATCTCCTTGGTCTCGACGGTAGAAGCGCGCTTGCGAGCCTGCTGCTTCTTCTTCGCTTCCTCGTACTTGTACTTGCCGTAATCCATGATCCGGCAGACAGGCGGGAAGGCACGCGGCGAGATCTCGACCAGGTCGAGACCCTTCTCCTCGGCGAGCCGGAGCGCTTCGTGCGTCGGCATGATGCCGAGCTGCTCTTCCTCGAGGATGACCCGGATCTCCGGGACGCGAATTCGGTGATTGATGCGTAGACCCGCCTCAGGGCGGCGGCGGTCGAAGCGTCCGGGCGGTCGACCGTTCATGGCGTAACGTCACTGATGTGCATGTGTTCTCTGAAGGCTCCTACGTGCGGGGGCGGTTGTAACGCGTACCCCCCGTCGGAGCAACGCCCGTCACAGGATGAAGTTGAGGGCAAAGGCCGTCGAGAGGCCTCCGTGAGCCCCGATAGCCCCCTCGCCGGCGACCTACTTCTCGGTCGCGGGGTTGATCACGTCCATGCCCCAGCCGACGACATCGCCCGCAGGACCGGCGCCCATGTTGAGCGCGGCGCCCATCTCGAAGCCGGCCTTCGTCGCGCGGCTGCTGGTGTCGGCGAACGCCCCGACCTGCGAGTTGCGCGCGCCGGCGCCGTGGAGGAGTCCGGCCGTCGCCCCGCCGGCGAAGTTCTTGGTTCCCTGCCAGGCGTTCGAGATCGACTCGCCGATCCCGGCGCCTCCGGTGACGGAGGCGAGGTCGGCGGCGGCGAGGTGCGTGATGGTGTTGGACATGCGGGCGAGTCGAGCAGTCCCGATGCCGTCCGCACGAAGTGCAACCACGCGCGGTTAGGGCCCCGTCCATGGGACTGCACGCACGTGACTGTCAACCGACGCAGACGGCGCGGTCGCGACGAGGCGGTTCATCGCCTCGCCGATCAGGATCACGGTCGGCTCCGTGGCGCTCCGCGTCTCCGTCAGCTCCATTCGCTTGCGATGCCCCGTGGTCGTCGTGATCAAAAGATAATAGGCGTACGCGGTCGTGCCCTTCATCCGTCGCACGATCTGCTGGATCGAGATCGTCGCGACGTCCGCGCGCGGGATCTCGATCTTGTCGGCCTGCACGCCGCGCGCGGTGCACGTGATCGTGCGCGGCGGGAACCACGGCACGCTGACCGCGCCAACGAGCCCGGCGATCAACATCAGCGTCGCCAGCAGGATCGCGACGACAATCGGCACCGGATCCTGTGGTCCAGGCTCGAGGGTCGCGATCGTGACCGCGACGACGACGATGCCGAGCGGCAGGAGCGGAACGAGGATGGCGAGCCGCCAGCTCCGACGCACGACGATGCGGTCCGGCCCGATCTCGTAGTCGGTCTGACCGAGACGACCGCGCATGGGAGCCCCTGCCGTCACCGAGCAAACGCTATCACGCGACTCCGTGCTACTTCTGCGGCGTGAGCGCAGCGCAGGTCACAGTCACACTCCCCGACGGTTCCCAGAAGCAGATCCAGGCCGGCACGTCGATCGGCGACTTCGTCCGCGACTCGATCGGCCCGGGCCTCGCCAAGGCCGCGGTGCTCGCGAAGGCGAACGGCACGTTCGTTGATCTGTCGCGCACCCTCGATCAGGACACGACGCTCGAGATCTTCACGACCAAGAACCCCGAGGCCCTCGAGACGATCCGGCACGACGCCGCGCACATCGTCGCGGATGCGGTCCAGCGCCTGTTCCCCGGCACGCAGGTCACGATCGGGCCCTCGATCGAGAACGGCTTCTATTACGACTTCGATCGCGGCCAGCCGTTCACCGAGGCCGAGCTCGCGCAGATCGAGGTAGAGGCGAACAAGATCGTCGCCGCCAATGTCAGCTTCGTCCGCAGCGAAGTGACGCCCGATCAGGCGCGCACGCTGTTTGGCGACAAGGGCGAGACGTTCAAGGTCGAGATCATCGAGGACATCGTCGCGAAGGGCGCGAAGGTCCTGACCCTGTACAGCCACGGCGACTGGGTCGACTTCTGCGAGGGGCCGCACGGGCCGTCGACCGGCAGGGTCGGCGTGATCAAGATCCTCAGCTCGTCGGCCGCCTACTGGCGCGGCGATCACCGCAACAAGTCGCTGCAGCGGATCTACGGGACCGCGTTCTTCGATCAGAAGGGCCTCGACACCTGGCTCAAGCAGCGCGAGGAGGCCGAGAAGCGCGACCACCGCCGGCTCGGCAAAGAGCTCGACCTGTTCCACTTCCATCCGTACTCGCCCGGCGCCGCGTTCTGGACGCCGAAGGGCACCGCGATCTACACGACGCTGTCGGCGTACATGCGGCACCTCGCGCTCGGCAATGGCTACGTCGAGATCAAGACGCCGCTGCTCTACAACAAGGGCCTGTGGGAGACCTCGGGTCACTGGGGCAAGTACAAGGAGAACATGTTCCTCGTCGAGGACAGCGAGGCGAAGGCGGCCGGCGATCCGGATCCGCACAACTACTCGCTCAAGCCGATGAACTGTCCGTCGCACCACCTCTACTACGGCTTCAAGAAGCAGAGCTATCGCGACCTCCCGCTCCGCCTGCACACGCAGGACGTCCTCCACCGCAATGAGGCGGCGGGCGCCCTCGGCGGGCTGACGCGCGTGCGCCAGTTCGCGCAAGACGACGCGCACATCTACTGCAGCGAGGAACAGATCGCGGAAGAGGTGCAGAAGTTCGTCAAGCTGCTCGACCACGTCTACAACGCCGTCGGCCTCAAGTACGCGGCGAAGTTCGCGACCCGCCCGGCCCAGCGCATCGGCGACGACGCGATGTGGGATCGCGCGGAGGGCGCGCTCAAGTCCGCGCTCGATGGCCTCGGCCTCGCGTACGAGCTCAAGCCCGGCGACGGCGCATTCTACGGCCCCAAGATCGACTTCGATGTCTCCGACAGCATCGGGCGCAAGTGGCAGCTCGGTACGATCCAGCTCGACTACGCCGCCCCCGAGCGCTTCGACCTGACGTACATCGGCAGCGACGGCAAGGAACACCGTCCCGTCGTGCTCCACCGCGCGATCTACGGCTCGTTCGAGCGCTTCATCGCGATCCTGATCGAGCACTTCGCGGGCGTGTTCCCGGTCTGGCTCGCGCCGGTCCAGGTCGCGATCGTGACCGTCACCGACCGCGTCAACGATCACGCCCGCACCGTGATGGCGCGACTCGCGGCCGCCGGCGTCCGTGTCTCGTTCGACGACGGCCAGGGCATGATGAACGCCAAGGTCCGCGACGCCTCGCTCCAGAAGATCCCGTACACGATCGTCCTCGGTGACAAGGAGGTCGAGAGCGACCAGGTCAGCGTGCGGACGTTCGGCGGCGGCGACAAGGCGAAGATGGAGACAATGCCGTTCGCGGTATTCGCCCAGCGGCTCGCCGACGAAGCGCGCTTTCCCTGACCGTGGCGTCGAGGCTCGCAGGCTCCGATCATCGCGCCGACATCGATGGCCTGCGCGCGGTCGCCGTTCTCGGCGTGATCGCGTATCACGCGTTCCCCCACGCCCTGCCCGGCGGGTTCTCTGGCGTCGACGTGTTCTTCGTGATCTCGGGCTACCTGATCACGCGCCTCCTCCTCCGCGATCTCGCGGCGGGCTCGTTCAGCGTCGCCGCGTTCTACGCACGCCGGATCCGCCGGCTGTTCCCTGCGCTCCTCGTTGTCCTCGCGACTTGCCTCGTCGCCGGATGGTTCCTGCTGCTCGCGGACGAGTACGCGGGGCTCGGCACGCACGTCGCCGGCGGCGCCGGCTTCGTCTCGAACCTCGTCCTGTGGTCCGAGGTCGGCTACTGGGATCCGGTCGCCGGGACCAAGCCCCTCCTCCACCTGTGGTCGCTCGGGATCGAGGAGCAGTTCTACTTCGTCTGGCCGCTACTCCTCGCGATCGGCTGGCGGCTCCGCCGCGCGACCCTCGCGCTCACGCTCGTCGTGGCAGCGTTCTCGCTCGGCGTCGATGCGCTGATGACGGACGGCTTCTACGCGCCGCACGCGCGACTGTGGGAGCTCCTCGTCGGCGCCGTGCTCGCGCACGTCTCGGCTGCACGCGCGGCGCGCGGCGCTCTCGCGGATGGAATGTCGGGGCTCGGGGCCGCGCTGATCGTGGCCGGCCTCGTGCTCGCGACCCGCGGACCGGGCATTCCCGTCGTCGGCGCTCTCCTACCCACGCTCGGCACGGCGCTCGTGATCGGCGCGGGTGACGCCGCGTGGCTCAACCGCACGGTCCTCGCGCGCGGCGCACTCGGGTTCGTAGGTCGGATCAGCTATCCGCTCTACCTGTGGCACTGGCCGCTCCTCGCGTTCCTGCGCATCCTCGAGGGCGAGACGCCACCCGCCTCGCACCGGTTCGCGGCGATCGGCGCGAGCGTCATGCTCGCCGCGCTCACGTATCGCTGGATCGAGCAACCGATCCGGCGCGGCCCCCGGCGTCGCGGTGTCGTGCTCGCGCTGGTCGCGGCGATGCTGCTCGTCGGCGGCGCCGGCCATGCCATCCACGATCGCGACGGCCTCCCGCTGCGCGCGGTCCAGCGCGCCGCACCGCGGTTCGACACGATGGGCTACGTCTCCTCGCCGGGCTGCGAGGCCGCCCACCCGCTCGCCGATCGCTGCTACGCCACGCCAACGACGTACCCGGAGACGCTGCTCGTCTTCGGTGACAGTCACGCCGAGGTGCTAGCGCCCGCGTTGATCGCTGCCGCGACCTCGGGCGCGCTCGGCATGAACCTCCTCGTGATCACGCAGCCCGGCTGCGCGCCGTTCGCGCACACCGACACGCTCGATGCCGCCGGGACGCCCGCCTTCAACTGCCGCGCCGCGGTCTACGCGACCCTGACCGAGGTCCTCGCGGATCCGAAGATCACGACCGTGGTCCTCGTCGCTCGCCACGCGATGCGTGCGACCTGGCGCGGCTTCGGTGACGAGCCGGACCTCGGCGGTGCCCACGCATTCGACGACGGTGTCCAGCGTTCGACGGACCCGGCAGAGGTCTACCGCCTCGGCCTCGACGCAACGTTCGCGCACCTCTCGACACGGCGGCTCGTCTTCATCGATCAGGTGCCCGAGCTCGGCTTCGATCCGCGTGCGTGCGCCGCCCGCCCGTTCGGTCTGGGTCGGAGCGATCGCGCTCGGTGCTCGATCGCGCGATCCGCGGTCGACGCGCGCCAGGCTCGCTATCGCGCGGTCGCAGGCGCGGTGATCGCGCGCCATCGCGTCACGCGGATCGATCCCATGCCGCTGTTCAGCGACGCCGAGCGCTGCTCCGCGTGGGGCGGCAGCAAGATGCTCTACAACAACGACGATCACCTGAACCCCGACGGTGGCGCGGTCGTGGTCCGCGAGCTCCTGCGGCAACTGCGCTAGCGCGCTCG
>JANOPP010000772.1:0-7081 GCA_031421915.1 Myxococcales bacterium | reverse complement strand
GGGTCGGACCCTGGGTGCTGGGTGCGTGCGCTGATCATCGCGCTCGCGATGCTCGCGAGCGCCTGCACCTCGTCGACGACCAAGAAGACCTCGACCGGCCAGCCGCGGCTCCCGCCGGGAGCTCAGGTCGGGATCGCGAGCTGGTATGGCGGCAAGCACCACGGAGGCCCCACGGCATCTGGTGAGAGGTTCGACAAGAACTCCATGACCGCTGCACATCGCACGCTCAAGATGGGCACCCGCGTGAAGGTGATCCGGAAGAAGAACAACCGGTCCGTCGTCGTGCGGATCAACGATCGCGGGCCGTACTCGAAGGGCCGCATCATCGATCTCTCGGAGGCAGCCGCCCGCGCGCTCGACATGATCGACGACGGCATCGCCCAGGTCCGGATCGAGGTCCTCAGATGACGGCGCTGATCGCGCTGTCGAACCTGACCAAGCGCTACGGCAACATCCTCGCGATCGACCACCTCGATGCGCAGGTCGACGGCAAGATCATCGGGCTCCTCGGACCCAATGGTGCCGGTAAGTCGACCCTCCTCAAGTCGCTGCTCGGCATCATCCCGTACGAAGGCGGCGCGCAGGTGCTCGGCCTCGAGGCGCGGACGCACGGCTCCGAGATCCGTGATCGCGTGGGCTACATGCCCGAGCAAGAGGCGTTCCTGTCGGGGATGTCCGCCGTCGAGATGTGCACGTATGCGGCCGAGCTGTCTGGCCTGCCGCACACCGAGGCCAAGCAGCGCGCGCACGCGGCGCTCTACTACGCCGGCCTCGAGGAGAAGCGCTACCAGCCGATCGACGGCTACTCGACGGGCATGAAGCAGCGCGTGAAGCTCGCGCAGGCACTCGTCCACGACCCCGAGCTCTTGTTCCTCGACGAGCCGACCAACGGCCTCGATCCGCGCTCGCGCGACGAGATGCTCGCCCTGATCGAGGAGCTACCGGAGCGGCGCGGGTGCGCGATCATCGTGTCGACGCACCTCCTGCCGGATGTCGAGCGCGTCTGCGACCACGCCGTGATCATGCACCGCGGCAAGCTGCGGTTCGTCGGCAGCATCGACGAGCTACGTGGCGAGCGCGGCCGCGACACCGAGCTCTTGATCGAGGTCAAGGCCGACGCGGCGAAGCTCGGCGAGGTCCTCGTCGAGGCGGGCGCGACCTGCGAGGTCGTGTCGCCGGTCTCGGTCGCAGTCAACCTGCCAGCCAGCGCGACCAACGAGCTGGTGTTCCGCCGCGCGCGCGACGCGGGGCTGCAGATCCGCGGCATCAGCGTGCGGCGCGAGAGCGTCGAGGCTGCGTTCCTCCGCGTGATCGGCGATGCGCCGGCGAAGGACACGCCGGCAAAGGGCGCTGCGTCATGACGCCCCCACCGACCGCGCCGCTCGGGACGATCCACGACCTCGGGTACAAGCGGTACGCGGGCAGCCGCCGTGCTTCGAGCACGCGCTGGCGCGTCGTGATGCGCAACCAGATCACGACCGCGTGGAAGACCTGGTGGCAGTTCAAGGCCGCACTCGGCATTGCCGTGCTCACGACGTTCATCGCGGGCGGCGTGATGTTCATCCTCAGCGACGAGGTCGTCCGCAACTTCGCGGGCGCGGCCGCATCGACGATGGCCGATGCGGCGCTGCCGAAGTCGATCCAGTGGTACACGCGCGCGGCGTTTCTCGTCAGCCTCACGATCGGTGCGCGGATCGTCGCCGGCGATCTGCAGAGCGGCGCGTTCACGTTCTACTTCGCGCGCTCGGTCCGTCCTCGCGACTACGTGATCGGCAAGCTCGGCGGCATGGTCGTGCTGATGGCGATGATCAACCTCGCCGGGCCGCTCGTGCTCGCCGTCGCGCGGCTCGGACTGTCACAAGACACTGACCAGTTGCTCGCGACCCTGCACCTGGTGCCGAAGGCGATCACCATCGGCCTGCTCGGCACGCTCGTGTTCGCGACGGTACCGATGGCGTTCTCGTCGTTGATCTCCAACGCCCGCTACGCGATCGCGCTGTGGGCCGCCTACTACCTGGTGTTCGGGTGGATGGTCAGCCTGCTCGGCCGCGCCTCGCGCACCTGGATCGGCGTGCTCGATCTCGCGACCGCGCTCGATGCGCTCGCGCTGGACCTGTTCGAGCTGCGGCTGTTCCGCGGCCGCGCCGGGCACCTCGACCCGACGCACGCCCTGATCTCCGTGCTGATCCACATCGCGGTGGCGACGTTCATCGTCTCGATCCAGGTTCGCCGGGCGCACGGCCGCGGCGTCGGAGGCTCGTCGTGACAGCGTCGCCGATCGTCGTCGTCGACAACTGCAGCAAGTGGTACGGCCACGTGCTCGGGATCTCCGACGTGACCTGGAAGCTCGGCGGCGGCATCACCGGCCTGCTCGGCCCCAACGGCGCCGGGAAGTCGACGTTGATGAAGATGATGGCGGGCCTGCTCCGACCGTCGCGCGGGACACTGTCGGTGTACGGCGCCGATCCGTTCGACGACGTCGCCGTTCGCCGTCGCATCGGCTATGCGCCCGAGCACGAGAAGACATGGGACGAGCTGACGGCGCTCGAGCTGGTCACCGTGATGGCGAAGCTCGCCGGTGTGCCGAGCCATCGCGCCGGACGTGACGCCGAGGCCGCGATCGACGCGATGGGCATGACCGATGCGATGCACCGTCGCGTACGCGGATTCTCGAAGGGCATGCGCCAGCGCACCAAGCTCGCGACCGCGATCGCTCACGATCCCGACTTCCTCCTGCTCGACGAGCCGCTGACGGGCGTCGATCCGATCGCCCGGATCGACATCATCGCGCGCATCCGTGCGCTCGCCGATGCGGGTAAGACGATCGTGGTGTCGAGCCACGTGCTCTACGAGATCGAGGCACTGACCTCGGAGATCGTCGTGATCTATCGCGGCCAGGTGCTCGCGGAGGGCAACGTCTACGAGATCCGCAAGCTGATCGATCGACACCCGCACCGGATCCGGATCGAGTGCGATCAGCCGCGCGTCGTGGCGACCGCTCTCGCCGGCTCCGACCACGTCGCGCGCATCGTGTTCGAGCGCCATGGCGTCGTGATCGAGACGCGCGATCCCGACCGCTGCTACGACCAGCTCGCAGCCGCCGTGCTCGACGGTGGCGTCAACGTCACGGAGCTCAGCTCCCCGGACAACAACCTCGGTGCGGTGTTCGAGTACCTGACCGGCGACGGAGGGCGCGAGCGTGAGTGACCCGCGCACCGTCCCGACCGGGCTCGGCACGACCGCGACGATCGCGGCGCTGACCTGGACGCGCTTGCTCCGTGGCCGCGCGCTGTGGGTCGCGATCCTCGTCGCGATGCTGCCGCTGGCCTATGCGGCGGTCACCCGCAGCATCAACGAGCCGGCCGGCCCCGAGCTGTTCGCCATCGAGGTCCTGATCCTTGCCGTGCTCGCGCCGATGCTCGTCGGCGCCTCGATCGGCGAGGAGATCGAGGACCGAACCACCACCTATCTGTGGTCGCGACCGGTCCCGCGCTGGGCCGTGCTCGCGGGCAAGCTCGTCGCACTCGCTCCGCTCGCCGCGGCGATCGTGATCGTGAGCTGGATCGGCGCTGCGCGACTCGCGTGGGATACCTGGCCGCCCCTGCTGAGCTGCGCAGCGCTCGGAGCCGGCGCGTTGACGATGTCCTTCCTCGCGACAGGGATCGCGACCCTCGCCCCACGCCACGGCATGGCGCTCTCGATCGTCTACATGCTGTTCTTCGACTTCCCGGTCGGGATCCTGCCGGCGACGCTCCGCGAGCTCAGCGTGGCGCACCAGGTGCGGTCACTCGCGGGCAGTAACCTGCTCGAGAACGATCCCGTCACCGCCGTGATCGCGCTCGCGATCATCAGCGGCGTCTGGATTCTGATCGCCGCGCTTCGCGTGCGCCGCCTCGAGACGTAGCCGAGATGGCGACGACCACCTCGAGCCCGACCGCACCCTCTGTGGCGGAGCGCCGCGCCCTCGGCCAGTGGTTCACGGCCGCGCCGGTCGCCGAGCTTGCACTCGCCGCGCTCGCGCCGCTCGATCCAGGTACGCGCGTGATCGATCCGACCTGCGGCGACGGTGCCTTCCTGGCGGCCGCGCACGCGGCGGGCGTCCGCGCACTCACCGGCGTCGAGATCGATCGCGCGGCCGCGACCCAGGCCCGTGCGCGCCTGCCTGGCGCGACGATCGTCGACGGCGACGCGCTCGCCGCAGACCTCGTCGAGCGCCTGGGTACGTACGACCTCGCGATCGGCAATCCGCCGTGGGTCCGCGCGGGCCGGATCGATCCGGCGATCAAGCGCGCACGTGCCGACGTGCTCGCTGCCGATTGGCCCGAGCTCGCGGCGCCGCTGATCGACGCGATCGCGCGCCACGCCGACCTCGCGGCGACCTGCCTCCTGCGCGCGCTCCGCCTCGTGCGCCCCGGCGGCCAGGTCGCGCTCGTGCTGTCGACCGCGCTCCTCGATGCCGACGGTGCGGCGGCGCTGTGGACCGCGGTCGAGCGCCTCGCGCGCGTGCGCGCGCTGATCACGGCGCCCGCGGAGCGGTGGTTCCCCGACGCGGCGGTCAACCCGATGCTCGTGATCGCCGAGCGCCACGCGGGCGCACCTGTCGCGAGCACGCCGCGCCTGTTGCGGTTGAACGTGGCGACGGAGGTGGCGTCACGTGCGCGTGGCCTCGATGCGATCGCGGCGCTGTCCGACGAGCGCCGCGCGGATGCGAGCGCTCGCGCCGTTGCGGGCCGCACTGCCGACGAGCGACGCCCCGATCCGAGCGCTGGCGCCGTTGCGGGCCGCACTGCCGACGAGCAACGCGCTGCGATGGAGCGCATGGGCGACGCGACGTACATCTCGACGGCGCCATCGTGGGGTCCTGCCCTGCGGGCCCCCGCCGCGTGGTTCGCGTGGCGCGCGGCGGCCGGAGATGCGGTCGTCCCGCTGCGCGAGCTGTGCGACGTCCGGCGCGGCCTGACCACCGGCGCGAACCACGTGTTCTACCTGCGACGCGACCTCGCGAAGCAGCACCGCCTCGAGACGAAGTACCTCGCACCGGTCGTGCGCTCGCCGTTCAATGGCTCGCCCGCGCCGATCGCGATCGCGCCCGGCGAATCCCCGCTCGTCGCGATCGCGCTACCGCCCGACCTCGCGCTCGCGAAGGTCCCGCGGATCGCAGCGTGGCTCCGCGAACACGAGCGCGAGGCCCTCGGCACCAGCGCCGCGCGTCGCGATCCGTGGTGGTCGTTGCCCGCGCACCCGGCGCGCCTGTTCCTCGCGAAGGCCTATGGGCCACGGTTCGTGCAGCGCCTCGCCGACATACCGATGCTCGCCGATCAGCGCGTCTATGCGCTGCATCCGAAGCCCGGCGTCGACCTCGAAGCGCTCGCCGCCGTGCTCAACGGCCTGCCGACCGCGCTCGCGCTCGAGTCGCTCGGCCGCGGGTCGATGGGCTTTGGTGCCGTCGAGTGGACGGTCCACGACGCGCTCGAGCTGCCGGTGCTCGATGTCCGCCGCGCGAGCGGGAAGCAGCTCGTGCGTCTCCGCGGCGCGCTCGCGGGATTCGCGCGCCGACCGATCGAGCACGTGCGCCTCGAGCGCTACCGCTCCGATCGCGGCGCGCTCGATGCAGCCGTGATGGGCCTCGCGCCGGGATCGGAGCTCGCGGCCCAGATGTGGAGCGCTTTGCTCGCCTCTGTCGTGTTGCGCGACCGCTACCTGCTACCGACCGTGTGACCGTAACAGTGAGCGAGCCCATTTCGAGGCACGTCCCGGCGATCTGGTAATTACGCTGTAATTACCGATTCGCGAAGGGTACCTGTCGATGTGGGCCCGTTGCTCGCGCGACGACACGGCGATGCGCCCCGCCCTGGGCTCGATCGAGACGCAAGTAGCAGCGCTCAGTTCGGCGCGCGCTCGGCGAACAGCTCGACGATCAGCTCCTTGTGACCCTCGTTGGTCATCTGGATCGCGACGAGGCCGCGCGGATCGCGGTGGTAGCTGCGGTCGCGGAGGATCGCCATCAGCCAGTCACGGTCGAGGTCCTCGAGTCGGCGGACGTTCATGAAGAAGATGTCGTCGATGAAGAACGCTGGATGAGTCTCCTCGGTGACCTCGCCGCGGAGGACCCGGAGGACCGTCTCGCGAAGGCCCGCGATTTCATCGCTCACGGTCACAGCTCGAGCGACGCCGCGATGTCGTAGTCGCTCGCCTGGGTCACGCGTGCGCGGACGAGCGAGCCGGCGGGGACGGTGCCGTTTGCGAGGTAGGTCACGCCGTCGATGCCGGGAGCCTGGCCGTACCAGCGCCCCTCGAGGAGGTACTCGGACTCGGAGGACACGCCCTCGACGAGCACGTCGATCTCCTTGCCCACCATCGCCTCGTGGTGCGCGCGGCTGATCTTGCGCTGGATCTCCATCAGCGTCTGCTGGCGCTCCGCCATCACGTCCGCGTCGACGCGGTGCGGGAGCATCGCGGACGTGGTGCCGGGCTCGACGGAGTACGTGAACGCGCCTGCACGATCGAACTTGGAGTCCGCGACGAACGCGCACAGCTCGTCGAACTCCTCGGGGGTCTCGCCAGGGTGACCGACGATGAACGTGGTGCGGATGACGAGGTTGTCGATGCGGGCGCGCAGCGTCTTCACGAGCTCGCGCGTGACGCGGCTCGAGTGACCGCGGCGCATCCGCTTGAGCATCGCGTCGCTGATGTGCTGGAGCGGAACGTCGATGTACTTGACGACCTTCGGCTCGGACGCGATCGCGTCGATCAGCTCGTCGTCGAACGCGCTCGGGAAGGTGTAGTGGAGCCGGATCCACTCGACGTCGTCGATCTTGCCGAGCTCGCGGAGGAGCTGCGCGAGTGTCTGGCGCGACTCCGGCGACGTACCCTGATCCCAGCCGTAGCGCGTGAGGTCCTGGGCAATCAGGTTGAGCTCGAGGGCGCCGCCCTTCGCGAGTGCGCGCGCCTCGGCGACGATGTCGTCGATCGTGCGGCTCCGCTGCGGGCCGCGCAGCTTGGGGATGATGCAGAACGAGCACGGGCGATCGCAGCCCTCGGCGACCTTGACGTAGGCGCTGTGCAGCGCGCCGATCCGCTT
>JANOPP010000771.1:0-3479 GCA_031421915.1 Myxococcales bacterium | reverse complement strand
GCAGGGCTCTGCCGCTTCGACTTCACGTGGTCGACGATCTGCCGCGGCGACCAGATGCCCCACAGCCTCGGCTCGGGGAGCGACGGCTCGGCGGCGCGCCGGTAGAGCTGGAACACGCGCTCGCGGACCGGCACCAGATCGATGCGTACGCCCCGCAGCTCGCCGCGGTGCGGGATCGAGACCCCGAACCTCTCGGTGACGTGGCCGGGCGCGGCGACCTCGGCCTTCCACTCGCCGGGCGAGAGCTTCTCGATCGTGAAGCTACCGTCGGAGGCGGTGCGGATGTCGCGCTCGACCTCGCCGAGCGTCAGGACCACGACGGCCTCGGGCACGGGCCGGCTGCGCACGGTGTCGCGGACGACGCCAGCGAACCCGTCGTCCTGCGGGCGGCGCAGCGTCGACATCACGCTCGGCTTGTTGGTGACGAGGCCGCCGGTGATCTGGTCGATCTCGCTGTCGTTGGACGGGACCTCGGCGGCCGGTGCTTTCCTGCGGAACTTCTTCCACGGCTTCGCGCGCGCGAGGAAGAACCCGCCGGCGGCCGCGACGGTCGCGATGAACGCGGCGATCGTGTACGAGACCGGCACCGGCTGGGGCGCCGCGATCTGCACGACCTGCGGCGAGGCCTCGCTCGCCTTGATGTACGTGCTCCCCGGATCGGCGAGCACTTTGATTCCGAACTGGCCCTGGCCGATGATCTCGGCCTCGATCTCGAAGCGGTAGGTGCCGTCGGCGGCGGTCGCGCCCTGCGCGAGGCGGCGATCGCCTGTCACGAGCGTCACGGCGGCGCGGCCGATCGGCTTTCCGTCGGCGTCGGTGACCGTACCGGTGACGTCGAGGTCGTCCTCGTATGCGAGGTTCGTCGACGACAGCTTCATCGTCGTCTGCGTCGGTGCGGTGAGCTCGAGCGTGACCTCGGCAGTCGCGGCCTGCCGGGCCGGGTCGCCGATGAACGTCGCGCGGAGGCGGCGCGTGCCGGCGCCCTTGGCATCGGCGCGGGTCAGCACGAAGTCGGTGCCCGACTCGATCGTCTTGAGCGGCGCGAGGTCGAGATCCGTCGCGGTCCCGATCTCGAGGTTGATCTCGACCTTGATGTCCTTGCCTTCGGCGCTCGCGTTGACGCGGACCTTCGGATCGGGACCCTCGGTGAGTGGATCGACGAAGATGGAGAGGCTGACGGCCGCGCGCGATGGGTCGGTGACGGTCATCTGCGTCGAGCCCTCGAGCAGCGAGCCTCCGGTGAACACCAGCTCGACGGGCTGGGGGCCCATGGCAACGGCGATCACCGCTCGGAACTTGCCGTCGGGCTGCGTCGACGCGGAGACCTGCTGGTTGCCGACGCGGATCGTCACGGCCTGGCCACCGATGCCCTCGCCGGTGAGTCGATCGATCAGCTGTCCCGCGACCTCGGCGACCCCGTCGGCGCGGAGCTGGACCTTCTCGAGGGCGAGCTGCGTCTTGGCGCGGATGTCGATCGTCGGCGCGGCCATGGCGGAGGCCGCGATCAGCATCGCGATCGTAAGTGCTGCCAGCCGCACGCCCGCCGGTGATAGCACGACGCGGCAGGGCACCGCCCGTGGTTCCGAGCGCCAGCGCACGGTGTTCCGACGATGAGACCTGCGTAAGTCGGCGCGCCAGCGACGGCGCGAGGCTGTCTACTTCACGGCATGACCCGGATCGCCCTCGTGCTCGTCGCCGTCGCTGCGTGCGGCGACACCGGGCCCTCGCCGGAGACGCCGCAGGTGCTCGAGCTCGAGCCGTTCTCGCCCCCGCAGCACACGAGCTACGACGTGTTCCTCGCCGCGCGCGGTGACGTCGTGATCATGGCAAAGCGGATCTCGCGCGACGGCGGCGTGACGTGGACCAAGCACACGCCGCAGCTCGGCGAGCTCGGGCGCGTCGCGATCACGAACACCACGGTGGCGACGCACTCGGCGCCGCTCGGCCTCGCGCGCTGGGATCTCACGACCGATGCGATCACGGCCGTCTCCGGCGAGCCGACCTTCGTCACCGATCGCACGTGGCGCGTCGATCCGACGAGCGGCCAGCTGTTCGCGTTCGACGCGATCGAGAACGCGGTCGGGACCGAACGCACCTCGGGCTGGACCGCGAGCGCGCTACCGCAGCCGACGCCGACGGAGGTCCGTCCGTATATCAAGGACCTCGAGAGCAACGGCACCACGCTCGTCACGATCTCCGCGTGGGGCATCCATCGCTCGATCGACACCGGGATGACGTGGCAGCTCGTGACCGCGAGTATCCCGAACGGAGGGCGCGATCTGCTCGTGCTCGCCGATCGCCGGTTCTTGCTCGTCGGCGGCACGACGGCGTACCTGTTCGATGCAGCGGGGCAGGCGGTGGGCAGCGTGCCCGGCCTCGCCGTCGCGGAGACCGAGGCGTCGGTGTGCGACGACGGTGCGATCGTCGCGCGCGGTAAGACCACCCGTGACCTCGGCGCGACGTGGCAGGCGCTGATCTCGAACGGCGATCTCGAGCTGGTCGCCGAGCGCGGCGGCTGCGGCGGTGGACATTACTGGGTGCTCGCTCGCTCGGCGGCGTGGGGCTATCGTCTCGTGCGGTTCGATGCGCCCGGCAGTCGCGGCGTCGTCGCGGGCAACTGGGACGCGACCGGTGTGGCCGTGTTCGGCTCGGGCGGTCCGCCGATCGTGCGGGCCGCCGACGGGACGTTCCTCGTCGCGGGCCTCGCGTGGACCGAGGGCGAGGAGGCGTGGACGCTGCGCGACATCCCTGCACGCGTGTTCGCGAGCGGCGAGACCTTGTTCGGGGTCGCGAAGCCAACGTTCTTCACCAGCCTCGACGCTGGCCAGACGTGGGCCGCCGCCGCCGGCACGGGGCTCTTGGCCGACGAGCCGGAGGCGTTCGCCCACGGCCTCGACGGGACCCTCCACGTCGGGCGGTTCACCGGCGAGTCCGTCGTCGGGACCGACACCTGGCACTCGACGGTGTGAAAGAGCAGCGACGCCGGCGCGACGTGGGCTGTCGCGTACGACGCGATGGCGACGCGCCCCGAGGGCGGCGAGATCAGTGGCGAGGTCCATCGCTTCGTCGGCATCACGAGCACGGGCTCGTGGATCTCGACCGATGCGGTGTCCGCCGACCAGGGCGCGACATGGACCGCCACGGGCGTCAAAGGCGATCGGAGCCTCGCGTACCTGACGTCGCGCGGCAGCCTGATCTCGACCATGCCCGGCTCACCTGATGTCTGGCGCGTCTACAGCGATGGTGGCCTCGGCGAGCTGACCGCGACGTACACGATCAAGGTCGATGGTCACGTCACGCCTGCGTCGCAGCTGCGGTCCGTCGCCTTCGATGATGCGGGCCATGTGTACGTGGCGCGCGGCGCGCCGTACGTGCAGGTCTGGCGCTCGACGACGCCGGCCGACTGAGCCTGGTTCGAGGCCGGGATCACCTGAATGTCATAGGGTCCATGCACCCTGCGTCCGCCCCGGGGGTATGCC
>JANOPP010000770.1:0-2448 GCA_031421915.1 Myxococcales bacterium | reverse complement strand
TGTGCGCTGGGCGAAAGGTCGACGCCGAGGACTACGTGAACGTGGACAGATTGAACCACCTTGCGACCCCCGGGCGAAGTCACAGATCGATCGGACTTGAACTCGGGGTGAGCCATGAAACCGTTCGACAGAGATTGGCCGACTCTGCGGATCCAGGGTTCACTGAGGAAAGACGCCCTCGGATTCTCCCCAAGGCCAAGACGCACGGAGTAAAGGCGCGCGGCAAGCACGGCACGCGCCCCAGCAGGCCCTGATTGAATTCAACGACCAGATGCTGCTCGGTATCGATGGGCCTGTGTCAAGGCCTTCGGTTTTCAACAAACCATTGCCGCTCTAAAGAAGTGCGCGACGGCACGATCCTGCATCAGGTGTCTTGGTTTCGCGCCGAGGACCGCACCCGCAAGATGCGGCGGCTTGGATCGAGACGCCGAAGGAACTGTGCAGACGACCGTCGCGTCGGCCGAACTGGCGTGGCAAAGTGAACTTCAATGCCAGACGCAACGATGGAAAAAATGGCGTTCTCCCAGTTCTGCCACATCCGGGACCCTTCGGAACTTTCAAGTCGCCGGTGATCGACGACGATGGACTTGACGGCCCGTGACTTGACTACGGCGATGGCGCGTGAAAAGGCGACCTCTGTGCTCGTGTGAGCCTGTGCTTCGTCGGCGCCCAAGGCACGAAGCATTGCGGCGGCAAGACCGCGAGGTGTGGGCGCGAATTCTGTACTTCTCAGGTCAAGGATCGGTTTCATGATTTCCTCTCTTCTGTACGGGGTGCGGGGTGCGGGGTGCGGGGTGCGGGAAGGCCTAGCCGTTCATTCAATTGGCGTGCTGCGTGAGACCTTCTGCGGTTGTTCACACACCCTGCACACCACAGCGACGTAGTCGAAATCGTTTACTCTCACTCCGAACTCGATTTCTTCGCACTCGCCCTCGGTGTACGTCAGGTGCCAGTCGCTCATGTCGACCGGGCCTGTGCACTTGGCGCATCGCTCGACAGGCTCGATTCCGGGACGATCCGAGGGAACGGGCACTTGTTCGTTTTGCATCAGCGCCCCCCGACAGGAGTCGCGGCAATCTCTTGAGCAGAAGACACCGATTCCATCGGCATCGGTGATTTCGACTTCGTTCATTGCGGTGGGACGATTGAATCGCACTCGCTCGAAACTGCGACCGACCTCGAACCATCGATCGCTGAAGCTCCGTTCGCAGTTCATGCACTCAAAGTGTATTTTCTCGGCTTTCACTTCATCTCTCGCGGTGCTTGGAATGTGCCGGCTTGCCGTCGTTGACATGGGGTGAGGTACCCGGGGGCTGTGCAGACATCGCTTGAGTCTGGCCAATCGCGCCCGTTTCTTTGTTTTGTTCATGAGTCGATGCTGAAGGCTCAGCCACCGGCTTGTCGAGTCGCCAAGTGTCCATAAGTTGACACCATGGTGGTCTGAGGGTAGGACGGTGACGCTGGCGTTGCTCGAAACGGAAGATTCAATGCCAGCGACCAACTGAAGGTGACGCGATGGGTCAAGAACGAAACATGGTTCTTATAAACTGCGCCATACTGGCTTCATGTCGACGAAGCCTACGAACAACCCGCCCGCTGAAGCGCCAAAGCCCGCGCCAGCGCTCCTGCAGGAAGCACCACTGCGCGGGCTGATCGCGGCCCAGGTGCCCACCGGCATCAAGGCCGTGGGCCGCACAGGTCACTTCGTTGTCGAGATCCGTTTCGGCGATGGCCTGGCTCTGCTTGCAAACGCCCACGACCAGGTGCGCACTTTCGCTGCGCTCTCCACCTTGGCGGGTTTCCTCGCCCGGCTGGGCTGTCACCGGTTCGAAGTCGACACCACAGGCTTCGAGCCAGGCCGGGTTCGAGCACCGCAACCGGAGCGGTCGGCGGCGATGAAAGCTGGTCGCTTGCCGACAGCCAAGTCCATCGCAGCACCCGCCAAGTCGCCCGCAACCACCAAACACATGCCCCGCCAGCGGAAGAAGCCGCCCGCGCCCGCAGTCCGCTGAGCTCAGATGTCATCCATGTCCAAAAATCCCGATTCCAAGACCGCCGATCAGTCGGCAGCCGCCACCAACGGCCGCGGCAACCTCGCCGAGCTGATCTGGAAAAGCGCAGAGCTGTTGCGTGGCGCCTTCCGCGAGCCCGAATACCGCCGGGTCATCCTGCCGTTCACCGTGTTGCGCCGGCTGGACTGCCTGCTCGAGCCGACGAAGGCCACGGTCCTGGCCAAGCACCAGGAGATCGCGCCGAAGGGCTATGACCTGCGCATGTTCCTGGCGCCGATCACCGGTTTCCCGTTCTGGAATCACTCAGCCTTCACGATGAAAGGCCTGCTCGATGCGCCGGACGACATGCGCGACAACCTCGAGGACCTGATCAACGGGTTCTCGCCGAACGTGCGCCGGATCTTCGAGAAGTTCGCGTTCATGGCCACGGTCGACA
>JANOPP010000769.1:0-1558 GCA_031421915.1 Myxococcales bacterium | reverse complement strand
GAAGAAATGGGTCACGTCAGGCAACACGTCGTAGATGTCGAGCCCGAGGAAGGTGGTGCCGTTGGGCAGCGTCAAGTCGTCGGTGGTTCGGGGGCAGCGCACATAGACGATGGGATCGTCCAGGGCAAGCGCGACGGCGGGCACGAACGGCAGACAGGCGACCAGTAGAGGAGAGAGTTGGTGCAGCCTCGGCATGGGTGCGACCGCAGTCGCACGAGCCCGAGAAAACGGCTCACCGGCGCCCGCCACTGCTCCCACGCCCGCACGAACCACGCGTCCGCCCCGCTCAGGCTGAGATCCACGCCCGTGTGAGCCATGCCGACCGGTCACCAGCGCCCGGCCTCAGGCCTGACCGGCGCTCGGGGGTCCGGACGCGACTGGTGAGCCGTTTGGACGCCCCCGTGCGACCATCCGTGGGATGAACCTTCGCGTCGGTCGCCTCGCGCTCGCGCTCGTCTCACCGATCTTGGCACTGTCGGCATCGACCGGTGCGCTCGCCGACGCGATCGACGAGCTACCACCGGGCACCTGGTACGCGATCCCCAACACGCCGATGCGCGGGGTGTGTCCTCCCAACGAGCCTGGGTACGACTGGAACTTCTACTGCCAAAACGTGATCGCGGCGTGGGGCGGCGGCGCGATGGATGGCTCGCGCGGTCGGCTCGTACTGTGGGGTGGAGGCCACAACGACTACCGCGGCAACGAGGTCTACGCCTTCGATCTACACGCGCTGGAGTGGTCACGGCCGTGGGGACCGTCGACGCTTTCCGACATCCCTGAGGGCGGCGGCTTCGACGAGTACGCGGATGGTAACCCCGGCTCGCGCCACACGTATGCCGGCCTAACCTACGTGCCGCCACCGATCGACTCGCTGTTCGCCATGGGCGGATCTCTGTGGCAGTCGGGGAACTACGCCGTCAGCACGTGGCGCTACTCGTTCACCGACGCCGCGTGGACGCGTCACGTCGATGGACCCGGCGAGCAGGGCTACGGCGATCCGTCGGTCTACGATCCGGTCACCGGCCACATCTTCCGCCGATCGAACACGCGCATGTACGAGTACGATCCCGCGCTCGACGTGTTCTCCGGGCGTGCCGAGTCTGACGGCGGCTTCTACCAGGACGACGTCGCGGTCGCGCTCGATCCCGATGCCCGGCGGATCGTGATCATCGGCGATGGGCGGCTCGACACCTACGACATCGCGACCGACACGTACGTCCAGGCCGTGGAGATCTCCGGCCCCGACGTGCCGACGTTGTTCGGCGACGGTAGCCCCGGCATCGACTTCGATCCCGTCGGTGCACGCTTTGTCGTCTGGGGCGGCGGACTCGACGTCTACACCTACGATCCCCAGGCCGCGACCTTCTCGATCCACGAGACCCAGGGCGCCGACCCCGGGCCGATCACCGGATCGGGCGGCGCGTTCACGCGGTTCCGTTACGCGCCGACCCGCAACGTATTCGTGTGGGTGAACGACTACGAGGCCGACGTGTTCGTGTTCCGCATGAGCGAGGGCAGTGGCATGCCGCCGGGCGGTGACGACACGACCGGCGGCGAC
>JANOPP010000768.1:0-2253 GCA_031421915.1 Myxococcales bacterium | reverse complement strand
GCGACCCGCATCGAGTTCGACGAATACGACACCGGCTGGGACTCGGCGGCCTACGGCACGGTCTCGGGCCAGAACTCCAATAACTCGGTGCGCATCACCAACGACTTCCTCCAGGCGGTCGAGGACGACACCAGCTGGTCGCTGGTCCGTCGCTGTGACCGCAAGGTCGCCAAGACCTTGCCGGCGCGCGAGCTGTGGGATCGGATCGCGCTGGGCGCCTGGTCGTGCGCCGACCCCGGTCTCCAGTTCGATACCACCATCAACGAGTGGCACACCTGCCCCTCGGATGGTCGCATCAACGCGAGCAATCCGTGCAGCGAGTACATGTTCCTCGACGACACGGCGTGCAACCTTGCGTCGCTCAACCTGATGCAGCTGCTCACGCCCAACCAGGGTGACCGTGCCGAGTTGCTCGGACAGATCGACGTGCCCGCGGTGCTGCACGCGTGCCGTCTGTGGACGATCACGCTCGAGATCTCGGTGTTGATGGCGCAGTTCCCCAGCCGCCGCATCGCGGAGCTCAGCTATCGCTTCCGCACGCTCGGACTCGGCTACGCCAACCTCGGTTCCTACTTCATGGTCTCGGGTCTGCCGTACGACTCCGCCGAGGCCGTCGCGATCTGCGGTGCGATCACGGCGATCATGACCGGCGCAAGCTATGCGACCAGCGCCGAGCTCGCCAGCGAGCTCGGGACCTTCCCCGGCTACGAAGCCAACCGCAGCCACATGCTGCGGGTCATCCGCAACCATCGCCGTGCGACCTACGATGCCTCGCAGGCCGCAGCGTCCTCGGACTACGAGGGCTTGGCGGTGCTGCCCGCGGGGATCAACCCCGCGAAGTGTCCGACCAACCTGCTCGCGGCCGCGCGGCAGCAGTGGGACCTCGCGCTGCAGCTCGGCGAAACCCACGGCTATCGCAACGCCCAGGTCACGGTCATCGCACCGACCGGCACGATCGGCCTGCTGATGGACTGCGACACCACGGGGATCGAGCCCGACTTCGCGCTGGTGAAGTTCAAGAAGCTCGCCGGTGGCGGCTACTTCAAGATCATCAACCAGTCGGTCCCGGCGGCCTTGCGCCGTCTGGGCTACTCGGCGAGCGAGGTCGAAGGCATCGTTCGCTACTGTCGCGGCGCGGGCAGTCTGATTGGCAGCCCGCGGGTCACGCACGCCGAGCTCAAGTCCAAGGGCTTCACCGGCGAGTTGATCGCCAAGATCGAGGCCGAACTACCGGCTGCGTTCGAGATCGGGTTCGCGTTCAACCGCTGGACCCTCGGTGACGACTTTTGCAAAGGCGTGCTCGGCTTCACCGACGATCAGCTCTCCGATCCGACCTTCGATCTGCTGCGCGAGGTCGGCTTTTCCGCCGAGGAGATCCGCCTCGCCAACGACTACGTCTGCGGCACGATGACCATCGAGGGTGCCCCAGCGATCCGCGCCGAGCACCTGCCGGTGTTCGACTGCGCCAACCGCTGCGGTCGCTATGGCAAGCGCTTCATCGCACCGATGGCCCACGTGCACATGATGGCGGCCGCGCAGCCGTTCCTTTCGGGTGCGATCAGCAAGACCATCAACATGCCGGCCAGCGCCACCGTGGTCGAGGTCGAGGACGTCTACATGGCGTCGTGGAAGCTCGGGCTCAAGGCCATCGCGCTGTACCGCGACGGCAGCAAGCTCAGCCAGCCGCTGTCGTCTTCGATGATCGACGACGTCACCGGCGACTTCGACGATGATGACGTCCAGGACAACGTGGTGCCTATCGCGGCAGCGCCGCGGACCGAGGTCGAGCGGGTATCCGAGCGCATGGTCTATCGCTACCTGGCCAAGCGCCGGCGCATGCCCGATCGTCGCGGTGGCTACACGCAAAAGGCCACCATCGGCGGCCACAAGGTCTACATCCACACCGGCGAGTACCAAGATGGTTCGATCGGCGAGGTCTTCATCGACATGCACAAGGAGGGCGCTGCCTTCCGGAGCTTGATGAACTGCTTCGCGATCTCGTGCAGCCTGGGTCTGCAGTACGGCGTGCCGCTCGAGGAGTATGTCTACGCGTTCACGTTCACGCGGTTCGAGCCCAACGGCGTGGTGCAGGGCAACCCGCACATCAAGATGTCGACCTCGATCATCGACTATATCTTCCGCGAACTCGCGGTGACGTACATGGAGCGATTCGATCTCGCTCACGTCGATCCCGAGGCCCTACGCTCCGACGCGATGCACCACGAGGACGCCGACGTCGAAGAGGAGCCGGCG
>JANOPP010000767.1:0-9687 GCA_031421915.1 Myxococcales bacterium | reverse complement strand
GACGGAACCTGCGGCCACGCGATCGAAGTGACGTCGGGTCGCATTCCAAGCGCCACCTGAAGGTAGCCGTTACCGAAATGCGAGAGATCCGACGTGCCGATCACGACGGCGTTCGGAGGTAGGGACCGCAGCGTGTTCTTGAGACCTAGTTCGACCGCAGGCGAGTGCACACGGAGGATGTGTGGCAGCGAAAGCCCGACCGCGGCGATCAGCGCGACGGCCGCGATCAGGCCGCCGAGCGCGTTCGAACGCAGTGCCATGCTCGGGCTGCGCCGTTGCAGATGGGCACCAACGTGGCTGAAGCCGACCGCCACGGGAATTGCGAGGACCAGTGCGGGCAGAATGTGAAAGCGCTGGCAGACGTAGAGCCCGACCCCGACTGGGTTGACGTTGAACCGACTCGCAAGCAACGGCCCCGACACCAGGATCACGGCTCCGAGCAGCGCCCAGCTCCAGCGCGACTCGGGACCTTGAGGGCGAGCGAGGTGATAGCCGAGCGTTCCGAGGCCGAGGCCGAGAGGCAGCCACAACCACGCACGCCCGAGTGTCATCGCGAGCGCCGCCCAGCTCGTCACGATCGCCACATCAGACCCGTGCGGCGAGAACTGACCGGCGCCGCCATAGTCGGCGCGCAGGAAGTGGCGAACGAGCCCGGTGAAGTCCTCGAGCCGCCCCCAGGAGATCGGGGTCTCGGGGGTCGCCAGCAGATAGAGGTACGGGGTCAGACCGACGACGAGTCCCGCGACCGCGATTCCGATCAGTGAAACGTTGGGCACTCGTGTCTCGCGCATGCCGCGCACCACACCAAGGATCCCGACCGGCGCCATCAGCACGCACGTCAGGTGGTTCGAGAGACCGAGCCCCGCGACGAGGCCGAGCACGGCAACGCGCCACACGCCGCGGAGCGGACCCTGTGCAGCGGCCAGCCACAGGATGGTCGCCACCGCGAGCCCGTTGAGCGCGAACACCTCGGCCTCGGTCTGGATCCGGAGCACGACGGGACCCGCGGCGAAGATCGCGACCGCCACCGATGCTGCTGTCGCACGGGCGCCCCACGCACGACACGCGGCGTGCAGCACCAGCACCTGCGCCGCACCGAGGATCGCCGTCGCGATCGCCGCGGTGTGAGCGGGGCTCTCGCCCGGCAACCACGACGTCAACCGCAACCAGATCAGGTAGAGCGGGTAGCCTGACGGATGCGCGACGCCGCCGACCAGGCCGAGCGTGGCGAACTCCGCATTGTCGCCATCGACGATGTGAGTCGGGGCGATCCAGACGTAGAGCACGAGCGTCGCGAGCGCGATCAGGCCGCCGCGTTGGAACGCCACGTTTGACAGCCAAGCTCGCAAGGCGTCGATGATAGCCGTCCCCCTATGCCATAGTGCAGGGGTGGCGCAGATCCTTGTGGTCGACGACGAACAGTCGATGCGCGAGTTCCTCGCGATCTGTCTGCGGCGTGCAAGCCACGAGGTGACGGTCGCCACGAGCGGCGCCGAGGCACTCGAGCGCCTTCGGGAGAAGCACATCGACGTCGTCATCACGGATCTCCGCATGCCGGGGGAGATCGATGGCCTCGGCGTACTCAAGGCGATCAAGAGCTCCGGGTCCGCCGAGACGCCGAACGTCACGCCGGAGGTGATCCTCGTGACGGCGTACGCGACCAAGGAGACCGCGCTCAGCGCGATGAAGCAGGGCGCCTACGACTACCTGACCAAGCCGTTTCACGTCGACGAGATCAACGCGGTGATCGAGCGAGCGCTCGAGAAGCGCGCCCTCGTCGCGGCGAACCTCGCCCTCCGCGATCAGGTCGCCGGACGCTTCCGGCTCGCGCGACTGCTCGGCAAGAGCCGTTCGATGCAGACGTTGTTCGAGGTGATCGGCAAGATCCACTCGACGCGGTCGAGCGTGCTGATCACCGGCGAGAGCGGCACGGGCAAGGAGCTCGTCGCGCGCGCGCTGCACACCGAGGGTTCGCGCGCGAAGATGCCGTTCGTCGCGGTCAACTGCGGCGCGATCCCCGAGGAGCTCATGGAGTCCGAGCTGTTCGGACACAAGAAGGGCTCGTTCACCGGCGCGGTCAACGACAAGCGCGGCCTGTTCCAGGAGGCCGATGGCGGCACGCTGTTCCTCGACGAGATCGGCGAGCTGTCGCTCAACCTGCAGGTCAAGATCCTGCGCGCGCTCCAGGAGCGCAAGGTCAAGCCGGTCGGCGGGACCGAGGAGCTCGAGGTCGATGTCCGCGTGGTCGCCGCGACCAACCGCGATCTCGAGGCCGAAGTCGCACGTGGAGCGTTTCGCGCTGACCTGTTCTACCGGCTCAACGTGATCCAGCTGTGGATCCCGCCGCTGCGCCACCGCCGCGAGGACATCCCCCTCCTCGCCGAGCACTTCATCCGCCAGTTCGCCGCCGAGCACCGGCGCCCCGCGCAGTTGACCCCCGAAGCGATGCGCAAGCTCGAGAGCTACGACTTCCCGGGCAACGTGCGCGAGCTCGAGAACATGATCGAGCGGGCGTTCGCCCTGTCCTCGAGCCCGAGCATCGGGGTCGCCGACCTGCCCGATGTTCGCGCCAAGCAAGTCCCCGCCGAGGCGCCGCTCGAGCTGCCCGCCGAGGGGGTCGATCTGGATCGGCTGCTCAGCGACTACGAGCGGACGTGGGTGGTTCGCGCACTCGAGCGCGCGGGTGGGATCCGCAAGCGAGCAGCGGTCCTGCTCGGGATCAGCTTTCGCTCCCTGCGCTACCGGCTCGAGAAGCTCGGCCTCGAGCGTGGCGAGGAGAAGCCTGACGACAGCGAGCCGACATAGAACTACATCGTGAAGCGCGAGAATTGACCCGGGGGGGTGCCGTGAAATGTCACCTTTGGGCCTCACGAAGCCGCGCTACAGGAACTTAGCGCCAGAAACTGCTGGCACGTGCGTTGCTCTTGCTACCGTCACCAACATGATCAAGAAACTCAAACAACGCGGCTTCACACTCATCGAGCTGATGATCGTGGTCGCGATCATCGGCATCCTCGCCGCGGTCGCGATTCCTGCCTTCATGGACTACATGAAGAAGTCGAAGAAGACGGAGGCTGCTCTCCAGCTCAACAAGCTGGGGAAGAACTCCAAGGTCTACTACTCCACCAACTCGGAGTTCGTGCCGCTAGGTGGCGCGGAGTTCCCAGCGGTGACTCCTGCGCAGTGTGGCCAGCCAGGGAACAAGTTCACCGTGAACTACACCGTGTGGCAGGACAGCTCCGGCTGGCAGGCACTCGACTTCCAGATCGACGAGCCGAACCTGTTCTCGTACACCTATACGCCGGGCGCGCAGGCCGCGACCGCCCTGGCAATCGGCGACCTCGATTGCGACACCACGCTCATCACCTACATCCTGAATCTGACGGCGACCCAGGGCAATGCCCAGGCCGTTATCGTCGAGCCCCCGCCGAACTCGGACTAATCTCCGCCTCGGTCTGATTCACGCTGGCGCCGCCCACCCGGGCGGCGTTTCGCGTTTCGGTCTTCGGCTATAGTGCGATGATGAGGATCGCGATCGTCGCGGCAATCTTCGTGGTCGGCGTCGGGACCGCGCGGCTTGCACGTGTTCGCGCCGCGGCCGAGCGCACGGACCAGGTTCTCGCGGATACACCCTACGCGCCCTCCGCCTCCTCCGCCCCGATGCTCACGCTCGGCTACAGGGAGCTCGCAGCAGACCTCCTGTTCGTCCGCCTCGTCGGCTACTACGGCTCGCCCGACAACGAGGCTCACGCCATCGCGTCGCTCACCGAGGCGATCGCGGCCCTCGATCCAAAGTTCCGACGCAACTACGAGTTCGGCGCCGTGGCCACGACCTCAGCGCGCCGCGGCGTCGACAACGCGGCGCACCTGCGCGCGATCGCCCTCCTCGAGAAGGCCGCGCGCGAATTTCCGACGTACTGGCGCTACCCCAACCTCGCCGGTCAGATCTACCTCGTCGACCTGGCGACCGACGACCCCGCGCAGCGTCGCGAGTGGAACCAGAAGGGCGCCTTGCTGCTCGAGTCGGCTGCACGCAAGCCGAACGCGCCCGCCGGCAGCGCCCTCATCGCATCAAACCTGCGCACGCGCCTGGGCCAGCACCAGCGCGCCCTCGATGGCCTCCGCGAGATGCTGCTGATCACCGACGACCGCGCCGCGCGCGAGCGAATCGTCGAGCAGATCGCGAGCCTCACCAGCGAGAGCTCGGACGAGATCGCAGCCGAGATGCTGATCGCGCGCAAGCAGTTCGAACGCACGTGGCACGCGACTCGTCCTGCGATCCCCTCCACGATGTTCGTGCTCGTGGGCCCGCCGATCGCGCCGGGCTTCAACCTCGCGGATCTCGCGACCGGTGGGCGCGACGTGGTCGGCTCCGAGGGCTTCGAACGCCTCGACGCGCTGACCGACGACCCCGCGCCGCCAGCTCCTG
The DNA here is from genome assembly GCA_031421915.1 of Myxococcales bacterium. Taxonomy (GTDB): domain Bacteria; phylum Myxococcota_A; class Polyangia; order Haliangiales; family Haliangiaceae; genus JABFXX01. The sequence continues at coordinate 5,258 of JANOPP010000767.1, read as the reverse complement.
GAACACCCTGATGCCCGTGTCGCGGCGAACGGAGTGGGCCATCCTGGCGGCGCTCCTCGCCGCCTACCTCCTCCTCCTCGGCCGCGCGCTGTCCTACGACTTCGTCTGGGACGACGTTCGCGAGATCGAGCACAACGCCGCCTTCGATCGCCCTCTCCTCGAAGGCCTCGGGCAGACGCAGACCGCGCGCACGGACCGGGCGCTCACGGAGCTGTCGACGATCGAGCTCGCGTACGACAGCTACCGCCCACTCCTCTTCGCCTCGCTGTGGGTCGACGTCCAGCTGTGGGGACGCGCACCGGTGCCGCTCCACGCGGTCAACCTCCTCCTCGGCGCGCTCGCGATCCTGCTCGCCTACGCCCTCGCCCGCCGCTGGATCGGTGGTCCGCTCGCGCTCGTTCCGACGGCGATGTTCGCGCTGCACCCGATCCAGATCGAGGCGGTCGCGTACATCTCGGGGCGCGCCGACGTCCTCGCCGGTGTGTTCGTCCTCGCCGCGAGCCTCGCCGCCCTGCGCGCCCTCGACGCCAGGGAGCGCACGCGCGCCGCCGGCTGGACGGCCCTCGCGGCACTGAGCTTCCTCGCATCGCTGCTCTCGAAGGAAGCCTACGTCGGTCTTCCGGTCGTGATCGCCGCGGTCGCGCTCGTCGAGCGCACGCTGCGTGCGCGATGGTGGGTTCCCGCGGTGCTCGTGGTCGCGGCGCTCGGCTACTTCGTCTTGCGCGCCGCGATCGTCACGTCGACGACCGGGACCGCGCTCGCGGGCGGCGTGCTCGGCCTGCCCGGCGTCTGGCTCGAGTACCTCCGCATCCTGGTATTGCCGTTCGACCTGTCGACAGAGCGCCTCCGCCACCCGGCCTTCGCGATCCCTGGCGCCGCGCTCGCCCTCGGACTCCTCGTCGGGTTCGGCCTTGCCGCGCGGCGCGCCGCCCTGTCGCGGGAGGCACGCACCGCGCTCGCTGGTCTCGTGTGGACAGCGATCCTGATCGCGCCGGCCGCGGTGCCGATCGCCTCGACCGGCGTCGTCGCCGATCGCTACTTCTACGCGCCGATCTTCGGGCTCGCGCTCGCACTGACCGCTGGGGCCCGGTGGCTCGTCGCGCATCGTCCACGCATCCGCACGCCGCTCGCGATCGCGGGCGGGCTCGCCGTCGTGGTCTGGATCGCGGTCTCGGTGATCCAGGTGCCAGTCTGGCAGAACAACCGGACGCTCTACGCGCACGCGGTGACGATGGCGCCCGACAGCTCGATGGCGCACTACCGCGTCGGCTTCTTGCTCGCGCTGGCCGGAGAGTGGCCCGACGCTGCCGAGCGGTTCGAGCGCGCCATCGAGCTCGATCCCGACAACGTCGTCGCGCTCAATAACCTCGGCGTCGCGAGGCTGCGCACCGGAGAGCCCGCGCGCGCGGCGGTCGCGCTCGCACATGCGACCGAGGTCAACCCTGCGCACTTTCGCGCGTGGCTGAACCTCGGCCTGGCGCAGCTCTCGACCGGCGACAAGGCGCGCGGCTGCGCGAGCATCGCGCGCTCGCTCGCGATCAACGCGGGTTACGCCGCCGCGCTGCGCGAACACGCCGCCCGCTGCCAGAACTAGGGGGGAGGGCCCCAGCTGTCGGTTCTCACTCAGGCAGCAGCTGCCGCGCGATGTCCTCGGCAGCCGAGGCGTCCTGCGAGCGTCCCGCCGAGCGCAGCGCGCCGGCGAGGAGCACCCAGGTCGAGGCGTAGCGGTGATGCACGACCATCGCGAGCTCGTCGTTCGGCCCGGGCTTCGGATAATCGAGATCGAACGCGGCGTAGATCGTCCGGTCGAGCTCGACCACCTCGTCGAGCGTCGGGGCTCGGGCTCCCTCGGGGAGGACGCGGAGCAAGAAGCCGTGCGGGTAGCTCGGCATCTCGTGCAAGAACGGCAGGCTGCGCGACACGACGAACAGGGGCCGCTTGCTCGCGTGGATCCCACGCGCGAGGTCGGCGAGCGCGGTCTTTCCGCGCAGCGTGTCGACCGGGATTCCGTAGGCACGGAACTTCTCTCGATACCAGGGCGAGCCGAGACCGGCGAGGTGGATGTACGTGACATCGGTCCGGATCCCGAGCACGAGCTGGAGGTAGCGCGTTCCGGCGTGGAGCTCGTCGCCCTCGCCGAGTACGACGGATCCGGCTGGTAGCGTTCCGAGCATGTTGCGCGCTGCGAGCTCGACGGCGGGCGAGTGCAGCGCGCGGACGCGCGGGATCGTGAGCACGGCGAGCAGCACGAACACGACGCTCGCCGCGACGGCGCTCTGCCATGCGGAGGGCGTCGAGCCCCCGCGCGCTGCGCGGAAGTGCGCCGCGAGGAAGTCGATGCCGATCGAGATCGGGATCACGAGGACGAGCACCGACAGCAGTTGATAGCGGCGCACGACGAACAGACCACTGCCGACGGTGGGTGCGTCAGCGATCCAGGTCAGCACGACGCCCGCGAGGAGCCAGCTCGCCGCGAGCGCGATCCAGCTGCCGCGAGATTCTCCGTCGGCGGGCCGCATGACCCGCGAGAGCAGCGCGCCGAGCGCGATCAGCGGTAGCCCGTACAGGAGAGACCGCGCGACGTACACGGCGTACGCACCGAGACTCGCGATCGAATCGACCGGAGCGTTGCCGGAGATGCCGACCGAGGTCGTGCCGTAGTCGGTGCGCAAGAAGATCGCGACGAGGTCTCCGAACGACTGCGGCGCGCGCCACGCCATGAGGTTCTCGTCGGTGACAAACAGGTATGCGTACGGCACGAGGCCGAGCACCACGCCGCCAACCGCCGCGGCGAGAACCATGGGCTTTGATCCCGTCGCCTCCCGCCACGCGCAGACGATGCCCCAGATCCCGACCGGTGCGAGCAGCGTGCACGTCAGGTGGTTGCTCATCCCGAGACCAGCGACGAGGCCGAGCAGCGCTGCGCGCATGACGCCGCGCACGGGACCGCGCTCCCCCGCGAGCCACAGCACGGATGCCGCAACGAGCCCGTTGAGCGCGAACACCTCGACCTGGATGTTCATGCGCAGCACGAACGGACCGGCCGCAAACACAGCCACCGCGATCGACGCTGCGAGCACGCTCGCGCCCCATGCGCGCGCCGCCTGGAACAGGACCCAGACCTGGAGACTCGCGAGCAGCACCGTCGCGAGCGACGCGGTGTGCGCCGGGCTGCTCCCGGGGAGCCACTGCGTGGCGCGCAGGTACATCAGGTACAGCGGGTAACCCGACGGGTGCCCACCTCCTCCGATCGCCCCGAGGGTCGTGAATTCGGCGTTGTCCGCGTCGACGATGTGACTCGGCGCCGCGATCGCATAGACGACCAGCGCGGCCAGCGCGAGCAACCCGCCGCGCTCGAACGCGAACCGTGCCACCCGCATCAGCTGACTCTACCGCGCGCGCTACTTCGGCAAGCGGTCGCTGAAGTCCTTGATCGCCTTCTCCGTCGCATCTGCCTTGATGTCGACGACGAAGGTCTCCTTGATCCCGAACTCGTTGTTGATCAGCGTGATGCGGTGCTTGCCGGCCGCCAGCTTCATCGCGCGCTGCGGTGTGTGGAGCCCCGTGTTCGAACCGTCGACATAGATGTCACACGACGGCTTGGAGCCGAGCATCAGCGTGCCCGAACCCGCCGCGACCTTGGTGTCGTTGCCGACCTTCGTGTCGGGCTTGGTATCTGGCTTCGTATCTGGCTTCGTATCGACCTTGGTCGTGATCGGCTTCTCGACACGCGTATCGGGCTTGGTGATTGGACCGACCGGCTTGACCCGGGTGTCGGGCTTCACGTCGGGGATCGCGGCCGCGACGGTGCCGGCCTTCTCGAGCGAGACGGCGATCTTCTCCTCGAGGATGCCGCTGATCACGATCGGGCGATTCACCGAGACGTAGCCCGGCTTCTCGAACAGCACCTGGTAGGTCATGCGCGGGTTGAGCGGCGCCTTCGCGGGCGACGGACCGAGCGTCTCGCGCTTGCCGTCGATGATCAGCGAGACATTGGCGCCCGGCGGCGTGCTCTCGAACACGCCGTGGATGCCCTCCACGGGCGACAGCGGGATCTCGACCTTGGGCGCCTTGCCGAGCTCGACGTTGATCTGCTTGGTCTCGCTGAGGAAACCCGGCGGAGGATCGATCGTGACCGTGTGTGCGCCGGGCGAGATGCCACGGATGCGCGACGGCAGCTTGTCGGTGCGCGACTCGCCGTCGAGCTTCCACTGCGTCACGCCCGCGGGCGAGACGTAGAGATCGAAGCCCGTGTTCTGATCGCCTGCGACGGTCGTGCTCGGCTCTGGTTGCGCGGGGTTCGGGTTCGTGGCGACGGACGGCTGGTCGGCCGAACCGGTCGACGGGGTCGAGCTCTTCTCACCACCCGACATCGCGATCACCGCGATCACCGCGATCGCGGCGACGGCTGCACCGCCGACCGCCATCATCAGGATGCCGCGGTTGCCGCCCTGACGCTTCATGCCAGCGCCGAACGACGCCATCGGATCGAACGGCGCGGACTTGTCGATGCGCTGCGAGTCGAACAGCGGCTGGCGCGTATCGGGCGGCATCGGGACGACGGCCTTGTTCGAGCCGGTCGCGAGGTTGGTGCCGTTCGCACCGACGCCGTTGAGCGTCGCGGCGGGGTTCGGCGGAGCGTGGCCCGACTCCCAGCCCTTCGCCGTCGAGACGAGGGACGACAGGTCGGGACCTGCACCGGTCATCGTGGGCGAGGCAGTCGCGGAGTTGGCCGACGCGAGCGACGGGATGTCAGGCGTCGCGGACATTCCGCGCGTCGTCATCCGCGGCGGCACGCCATGCAGATCATCCGGGCTCGGCGTCGGGGCCGCGACGAGCGGCAGTCCCTTGCTCATCGGCTTCGGCGACGTCGAGGCGCGATTCTTCGGATCGTCCTCGGGGTTATCGTAGATCTGAGTCTCGAGCTCGTCGTCGTCCCAGGCGAGACCGCCCGCGTCATCGGTGTGCTTCTTCGCAGACGCCGGAGTCGCGCCGGACGAGATCGCCGGCAACTGCTGCGAGACGCGACCGCCGACCGGCGGCGGCGGCGGCTTGGTGCCGGCGGGCACCTGCGCGTCCATGCCGCGCGTCGACGAGCGGCGCGGCGGCGGAGGCGTGGCGGGGTTCGGTCCCGTGCCGCGTGGCCCGGTGGTCGTGCGCGCAGGAAGTGGGATCGACCCGGGCGGTGCTTCGGCCGGAGGTGGCTTGAGCTGGCGATAGCTCTCGAGCTTCGCTGTCTCGTCCTCGATCTCCTTGCC
>JANOPP010000766.1:0-7094 GCA_031421915.1 Myxococcales bacterium | reverse complement strand
TTCGGGAGTGGCGTGTCGATCTCCTCGGCCACGTTCAAGCTCGCCCGCCTCGAGGTGATCGGGGACACCGGATCGACGGTCGAGACAACCGAGACCAACTTCATGGTCGCGTGGTCCGCAACCCAGTTCCCCTTCCCGATCTCGTTCCCGCTCGCCCAGCCGGGCCTGTACTCCAAGGTCTCGCTTCAGATCGATGGCGGCGGCGCCGCGCCGTCGTACGAGATCCTCGGCACGGTCGTGATCGGAGGCTCCACGGAGCCGTTCAAGATCACCGACACCGCGGTGCTCCAGGCCGACATCGATGGGTACGACATCTCGCTGATGGCTGGGCGTTCGAAGGAAGTGCCGATCCACGTCGACCTCCAGGACGTGCTCGGCAGCGTCAACTTCTCCATGCTGCCCACCCCGGGTGGCGTCCGGACGATGGACTCGTCGACGCCGGGCATCGCAGCCGTCCGCATCGACATCGAGACCAGCACGTTCAAGCGCGATAACTAGATCGTCGCCGATCGCGTCAGAGGGAGACGGTCCGGAAGTAGATCTCGTCGCTTCCGCCGCGCGTGTCGGCCCACGCGATGCCGAGTGCCGATCAGCAACACGCTTGTCAGGCACGTTCGATTCCGCATCACACGCAACGCTAGCCCAGGCGTTGCGAGAGTTCTCCGTACGGTTTCTGCACAGCCAGTGGGCTCGATCCGCGCGTCCCCGAGGTCATCGAGCCGATGTATGCGCTGTAGATGCGTGTATCCCGCTGTCCGAGTTCGAGCCTTGCACGCCTGTACGAGAACTGCGCAAGCCGCACGGTTGTCGCCCTGATAACCCTGCGGACATCGCTGCGGCATGGTGCTCGCATCAGTCGATCGCGATGAAATACCTCCTAATGCTTGTAGTTTCGACGACGACACTTGGATGCGGTGGCACCGACAGCGACCTCGAGCCGGGCGCCGGCAACGACCCCGGAACCGGGACGTCGACGTTGGCGATCGACGGCGAGATCCGCGCGCGGCCCCGCCTCGTCAATGCTCGCGCCTCCGGCGACTTCGACACGGAGCTGTCGGTGCGCGTGCAGCTCAACCAGCAAACGGTCACGACCGGCAGCGTGACGGTCACCAGCGCCGGTGGCTCGGTGCCGCTCGTGTTCCGGCAGGATTCCAATCGCTGGGAGGCGACCGCCGCAGGCTACGACGAGGTCTACATCGTCGACGTCGAGAGCGGTTTGGATTTCGTCGACGGTGTCCGGGTCGACGGCCCCGACATCCACACGTTCAGCGAGCCGACCCTGGGCGCGACGGTAGATTCGACCCTGCCGCTCACCATCAAGTGGGTGTCGGACGAGGAAGCCGCCTCGGCATCCCTCGACGCCGAGGAGATCGACAAGATCGCGATTCCCGATACAGGGCTCTACATGCTCGCGGGAGGCGCGCTGAAGGCCGAGAACGACGCAGCGCGGGAGAACACCATCGAGCTTGTACGCTGGAATCGCGTCACGCCGGCCGGCGCGGTCGGCGGCTCTGAAGTCTCGGTCGCCGTCGAGAATCGCATCCAGGTCGTCGCGATGCCCAACCCGGCGCTGTGACCGATGCCGATCAAACTCGTCGGCTGTACGCTCGTGCTTGCGATGGGAGCGAGCGTCGCCCTCGCACAAGGAACGCCCGAGCCATCCAGGTTCTCGATCACGCCCCACCTCGGTGTGGTCAGCGAAAGTGATTTCGTGAGCGGCCTGGTCCGGTTCTCGGACGGCGATACGGACTACATCGCGATCGAGCCGCGGACCGGGCTCCTCCTCGGAGCCGAGCTGAGCTATCGGTTCAGGCCGAAGATCAGTGGGGTGCTCGGCCTGTCGTTCACGTCGGCCGATGCGCGCTACATCGAGAAGGACAACATCCGTCGTGAAGCAGGTGTCTCGACCATCCGGATCCAGCCGGGGGTGATGGTCGATGTCGTGCAGGGGAGGACGGCTAACGTCGCCGTCGGTGGCGGCCTGACCCTCGCGTGGATCGCGATCGAGGACCTGATCTGGGATGGTGTCCGGGTCGATCCTGACTCGACGGCGATCGGCGTGTTCGGCGCGGGATCCATCGACGTCGCGCTATCACGGCGCCTGAGCTTTCACGCGCACCTCGCCATCGAGCTCAGCAAGCCGTCGTACGGCGACCTCGAAGATGGCCTCGCGCGTGCGGACGGTGAGACGGCGGCGGAGGTCGATCACGACGTCCGGTCCGCATTGCTGCTCGGCGTGGGTCTGACGATCGCGTTGTGATCAGGCCAGCGAGACGAGATCCTCGAACGCGGCGTAGTAGCTCTTGCGGAACGCCGCGAGGGTCGCGACGCCGGCGCTCGCGCGGTGCGTGACGAGGTTGCGCACGGCAGCGAGCGTGTGGAGCCGATGTGCGAGCGAGACCGTCTTCTCCGCGGTCGACTTGTTCGTGACGCCGACCTTCATGAGGTTCTTGAACCCGCTCTGGTGATCGACGGCGAACAGCACCATCAGGCGTGCCCACTCCGTCACCGACAGCGGTGAATCGAGGCGCTTGCGCCGGTGCTCCTGGAGCTCGCGGACGGCATTCGGGATCGCGCGTAGTGGGACCTCGACGCGCGCTCCACCGACCTCGATCGAGTCGCGCCACTTCGGTTCGAGCCACTTCTGGTAGCCGGGCCAGCTCGCACCGATCACGCGGTCGACGTACTCGAACAACACCGCCGGTTCGCGCTGGAGGCCGGCCATCCGCGGTCCGAGCCATGCGTGGACGTAGTTCTCGAGCACCTTCATCCACAGGCCGATCGGCGGCGACAGGTCGGCATCCTTCTGCTTGCCGGTGGTGTGGAACAGCGACTCCGCGGTGCGCAGGCTCCGGATCAGCTGGTCGAACCCCGACAGCTTCGTGAGCTGCGCGAAGCTCGGGAACGAAGCGATGATCTCGGCGTCGACGTCGAGGGCCGGAGCATCGGCAGTATCGAGCATCGCGACCGCGATCTTCATCCGCAACAGATCCTCGAACGCCGGATCGTCGGGGCCCACCTTGTCGAGGCCGGCGTCGATCACCGGCGCGAGGATCGCGGCGTGCGCGCCCGTGATCTGGATCGCCGCGGCGAGCGCACCGCGCGCCGTCGGATCGCCATCGCCCGCGACGAACGCGACCGCCTGGGTGAGCGCGGCAGGTGTGCCGAGGCGGAGTAGGCCAGCGGCGGCGCGCTCGTGGACGGCCGGATCGTCGTCGCGGAACGCCGAGAGGAGCGCAGCCTCGGTCGAGGGATCGGCGAGCTTGCCGAGCGCCCACACCGCGGCTCCGCGGACCGCGGGAGACTCGTCGGACGCGAGCGGAGCGATCGCGCTCGCCGGGACGGCTCCACCCAGGAGCCCGGCGATCTCGGCGCCGGCCTCGCGCAGGCGCGGATCCGGTGCCGTGAGGAGCTGGGTCGCACGCGGCGCGAGCCCCGCGATGGTCGCGGCCTCGGGACGTGCAGCGACGAGTGCGTTCGACGCTGCGCCGAGCACGCGCGGATCGTCCTCGCGGCGGATCGCGGCCACGATCTCCGTCGCGACCCCGGGCATGCCGAGCTCGCCGAGCGCCACGTAGGCGGCGAGGCGGAGATCCGGGGGCTCGCTCGCGGCACAGAACTTCGCGAGGGCCGGGGCGAGGTCGACGAGGCCGAGGTTGCCCGCGACGTACGCGGAGCGCCGGCGCACCATCGGATCGGTGTCGTCGAGCATCGGTGCGAGCAGCTTCGCGAGCGGCCCGGTGTCCTTGCTCGCGCGCGCCGCGAGCTGGAGCGCCCACAGCACGGCGCCGCGGATCTGCGCCGACGGTGAGGTCGCGAGATCGCCGATGCGCTCGATCAGCTCGGTGCTCGTCGCGAACGCGCCCATCGCCTGAACGGCCGCCGCGCGCGAGCCCTCGCCGGCGTCGGCGCGGTGCGCGAGGTCCGCGAGCGCCTGGCGCTCCCACGGCTGATCGGCTTCGATCGCACCGATCGCGCGCGCACGGACGTCGGCAGACACCGACGCGCGATCGCTGATCGCGAGCAAGTAGCGCGTGACCTCCGGATCACGCAGCTCGCCGAGGATCTGGACCACGCCCGCCGCATCGTCGCTGAGGAGCACTTCCGCCTGCTCGATCACCTCGGCGACCGGCAGCGTGCGCAAGCGGCGCGCGAGGACGGCGCGCACGGCGCGGTCCGGCTCGCTGAGTGCGACGAGGAAGCGCTCGGCGGCGTCCCGGCTCCGCTCGGCCTTGAGGGCGCGCGATGCGAGGCTCGAGGCGATCCGGATCTCTGCGCTGTCGTGGCGGGCGAGGCGGCGAAGTACCGGAATCACTTCGAGCGCGCCGAGCTCTGCGAGGTAGCGGACGGCGGCGATCTGGACCTCGGGCTCGAGGTCGTGGTCGAGGACGAGCAGCGCCGAATCGCGGCCTGCCGCCGACCGGATCTCGGTCAGCGCCGTCAGCGCGGCGGCGGCCTCGCCCGGATCGCCGAGGATCAGCGGCACGAGCCGATCGACGGCGCTCATCGCGCCCATGCGACCGAGCGCGGCGATCGCGGACCGCCGGAGCTGGACCGGGCTGGTCTCGTTGACGAACGCGGCGACCGATTCCTCGAGAGCCGGGAACCCGAGCCCACCGGCGGCCTGCAGTGCAGCGGCTGCGATCGTCTCGTCGCGATCGGAGAGCCGGCGATGGACGAACGGGAGGAGCCAGATGTTGCGGAACCCGCGGCCCATCGCCGCGAGAACCCCGCGTCGATCCGCGGCGGTATCGGCGATCCGCGCGGCCTCGAGGAGCCCGAACGCGGCGCGCTCGGCGACCTCCCAGTCGGCACCGAGGGCGCGCCCGGCGAGGTCACCGAGGAGGCGGCAGGCGTCGAGGCGATCACTGCGGGTCGGTGCCTCGACCGCGGCGAGCGCGAGCGTCTGTGCGACCTCGGCCGCACTTGCCTGCCCGTGCTCGAGCCGCTGACGAAGGGTCCGGGGACTCGTATCGTCGATCATCCACTCAACGGTAACAGAGGCGACGCGGTATAGAGGGGCCGTGTCCGCGCGCTTCACCATGCCGATCACCGCCACGGAGGCCGACATCGACGAGGTCGGCCATGTCTCGAACCAGGTCTACCTCCGGTGGGTGCTGGAGGTCGCGATGGGCCACTCGCGGGCGCGCGGCTGGGACTACCCCGACTACAAGACGTTCGGCGCGGTGTTCATGGTCCGCCGCCACGAGATCGACTACCTCGGGCAGGTGACGGTCGGGCAGACGTTGTCGGCGGAGACCTGGGTCGACGCGTGGCGGGCGGCCTCGTGCATCCGCAAGACCGAGCTGATCCTCGACGGCAAGGTCGTCTCGCGTGCGGCGACGACGTGGGCCCTGATCTCGCTCGGTAGCGGACGCCCGATCCGGATCCCCGACGAGCTGCGCGACACGTTCATCGCCGCCTGATCACAGACCGAGCGATCGAGCGATCGCGGCGGTCGTCGCCTCGGGCTGCTCGAACATCGGGTCGTGCCCGGCGTTCGCGATGATCTCGAGCGGAGCGGGCAGGGCACGTGCGATCGCGACGTACTTCGGATCGTCGGCGCCGGCGATCAGCGCGAACCGCGCGTCGATCATCCCCCGGTAGTCGGGCATCTCCGCGAGCCCCATGACCTCGAGGCTGCGAGCGAGCTGCTCGGGATCGAGCGTACGCCGGGCAGCGCGCCGCTCGGCCCGGCGCTCGGGGGACACGCGTGCCTGCGTCGCGAACAGCGGCTGAGCCTCCCACGCGTCGAGGAACTCGGCGATGCCGCGCTCGCGCAGGAGCGTTGCCCACACCGCATCACGGGCGCGCCGTGCGGGGCGGTCCGCGTCGTCGATGCCGGGATTGACGGAGATCAACACCGCGCGCGGCACGAACCCGGAGGCGACGAGCCCCGTCGCGACCCGCGCGCCGAGCGAGTAGCCGACCACCGCATCGACGGGACCGAGCCTCGCAGCGATCGTCTCGAGGTTGGCCTGCCAGGTCGGCTGGACCTCGCGCCCCCAGATCGGCGGCGTGCCGAGGAAGCCGGGGAGGTGAGCGACGCGCACGCCCGGACTATGCCATCACGGGGCCATCACGGCTGAACCGGCACGAAGTGAACGAGGCCGATGCTGAAGTCGCCGGTGATTCGCGCGAGCTGGACGTCCGCGATCGCGATCACCACGTAGCCGCGCGTGATCTCCTCGATCTCGACGACGAAGTCCTGTTCGTGGGCGGGCACGCCGATCGAGAAGGCGCGGTCGGTACACGTGACGTCGTTGCCGTAGTGGTCGCCACCACCGACGTCGACGCGGACCGAGATCGTGCTGCCGACGTGGCAGCCATCGGCCCCGCCGACGTTCCATCGCCCGCGGATCTCGTTCTCCGGGAACAGGCAGCCGGTCGCGAGCACCGAGCACACTCCGACGAGCCAGCGCATGTCCCAGGGGACCACGCGCGCCGCGAATCACCGACGGAAACCGCCGGCAAAGGATGAACACGGAGGTTCGCAGGCGGCATGATGAACGTCGGTTACGATGAGGTCGGGCACGCGGACCCACGCGCCCGGATTCGCGCCACGGGACCAAATGTGTCAGCTGCGTCACCGATCGCAGGTAAGCTTGGTTCCCGTTCTGTTGAGCTCGAAGCGTCAGGAGTGGTCATGGGTGTGAGTGCCGAACGCGTCGTGCTCGTGGTGGACGATGATCGACGCGTGCATCGTGCCGCGAAGGCAAGTCTTGGGGCGCGGTGGACCGTGCACAGCGCAGAGAATCTCGAACAGGCGCGGACCGCGATCAGCAAGTGGGCTCCTCAGCTCGTGATCGCCGACCTGTGGCTGGGCGCAGACAGTGGGCTCGAGCTCTTGCGCGAGCTGCGGCTCAGTCATTCGCACCTTCCGACCGCGCTGATCTCTGGCCGGCTCTCGAATCAGCTCGCGATCGAAGCGAGTGGTGCTCGGATCGCGGTGATCGCCGAGAAGCCGATCTCGTTCCGGACCATCGTGGCGACCCTGGCAGCTCTCGGCTCCGAGGATCTGACCGGGCCATCGCGCTGGATCGGATCGGATCGGATCGGATCGGATCGGATCGGATCGGATCGGATCGGATCGG
>JANOPP010000765.1:0-5117 GCA_031421915.1 Myxococcales bacterium | reverse complement strand
ACGCTCGAGCTCACCGAGGAGGACTTCCTCGCGCTGACGCAGGGCAAGGCCGATGCGATGAAGCTGTTCACGACCGGCAAGCTCAAGATCGCCGGCAACGTGATGGCGTCGCAGAAGCTCGGCTTCCTCAAGAAGCTGACGCCCGAGATGGTGCTCGCCGAGACCAAGAAGCGCTCGGGCGGAGCAGGCGCGGGCGTGCCCGACGGCTACGTCCCGACCGTCGACGACGTGTTCGCCGTGATCGAAGAGTACCTGGTGCAGAACCCCGACCTCGCGGGCAAGGTCAACACGACCTACCTGTGGAAGATCGGCTCGGCCGCCTGGACGCTCGACCTCAAGGGCGCCGGCAGCGTCAAGAAGGGTGGTGACTCCGGCGAGTGCACGCTCGAGCTCACCGAGGAGGACTTCCTCGCGCTGACGCAGGGCAAGGCCGATGCGATGAAGCTGTTCACGACCGGCAAGCTCAAGATCGCCGGCAACGTGATGGCGTCGCAGAAGCTGAACTTCCTCAGCAAGCTCGACCCGAGCAAGGCGGTCGAGGTGATCGCCAAGCGCCGCGGTCTCGCGGGCGGCACAGCGGCTCCGGCGGCAGCAGCGGCTCCGGCGGCAGCAGCTCCGACCGCCGACGCGCAGGCACCGAATGTCTTCGCCGCGCTCACCAAGCGCCTCGCGGAGAACCCGGGCCTCGCGAGCGAGGTCCGCGCGACGGTGAAGTTCATCGTCGACGGCAACGAGCAGACGTTCGCCCTCGGCGGCAAGGACGCCAAGACGGTCGACGCGACCCTCACGATCAACGACGCGGATCTCGTGTCGCTCGTCACCGGCAAGGCGACGGCGAAGAGCCTGTTCCAGTTCGGCAAGCTACGGGTCGACGGAGATGTCTCCGTCGGTCACCGCCTCGGATTCCTCAAGGCCCTCATCTAAACGGACGAAGGAGAAACTCACATGCCACGCAGAGTAAATGTCATCGGCGTCGGAATGGTCCCCTTCGCCAAGCCGGGCAAGAGCGAGGAATATCACGTGATGGCGCGCAAGGCCGGAGAGGCCGCGCTCGCCGACGCCAAGGTTCCGTTCACCGAGGTGCAGCAGGCGTTCGCCGGCTACGTCTACGGTGACTCGACCTGCGGCCAGCGCGCGATCTACCAGCTCGGTCAGACCGGCATTCCGGTCTTCAACGTCAACAACAACTGCTCGACCGGCAGCTCCGCGCTGATGCTCGGAGCACAGGCGGTCGCGGGCGGCATGGCCGAGTGCGTGATCGTCGTCGGCTTCGAGCAGATGGAAGCCGGCGCGCTGCAGGCCAAGTGGACCGATCGCGCGAACCCGCTCGACAAGTTCGTCAACGTGATGAACGAGGAGCAGGGCTTTAACTCTGCCCCGCCCGCCGCGCAGATGTTCGGTGGCGCCGGTCGCGAGTACCGCTGGAAGTACGGCACCAAGAAGGAGACCTTCGCGAAGATCAGCGCGAAGGCACGCCTGCACGCGTCGAAGAACCCCTACGCGCTGTTCAAGGAGGTTCTGTCGGTCGAGGAGATCATGGCCTCGCCCGAGGTGTTCGATCCGTTGACGCGCTTCCAGTGCTGTCCGCCGACGTGCGGTGCGGCAGCCGCGGTGCTGTGCTCCGACGACTTCGCGAAGAAGCACAACATCAGCAAGCCGGTGTACATCGCGGCCCAGGCTATGACGACCGACTATCCGTCGACCTTCGAGGAGCACTCGATGATCAAGATGGTCGGCTACGACATGGCGAAGGCCTGCGCGAAGAAGGTCTACGAGCAGGCCGGCATCGGCCCCGACCAGATCCAGGTCGTCGAGCTCCATGACTGCTTCACCTCGAACGAGCTCCTCACCTACGAGGCCCTCGGCCTGTGCAAGGAAGGCGAGGCGGAGAAGTTCATCTGGGACGGTGACAACACCTACGGCGGCAAGTTCGTCACGAACCCCTCGGGTGGCCTCCTCTCGAAGGGTCACCCGCTCGGCGCCACGGGCCTCGCGCAGTGCACCGAGCTCGTGTGGCACCTCCGCGGCCAGGCGGAAGCCCGTCAGGTCGAGGGCGCGAAGATCGCGCTCCAGCACAACCTCGGCCTCGGCGGGGCGTGCGTCGTGACGATGTACCGGAAGGACTGACGACTACTTCTGGGGCGCCTTGCGGGCGGACCGGTTCCTGGGCGACATCAGCTGGATGTCAGGACGCGTCATCCAGCTCGGCCGCCAGCTTCGCAAGCTGCGACACATCGTCGGCGGTTCGCCCCCAGCCGACCCGGCCACCACGCTCCGGCGTGCCACGCAGCTCGCGTGTGACCTGGCCTGCGAGCATGCTGCCGTCGACGATGCACAGGCAGCGTTCCATGATCTCTCGGTGCGCGGGATCCTCGAACCGGCGCTCGCCGAGAGGCTCGCCGCGTGGGTCGCGTCGAAGGGCACCGACGTGACGTGGGCCGTGTCGAATCCCGACGACGCGTCGGGCGCGCGTGCCTTGCAGATCGGCCGCGACCTCGATCGGTTCTTGCGCAGCGTGGAGCTCGGCACGTCAGCAGCCGAGCTCCCGTTCGGAGCGATCGTCGCTCGCGAGGATGCAGCAACGACGAAGCCAGACTCCACGGCTGCCGTCGCCATCTCCGGCCGGATCCTCGAGCTCGAGGTCCGTGAGGGTCTCGCGTCCGTGGCGATCGACGGACAGCCGATCTTGTTGACGCTCGACGCAACGGGGCCCGTGACGACGTTCGCGCTCGCAGCGGCGCCGACCACCAGGGCCGAGGTCCACCGCGATCCAACCGGGGTGACACGAGTGACGTGGACCGTCGAGCACGTGATCATCGAGCTCGCGCCCGACTTCACGCGAGCTCGGGTCGACAACGCCGTCGGCGACTGACTCGTCTACGGTTTCTTCGGTGCGGGCTTCTTCACCGGAGCGAGCACGCCCTTCGCGAGCCCGATCTCGGGAACGTCCTGCTTGATCGATGTGGCGAGCTTGACCTCACCGCGTGGCGCGAACGCGAGGCCGAGCGCCGGCTTCGTCGCCGGCCTCGCGCCATTCGGCGGTCCGCCCCAGCGGCCACGGATCGGAGTCTTGCAGGCGAGCTTGCCGGTCCACTTGTGGCGGATCGCGTAGCGGCCCTGGAAGTTATTCACGCTCGACGGCTTCGCGCCCTCCTCGAGCTTCTTGCCGTCCTGCAGGTGCTCGCGACCACCGACGATCGGCGGCGCCGCCTTGAACGAGAGGTCATCGGTGATGTCCTTGCCGTAGCGGGCGTGCAGGCGCGTCAGGACGTAGTCCATGCCCCAGCCGCCCATCATGCGACGGTTCGACGGCATCGGGCGCTGCGGAGCCTTGCTCGGAGACGGAGGCGGAGTCGGCGCCTTGGTGTCGGGCGCCGCGATCTGGGTGCCCTCGATCACGTCGCCACCGAGCGTCATCAGATCGTTCGAGCTGATCACGGGACCGGGACATGGATCGCAGTTCGTCGCCTGCCACGCGTACTCGGTGACGACCGCGCCGGGGTTCTGCTCGAGCGTGCGATCGAACAGCGCCGCGTAGAACGAGCCGAACTTCTCGCGCACGGAGTTGTCGACGTCGAGGTTCGTCGGGATCGTGACGTTCTTGTAGTTCGCGACCTCGTAACGCTGCGACGGCGCCAGGATGCTGACGATGAGATCCTGGGTGCCGCTGCTGTTCGCGAGTCCGAGCCGGATCGGCAGCACGAACTGATCGGAGTCGTAGTGAAAGCGCAGCGGCGACAGCTCCGCGCGACCGTCCACGAACTTCACCTTCTTGGGGTCGACCTTCGCGACGAAGAACTTCATCCCGCTCTCGACGTACGGCCGCAGCAGCGGCTCGGCATCCTTGGGGATCGAGTACTTCTCGCGGCGCAGCCAGGTGTCGAGGCCCGTCGCCTCCTTCGCCGATAGGATCACGATCTGGTACTCGCCGACCGTGAACTGCGCCTCGACGGTGACGCCGAGGTCGTCGGGCTTCTTGGACGGCGACGGCGCCGACCGCGGCGCCGAGCTCTTTCGCACCGCCATCCGGTCGTACTCGGGCTCGGGGGGCGCGCACGGGTCCTGCTCCCAGTATTCGACGAGCCGGGGCGCGCCCATGCGCTCGATGTTTGCGAACACCTCCTTGGGGAGCGTCTTGACGTCCGTCTCCTTGAGGATGGTCGGCACCGGAATCACCATCGCGAACGCGCTCGGTGGTCCCTTGTAGTTGTTCTGCATCGACAGCACCGTGCGCGTGCCCTTCCGCATCAGCACCACCTGCGTCGCATCCGCCGCCAGCTTCTGGTCGCTGCCGGAGACGTAGAACCCGCAGAATGCGTCCGCGACCTGCGGCGCACACAAGAGACCAACGACCACCGCCACGAGAGCTCTCTTCATGGCCTTGGTTCTAACACCTTGCCGGCCGGGTCGCAGGCGAGGCCAGCCGGCGCCGGACCGTCACGTGGGGTTAGCAGGGCCCAGAGCGGTTGCGAAAGAAACTGCGCGAGGATTCTCGCTCGTGCGTCTCGTGTACATGCGCCCCACCCTGCTCGCCCTGACGCTCGTCGGGTGCGCGGTCGTGGCGCCGGCCGCCACCTCCCAGCCTGCCGCGAAAGCAGGTGCGGAGACCGGCCCCCCTGCGGCCGTGCTCGATCGGCTGCACGGCAACCCGGGCGAGACGATGGAGTACGTGATCACGTTGCGCGGGATGACCGTCGGGCGCGTGCAGACCGCCATCGGTCAGCCGGGCTGGATCGAGGGTCGGCCCGCGGTCATCGTCACCTCGCGGGCGACGGCCGAAGGCCTCGTCGCGATGGCGACCGAGTATCGCGGCGAGCTGACCACCACGCTCGACCTCGAGCGCGGCTATCCGATCGCGATGCGCAAGGAGGAATGGATGGTGATCGCGGGCAAGCCCGATCACACCAAGTACGAGCGATCGTGGCACGACGCCGACACCCACGAGGTGCACTCCGCCGCCGGCGTGCTGCGCGGCTGGCGTTCGCGACCAGGAGATCGCGGCTCCGTCCAGCTGTGGTTCGGCGGCGGCACCGAGGTGCTCGTCACCGACGCGGGTCGCGAGCTGATCGGCGACGGCAACCGACCCGCGGTCCGCTACGACGGGCGCACCGACGAGA
>JANOPP010000764.1:0-16097 GCA_031421915.1 Myxococcales bacterium | reverse complement strand
AGTACCTCGCCCTGCGTCAGGAAGGCTGGGAGATCATGGCTCAGGGGCTGCGTGCGGGAGATCGAGAGTCCGTCACCAAGGGCGCGGCGAAGTTCGCCGAGGCCGACGGGTACATCCAGAAGCTCAAGGACGCTGCCGAGCAGTGATCGAGAACGTCGAGCGGGACCGTGCGGGATCACGTCATGCGGGATCACGTCATGAAGACGGGCGCCGCCGTTCTGCTGGTGGTGCATCGGTCGCCGCGCTCGGCGTGCGCGCCCCCGTTGTCGTGCGCGCGTCGAGGTCCTCGCGGGCAATCGCGCGAACTGCAGTCATGACAATCGAGACAGCAACCAGCCCGAGGACGAAGATCGGCCAGTCGACCATCAGCGCACCGTCCGGTTTGCGAGCAACAACGTTCCCAGCGACAGGATCGACGGCACCCAGAGCCCGACGTACAGCCCTTGCTCCTTGTGGCCCGAGAACCACAGACTCACGGACGCGACGAACGACAATCCTGCGGCAGCGCAGAACATCAGTTGTGAACGGCTGAATCGCGAACCTTCACTCATGCTGCTGTGACGGCGCAACCATCTCGCGCGTTACCCCTCATCGCACCTCGACCGGCGTCACGCCGTGCGCGGCTGCCCGACGGTCGCCTCGGTGCCGGTCGACTTGGCGCGAGCGATCGCGTAGATGACCAGACCGAAGCCAGCCTTGGCGGTCAGGTCGGCGAGCGTGTACCCGACCTGGATCGCGGTGCGCCCGGTCCCCGACGAGGCGCCGAGCGCGCCGATGACGTAGGCGATCGGATAGAACGACCAGGTCACGATCACGACCAGGCGGGCCAGGGAAAGCAAGGACCGCACATTCTCGGGCTGGGTCTGCGTCGCTCGGGTCAGCGTTCCGAACAGCGTGGCCATGATGTAGAGGAACGGCAGCATGCTGGCCACGAACCAGACCCAAACGACCGTGTCGTTGCCCGTACCGATCGCTGCCTCGCCGGGGTAGCCAAGCGCGATCATCAGTGCCGCTGCCACCGCCAACCGCGTCAGTAGCTTGCGCGACTCGTCCTTGGCCAGCGCCAGGACCGCGACCAGCTCGACCATGAGCAGCGGCACGGTGATAAGCCAGTCGGCATAGCGGTAGAAGTCATTGAACGGCTTGCCGGTCGCGGTGTAGACGCCGCCACCCGACGAGGCGTACGAGCCTTCGAACGATCCCAGGATCCGGACGTAGTGGTAACAGGCAATCGAGACCACGATGCCAGACACGACCAGGGCAGGTTTGAATTTGCGATCGACTCCGGGAGACAGGAAGAAGAACAGCGCGGCTGCGCCCATCCCGGCGACCGTCAACGACATCAGGTTGTAGACGATGTTGTACTGGAAGCTGCTGAGCTCGGGCATTGGATCACTCCTGATCAGGCTCTAACGAGAGCCGTACGCAGACCGCGGCAATCGCACTCACCACGAGCGCGACTGCTGCCGTCGAGAACAGAGACTCGAGGACCGGCGGCGCGCCGGTCCAGACCTGGTGGAGCGTCACGCCCGCGATGCAGATCGGCGCTGCTGCGAGCGCCGACAGGCCGAACGCTTCCGCGAGGCTGGAGATGTCGGTGGACCGCACCCACGACGCGACACCGAACCATCCCGCGAGTGCCGGACCGACGACGAACAGGAAGCCAGGTCCGCCGCGTTGCGTCGCCGGCGACCAGGTCGCGCCCTCGAGGAACGCCCCTGCAAACAGCACGAGGGCGGCAATCCCTCCCAGACCGAGCGCGAGGCCGGTGCCGATCGACCGCGTTGCTGCAGGTGCGGAGACCACGGCAATCCGACGACGTTCCAGGTTCGAACGTTACCCGGTGCATGACGTCATGTTGTCGCAGCCGCGACGTATGTAACGACAGCATCCGAGTGCCGTCAGACCAGTTGTGATGCACATAGTCGCCACGCCGCCGGGTCATCGACAGCTCGTCGACGCCCATCTCCACGACGTCGAGCAGGAAGTCGACGCCGAGCTGCGGCTGTTGTCCGGGCGCATACCCGTGGGCCTGGACGGGGTGTGGTGGCGCAACGGACCTGGACGGTTCGGTCGCGGCCAGACGCGCTATGGCCACCCGTTCGATGGCGATGGCCTGATCGTGCGGATGAATCTAGGCCCGACCGAGGCGCGCGTCCGCACGCGGTTCGTGCGCACCCCGGAGCTGATCGCCGAGGAGCGGGCGGGGCGCATCCTCTACCGGGGCTTCGGCACCGATCGTCCCGGTGGGATCGCCGCAAACGCGTTTCGCTTTCAGTTCAAGAATGTCGCCAATACCTCGGTGACCTGGCATGCCGGCCGTCTGCGCGCGCTGTGGGAAGGTGGCGCGCCGACCGCGCTCGATCCGCACACGCTCGAGACGCTCGGGATCGACGATCTTGGTGGCGTGCTACGCGCGCGTGGCCTGGCGCCGCCGACCTTCTCGGCTCATCCCCGCATCGATCGAGCCTCGGGCACGCTATGGAACTTCGGGTTGCGCTGGGGATTGCGTCAGCAGCTGACCATCTATGCCATCGACGCGAGCGGCGTGGCCCGGATCGAACGCACTCTCGCCCTGGACCACCTGACGTTCATCCACGACTTCGCGATCACGCCACGATGGTTCGTGTTCTTGCTCCCTGCCGTCCGCTTCGACGTGGCGCGCATGGCCCTGGGGCTCAGCGCTCCGGCGCGCAGTTTGCGCGCGGTGCGCGACGCGCCGATGATCGCCTTGCTGGTGCCCCGCGACGGCGGACCTCCGCTGCGGGTACCCACCGTCCCTGGCTTCGTGTTTCACATCGCGGGCGCGTTCGAAGACGATCACGGCCGCATTGTCTGCGACGCGCTGCGGCTCGACGGTGTGCCCGACCTGTCGGACCTCGATAGCCTGTTCGGCGCGGGCCGCGAGGGCGGCCTGGCTGAACCTCTTCGCCTGATCATCGATCCCGAGACCCGGCGCGTCGTACAGACGCACCGCCTCGGCGACGTCGCCGCCGAGCTGCCGGTCACCGCCGTCGCGGCAGGCCAGCCGTACCGGTCGATCTGGGCGACCGCGGTGGTCGGCGGCGGCCGCCAGCCATATCACTCGTCGATCATCCGCTTCGAACCGGTCATCGGCGAGGTCGCGCGCCGCGATGTCTTTCCAGCCATCCCATCGGAGCCATGCTTCGTCCGTCATCCCGAGCCCCGCCACGCCGAGGACGGCTGGATCCTCACGGTGATCCATCACCCCGGCGCTGCAGCCGAGCTCTGGGTGCTCGACGCCACCACGCTCGACGTGGTCACGCGTCTCGGTCTCCCAGCGGCGCTGCCGCCTGGCTTCCATGGCTGCTGGGCCGACCGGCCTGACGTACCGGAAGCCTGAACCGTCGAGGGCTCTGCGACGATGCGGGCGCGATGATTCGCAGGGCCGTGAACGATCTGGCGGATGACCTTGCTGACAATCGAGCGAATGGGGGCATGGACACCGGGTCGTGCTGGTCGTTCGCGGGTACGGGTGCAACTGCGATGTGTGCCGCTGAGGCCTTGTTCGCGAATGTCGAGGGTAGGGGCCGACGAGCGCGTCGCCTGAGCATGGAAGCCACGGCCAGCGCGAGGATGAGTGCTGCGACGGCGAGGACGCTGACTCCATCGTACTTGTCGAGGTCGAGCACGATGATCTTCCGCGCGATCGCGATGAGCGCCACCTCCAGGACGATTTCGATGTGGATGACGTTGTCTCGAAGGTAGGCCTTGATCGTTTCAAGTACCTCCACGCCGATGACGATTAGGAGGAAGAAGCCAAACAGCTCGAGTAGCTCGTCCACCTCGAGCAGGAGGATCGGCGGCGTACCGATGTCCACGATGATGAGCCACGCCAGGTCGAGGGTCGCCAGCGCGATCACGACCATCATCATTCCGATGAGGGCAAGAACGATGTACCGCTCGAACTTCTTGACGAGTCGCGACAGGGTCGAGGGCTTTGGCTCGTTCTCGATCACAACGGAGCTCCCCTATCTGCAGGTGCAGGAAGGTTTGCTGCAGCGCGCGAGACAGACCTCGCCATGATTAGATTGCGAATCGCCTTCTCGGCACTGATGACCGGAAGGACGATGGCGGCGACGAGGGCTGCGCGGGCGAGTGCACCGAGCTGGAGCGGCGCCGTACCGAACACCGACTGCATGAATGGCACGTAGATGAACGCCGCCTGTAGAACCAGGAGAATGCCAACGCCGACGAACACGCTGCGGTTGGAGAACAAACCAACCTGGAACGCCGTGGCATTCAGCGACCGACACTTGAACAGATAGAAGATCTGGAACAGGACGACCGTCGTCACTGCGATCGTCTGGGCCTCGCGCAATGCGACTGCGTGGCCGTGCTGGGGCACCTCCGTCCAGTACTCCCACAGGAACAACCCGATCGCGCCCGCTGCCATCAGCGAAGCCACGACCACCGTACGGATGATCACGAACCGCCCGAGGATATGCGCGCTGGGGTCCCGGGGCGGGCGCGTCATCGAGTTCGGCTCGCTGACCTCGAAGGCGAGAGGCAGCGAAAGCGCGACCGCGGTGACGAGATTGATCCACAGCAGCTGAGCGGGGAGTGCCGGCATCAGCGGAACGAGGGCGCCTCCGATCGACAACACGGGGAACAAGGCCACCGCCAGGATGAGAATGAGGCCAAGCCCCAGGTTTGTAGGCAACACAAACGCGAGCGACTTGATCAGGTTGTCGTAGATGCGGCGGCCCTCCTCGACCGCTGAGGCGATCGACGCAAAGTTATCGTCGGCCAAGATCACGTCGGCTGCCTCCTTGGAGACCGCTGTTCCCGTGATGCCCATGGCGATGCCGACATTGGCCTGCTTGAGCGCGGGCGCGTCGTTCACTCCGTCGCCTGTCATCGCGACGATGTGTCCGGCGCCCTGCAGGGCCTTGACCAGACGGAGTTTGTGCTCGGGCGCCACGCGGGCGAAGACATTCGTCGTCGCTGCTACCGCGTGTAGCGCTGCCGCGTCGAGGCTCGCTAGCTGCGCGCCCGTGATGCCCTTGTCACCAGGGCGAAGGAGACCAAGCTGAGTGCCAATGGCCTCGGCGGTGCCGAGGTGGTCTCCGGTGATCATCTTCACTTCGATACCAGCGGCGCGACATCTCGCGACGGCAGTGATCGCTTCGGCGCGCGGCGGGTCGATCATTCCTTCGAGCCCGAGCAGCTGGAATCCATTCTCCACGTCGGTGGGCTGCAGCGACTGAGTGGTGGTCGAAACGCGCTTCTGCCCGATCGCCAGCACACGCATGCCTTGAGCAGACATCGTCGCAACGTGAGCCGTAGCCCGCTCGTGCTCGATCGAGTCCAGGTTGCAGCGGTTCAGGACGACCTCATGCGCGCCCTTGATGAACACCAGGTTGCCGTCATCCGTCGCAGGATGAAGCGTGGCCATGAACTTGTGCTCGGACTCGAACGGGATCACGTCGAGCCGACGCCGGTCGTAACGTAGTCGGTCCACGTCGACCCCAGATTTCATCGCGGCCACGACCAAGGCACCCTCGGTCGGATCGCCGGTGAGCTTCCACCGATCGCCGTCTGCGTGGATCGCCGCGTCATTGCACAGCGCACCTGCCTCGACGAGGGCGCGCACATCCGCAGCGTTCCCGGCTGGCGTGCCGGCGGTGGTCTCCAGCACCCCGGACGGCGAATACCCCACCCCAGAAAGCAGGTAGGTACCGTCGGGCGTATAGAGGGCCCGCACGGTCATCTCGTTGCGCGTCAGGGTGCCGGTCTTGTCCGAGCAGATGACGGTCGTGCTGCCCAGCGTCTCCACGGAAGCGAGCTTGCGGATGATGGCGTTGCGCGCCGCGAGTCGCTGGACTCCGATCGCGAGGGCGACGGTGATGATCGCGGGCAGGCCCTCCGGGATCGTGGCGACAGCAAGCGTGATCGCCACCAGCACGGCATCGGCGAACGGATATCCGCGCAAGAGGCTGACTCCCAAGAGCGCGCAGGAGACCCCCAGGACGGCGAGCGTGAGCCATTTTCCGACGGAGGACAGCGCTCGCGTCAGGGGCGTCTGGACCTCGACGGCCTCGCGCAGCAGGTGAGAGATGCGACCTAGTTCCGTCGCTTCGCCGGTGGCCACGACGAGGGCTCGGCTCGTGCCGGACGTCACCAGCGTGCCACCGAAGGCCATGGAGAATTGATCGCCGATAGCAGCGTCCCCTCCGACCGGGGAGGCGTCCTTGAGAGATGGCACGGACTCGCCGGTGAGCGCGGCTTCCTCGATCTGCAGATATCTCGAGCTGAGAAGACGAAGATCGGCGGGGACCCTGTCTCCAGACGCGAGGAAGACCACGTCTCCGGGAACGAGCTCCGAGGACGGAATCGACTGCGTGCGGCCGTCGCGTATGACCTGGGCGTCCTGCGGCACCATGCGGGATAGCGCTGCCATCGCCTTGCCCGCGCGAAGCTCTTGTACGAATCCGATCGCAGCGTTGATCACGACAGCGCCGATCACGACGGCTCCATCCAGCAACTTTCCGAGGACGACGGCCGCCACCGCGGAGCCGAGGAGGAGATAGACAATGGGGCTGTTCAGCTGTCGCCAGAGCAGAGCGGCGAGACTCGGACCCCGGATCTGGTGGAGGACATTCGGACCGTGCTTTGCGAGCCGGCGCTGCGCCTCGATACTGGCGAGACCAAAGTCCTCGCTGGATCCGAGCTCGGCGAGCGCAGCATGTGTCTCCACGGAGTGCCACGCGGGAGGCGTCCCCGCGGTACGCAAAAGCTCCGGTTCCAAAACGCTAGTCTCTGCCGGATTCGCGGAGATCTGCGAGAGCGAGTCGACGACCTGATCGGGGCTCCGCCGGGCCGATCCGGAACGGCCTCCGCTCTCATCACTGACTAGGTCAGCTCTCATCCCGTTGCAAGGTGCACGACATCAGCCAGCGGGGTCTGAGCCTCAGTTCAATCGATATTCAGCTCACGAGGAAAGATTACGCACTTCTTGCGCGGGTAGCCCGGGGGAGCGCAATTCGTGCGCGCCATCGCGTGTCGACGAGAATCGGCCCATCCGGAAAGGGAGACATCGCGCGGGATCGACTCGTGCACGCTCAGTCGTATGGGGCCAACGCCTCGGAAGACAGGTAATCAGGATGCACATCATTCGTAGTGCCGCGGTGGTTGTCTTCGCGACCTGGTCGATGGTCGGGCTGCGGTCGCGCAAGCGCCGTGCGGAACTGGCGCTGTGTGTCGAACGCTGCGTTCAGAAAGAGATTCACATGACCGCCGGATACCCCGTTCACTACAGCATCCAGTTCCCACCTCGCTTCACGCGTCTTCAGCTGGCGATGCGAGTCGCCGCGTTCTTCGCACTCGGTATGGTCGGACTCTCCTTCGGCACGGTGTTCATGTTCGCGTTCCTCGGTCTCCCGGTCCTCGCTGCGACACGGATCTCCAGGCGAGACTCTGCCGTGTATGTCAGCGACGATGGACCGCGCATCGTCGGGGCACTGCGCTGGTTCGCAGCGGCAAGCGCCTGGGCTGGTCTCGTCGCGGAGGAGCTACCGGGCCGCTCGGCCGACGAGACCGTGAGGCTCGATGTCGAAACCGGCACTCGATCGACGCCGCGATCTGCGATCTGGCGCGTGATAACCGGGATCCCGAGCGCGCTCGTACTGGCGGTCCTGTGCGGGATCGGACTGTTCGTGTGGATGTGGGCCGCGTTGTCCATCCTCCTCTTCCAACGCGTGGGTCCAGGTGCCTTTCGCTACCTTGTCGGAGTTCAGCGATGGAGCATCCGTCTCCTCGCGTACCAGGCCTCGCTCGTTGATGAGTACCCCCCGTTCTCGTTCTCGGAGAGCCTCCCCTCCAACTTCGCAGCTAGTCGGGTCGAGGCGTAGCAGCGGATCGTGATGACCGTGCCGCGCGGATCGTCAATGCTTCGCCTCGCGCCCCGCGTCGCGATCCTGGCGACCGGCGCTGCACAGCTGGCGAATGGCTTCCTCGTCTACGGGGCGTTCTGCCTTGTGGTGCTCGCTCTCACGCTAGCTCCGGCCGTACGAGCGCGAAGCCTCGATGCAGGGATTCCACTCGAACTGGAGCTAGCGGCGCTATGGCTGATGATCGCCGACATGACGATCGGGAACTTGCTCGGTCTGTACGAGCTGACCTGGTACGACAAGGTGCTGCACGTAAGCAGCTCGTCGCTCATCGGGTTGGCCGGGTTCCTCGCGATCTACGTGCTGCACCTGCCCCACAGGATGCGCGTTCATCCGTGGCTCGATGGCGTCGCGATCTTGCTGGTCACCTTGGGCCTTGGCGCAGCGTGGGAGATCGGTGAGTACGGCGTTGATCAATTACTCGGCGGTAGTACGCAGGGCTCGCCGAACATGAACGCGCTCGACGACACGATGATCGACCTACTGCTCGACGGAATCGGCGGCGTGATCGGGGCGATCTTGGGGCCCTGGTACATGCGCCGCTCGACGGCGAGTCGCAAGCGTGTCGCCGCGATGGGGCGCCTCCTGGAGGCGCGCGGGATCTGAGGAAGAGCCCGTCGACCCTATGCGGCAGCGGCGCGGGCGACAAGCACCGAACACGATGCGTGACGTACGACTGTCTCGGCGGAGGATCCGAGGAGCACCCGCAGCAGGCCGGATCTTCCGTGACTTCCCATCACCACGAGGTCGAAGGTCGGGTCTTTGTCGAGAGTCGCGAGGGTCCTTCCACCAGGGGCGCCGATGCTCGACGTGGTGGTCACCGGAACGGAGACCTTAGACCGGAGGTCAGCAGCCCACCGCTCGAGCATTCGTGCCGACTGCTTGTCCAGACTCTCCAGGAAGCTCGGCTCCAGCGGCGGGGTCGAGTACGAGACCGGCAACTCGATCACGTGGAGCAGCGTGATTCCCGCACCACCCGGTTCCACTAGCTTCCCCGCAAGCTCGGTCGCTCGCGCCGAACTATCCGAGAAATCGACCGGACAAAGGATGTGGTGAAAGGGCGCGATGTCTGCCCCTTCGCGCGTCGCGAGGACTGCGCATGGCGCATGACGCACGACTTTCTCGGCGACCGAGCCAAGGAGCACGCGCGAAAGGCCCGTGCGGCCATGCGTGCCCATGACGATGAGATCGAAGGTCGAGTCGTCGCGCGTCGTGCCGACGATCTGATCCCATGGCAGACCGGTCAGCAGTCGCGATGTCACGCGCCGCGCTCCCAGGCGGGTCGCTTCGCTGGCAGCATCGGCCAGGCAGCGTCGAGCGTCTTCGCGGAGCCGCTCGATTGTATCCGGCGGGAAGGGCGCCTCGCCCGCGTACGCGAGCGGCGGAATGCGGAACACGTGAGCGATCACGAGCTCTGCGCCAGACTGCTCGGCGAGGCGCACCGCAACGCGCATCGCGCGGTCCGAGTCAGGCGAGAAGTCGACGGGACAGAGGAGCTTATGGAAGATCATGCTCCAGTTGGCTGCAATCCAGGAACCAGCAGCGGTGCTGGTGGCATTCGTTGCAGCTGCCTCGATCGGCGCGCAATTGGTTCGTGGTCTTAGTTTTCGTGTGGTGGTAAGCGCTTTGCATATGCGAGCACTCATGATCCGACGCATTCTGGTTGCTACCGATTTTTCGCCCGTGGCTCGCCACGCGGTCAACGTGGCTGCGCGGCTCGCGAAACAGTTCGACGCCGAGCTCGTACTGCTTCACGCGTGGTATGTGCCGAGCTCGGCTTACCGAGGCACGTTCGTGCTGCCCGACCACGTCTTCGCGGGTGTCGAGGAGGACGCAAGGCGTGACTTGGCAGGCTCGGTCGAGGACGCGCGAAGTTCCGGCGCACGCGCGGCCGGCAAGCTGGTGCGCGGCGTGCCGTGGGCGTCGATCGTCGACGTGCTTGCCGACGAGTCCTTCGACCTATGCGTCGTTGGCACACAAGGTCGCAGCGGTATGTCGCGCTTCCTGCTGGGATCTGTCGCCGAGAAGGTGATCCGTCACTCGCCGGTCTCGGTCCTCGCGATTCGACCCGACGCGGCGCTCGACCGCATCAGCCACGTCCTGTGTCCGACCGACTTCTCGAGCAGCGCTGACTGTGCTGTCGATCTTGCGACGCAGCTAGTGGAGACGGGCGGAAGGATCACACTGCTCCACGTGATCGAGCTGCCACTCGCAACACGGGGCGAGGTGACGCAGCCGCTCGGCGACTTGCTCGACCATGGCGCTGCCGAAGCACTCGCTGATCGCGAAGCACGCCTGGGGAACGCGCAGCACGCTATCGGGACTCGTTCCCGCGTCGGGCCCCCGGGCACGGAAATCCTCGCCGCGATCGAGGAGGAGCCGAGTGTGGATCTCGTCGTGATGGGCAGCCACGGCCGCACGGGGATCGCACGGGCTTTGCTCGGCTCGGTGGCCGAGAAGGTCGTCCGCCACGCTCGCTGCCCGGTCCTCGTCGCGCGAGAGCGAGCGCGCGAGCCGGGAGGACGCACGTCGTGAAGCTGTCGATCGCGACTCGATTCGCACGCCGATGACGTCTGTGGGCACCTGGATGCCGGCGTGGCACCGAACCCGTGAGTGATCGTCGGCGCGCTTTCGTACGATCTCGGCCGCCTCGGTGCTGAGAGAAGTCGAACGCTTCCCACCATGAAGACAGCAGGAGACTCACATCTCGAATTCTGATCCGTCGCCCAGTCTTGACCACGAGTTGCTGTTCGATTAGCCCACCCGGATCTCCTGATCTGGATCGTCGACACGCAGATCTTCTGAACGAGCTCGCCGTTCAGAGCCGGCTGCCGCCGGTGTAGTCCCGCACCTTGGGAACCGGTTCATCCGGCTCCGGCGCCTTCTTGAAGTTCTCGCCCGGTGCGGCGAACGTCGCGTTCTTTGCAACGGCAAAGGTATGCGTGTCGAGGTACGCGAGGACCTCCTCGACCGGCTTGCGCTCCTTGATCATCTTCGCGATCACGGTGCCCTCGTCCAGCGCATCGTTCTTGCCGGGCTTCTTCAACACGTTGTTCAAGAGACCGCCGGCACCCTCGGGAACCCCGTCAGCTTCGCCGTGAAGCTTGTGATCCTGGTGACCGTAGGCGTGGAAGTTCTCGATCGCGCCACGGCGCCCGAGCCCGAGATCCTCGCGTTGCACGTGGCCCTCCGTATAGGAGTCCTGGACCATGTGCAGCAGACTCCCGAGCGCCCGCTTCTGGAGATCGGGTCTGTACGCCGCATGACCTCCACCCGAGCCTCCGCCTCCGCCTGCTCCACTCGACGCTCCACCGGGACCACCTTCGACGCCGCCCGACATGGGGAGAGGGAGGTTCGGTTTCCCGATCCCGAACAGCTTGTTGACGTCGGTGTCCTTGAGCGATGGATCGCTACCGAGCAGCGCCTTGTACTGTGGGTTCTTCAGCGCGAGCTCCGACAGCTTCGCGTCGCCGGTGATCTTCCCTTCGGCGATCTGTGTCGTTAGCTCCGCCCACATCATCATCTTCTGCTTGGTGAGCTCTGGCCTCTCGCCGTCGGGCGCCATGCCGTGAAGGAACTGCATGTCGCCGAAGTGCCCGCGAGCGAGCATCGAGTCGCCCTGACCGAACTGGCGCCCACCTTCCGCCTGCATCTCCGCTGCCCCGAAGTTGCCGAGGAACATGGCTGCACTCGAGTAATTGTTCGTCGGTCCGTTCGCGCCCTGATCGTTGAACAGGAGCCCGGTCGGGTCGTCGTTCCACACGACGCCACGCGTGTACTCCCAGGCATCGGCGGACTTGAAGGTCGAGCTCTTGTCGATCATCCCCGCGCGCTTCAGGGTCTCCGCGGTCACGGTTTCGTGGACGGGATGGTGGAATACACCTCCGGGCCCCGCGCTGATCTCGTCGCGATGCACCTCTGCCTTGCCGCCGTAGGCCGGCTTCAGCTTGGGAACGGGGCCGCCGCGCCGGTCCTCCGCGAAGTGGCCGAACGCGAGACCCGCGGCGTCTGCCGCGAGCTCTCCCTGGTCACCTGGCTGATCGATCAGCGTGGTTCCGGCACCGGGACCGGACAGTGCGTGCGCGACCTCGTGGGCGATGATGCGCATCGAGCGTGGATCCGCCGTGTCCTCGGTGATCGACGAGGACAACGAGATCGTGTTGCCGCTCGTGGTCGCGTTTGCGCCCACCGACGCGAGCTCCTGATCCACGCCACGAACGACCTGGATGCCGGCGAGCGGGGCATCGAACGCTGCCGCCAGCGTCTTGTTCAGCGCCGGGGAAAACGGGCCCGCTGCGTGCGCTCCGCTCCGCGACTGGAACCCGCCACCATCGTCATCGTCGACCATGATTCACCTTACATGCGCGCCCTCGACGGGGCGAGCGTCGCGTTGGGCTCCACCTGGCGGGTTGGAGCGTTCGGATGAGCCCGAGGCGGAATGGAATGCTGGACACGAGTCCTCCTGGGAAGAAGGAGCCGCGTCCCGCGATCCGTCGCATGAAAATCGTCCCGAAAAAAGAGAAACGGCCGCCGGCCCTGCGGATTTCGACGCGACTTCTGGAAGCTCGCGACACCAGGGAGGTATGCGGATCACGAGTGCCACGAAACCCTGGCTGGCGCGCCGATGCGGCCGATGATGCCGATGTGATCACGAACCGCGCAGCATCACGTCGGCGCGAGCAGCCGGTCGAGCGAGATCTCGATCCGGCTCGTGACCAGCGCGACGATCGAGTCGACCTGGCTCTCGGGGATCGCGAGGCGTTCGGACAACCGGGTCCGGATCTGCGCACCGAGCTCCTCGCGAGCCGATGTCACCCAGCGCGCGGCGGTGGCGCGATGGACGTGATACAGGGCCCCGATCTCGTCGATGCTCCAGCCATCGAGGAGGTGGTAGCGCAGCACGGCGCGGCTACGGTCGGGGAGCGTCGCGATCGCGGCGCGGAACACGGTGTCGACGTCAGCCCGGTACTGCTCGCGGAGGAACGCGACCTCGGGATCGATCGCCGGCGTCAACACGTCGATCATCTCGTCCTCGAGCTCGACCTCGCGTCGATCGAGTCGCATGCGCTTGGCAAGCGTGCGTGCCGCGATCACACGTGCGAAGCCGCGCAGGTCACCGCGACCGGTGAACCCGATCACTGCGGCGGTGCGGTTCTCGTCACTCGTGAACAACAACCGGCGCAGCTCGGACCGGACGTCATCCCCCTGCGTCGCGGTCGCGCGGAGGCGAGACGTCGCGTGGTCGACCTCCTGGCCGCACAGCGCGTCGCATGCAGCCATCGCGGCCGGATCACCGTCGGCGCTCGCGATCGCGAGGTAGACGTCATGATGAATTCCCGCGAGCACCGCCGGTGTGACGTCCGTGCCCAGCCGGCGAACGAGCTCGCTCCCGAAGCGGTCGGGCGCGACGTGGATCGCCGTCCATGCGGACGCCCCTCTCGCGTGGAGGTCAGCGAGCGCAGCCGCGAGCGCGGGATCGATCGCACCATGCTCCGTCACGCGAGGAACCTACCATGAAGGATGCATCGACCTTCGTGATGACCTACGGTGGTTCCACGGTGGGCTGCCCGGATCCCGAGGTACTCGCGCAGCTCGGTACCACTCTCCTCGGCGCCGACGAACGCGGCGCTCTACTCGACCACGCGGCGAGCTGCGCCGAGTGCCACGCTGCAGTGGCTGTGTTCGCTGCTCAGCCGCCGCGTGAGATGCCGCCGCAAGTAGCCCGGATCGATCGCTACGAGCTGCGCCGGATCGTCGGAGTCGGTGCGATGGGCGTGGTGTATGCCGCGGTCGACCCGGAGCTGGATCGCGAAGTCGCGGTCAAGGTACTCCGGCCGAACGCGTCGGCGGCGCGGCTGCGTCGCGAGGCGCAGGCACTTGCGAAGCTCACAGATCCCAACGTGGTTCGCGTCTACGACGTCGGCGAGCACGAGGGCAAGACGTTCATCGCGATGGAGCTGGTCGAGGGCGAGAACCTCCGCGAGTGGCTCCGGACACCGCACCCGCTCGACGAGATCGTCGGCATCGTGGTCCAGGCGGGCCGCGGTCTCGCAGCGGCGCATCGCGCGGGGCTCGTGCACCGCGACTTCAAGCCGGACAATGTGCTGCTCGCGCGGACCGGCGGGGTGCTCGTCGGTGACTTCGGTCTGGCGCGGAGCGCCGAGCTATCGTCATCTGCCGGTGCAGCGGCGGCGGTCGCGCCGGTCGAGCCGCTGTCGTCGCAATCGCTGACCATGACCGGTGCACTCGTCGGGACGCCGGCGTACATGGCACCCGAGCAGGCAACGGGCGATGCGACCGCAGCCTCCGATCAGTACACGTTCTGCATCACGGCATGGGAGGCGTGCTTCGGCGAGCGGCCGACCAAGCCGATCGAGCTCCACAAGCCCGCCACGCATTCCGTGCCAAAGCGGATCGAGCAGGCGTTGCGGCGCGGCCTGTCTGCACATCCACAGGGTCGGTTTCCGAGCATGGAAGCGCTCCTGCACGCGCTGCTGCCGCGGGGGCGCCGGCGGTGGCCATGGATCGCGGCCGCCTCGCTCGCGATCCTTGCCACCGCGACCGTGCTCGTCGCGACAGCGATGTCGACTCGCACGTCCGCCGTGCGCTGCGACGATGCGAGGACATTGATCGCGCCGGCCTGGACGCCTGCGATCGAAGCACGACTCGGCGAGCGCTGGGGCGCCGGCGTGAGCGACGGCTTTGCTCGCTACGCGGCGCACTGGCAAGAGCAGCGAGTTGCTGCGTGCGTCGCGACCCACCATCGCCGCGAGCAGACGGTCGCGACCCTCGAGCGCCAGGTTGCGTGCCTCGATCGCGCACGCGACGTACTCCACACGACGATCGAGGCGATGTTGCATACGTCCATCGCGCTGCCGCGACCGGCGGCGGCGGTGCAGACCTTGCCGTCCCTGGCACGATGCGAGGGCGCGGCTGCCGTTCAAGCACTGCCGCCACCGGATCGTGCCGCCGCGATCGCCGCCCTCGATCAAGAGCTCGCCAAGATCGACGTCAGCCTGCTCGCGGGTGCACCCTCCGTATCTACCTCCGCGACCGTCGCGCTGCGCCAGCGGGCGGAGACCCTCGCCTACGCCCCGCAAGTGTTCCGCGCGATGCTCCTCGAGGCGCGCGTCGCGAGCTGGAGTGGCGACACGATCTCCGCCGAGGCCGTGTTGCGGCGCACGCTGATCCTCGCCGATCAGAACGCCGCCGACCTGACACGCGCGCATGCCGGCGCCTTGCTCGCGGGCGTGATCCACCTACGGTCCGCCGAGGCGACCGGCGTTCTCGCCGCGGCGCGCGCGGCCCTCACCCGCGCCGGCAGTGATCCGGCGATCGAGCACGCACTGCTCGAGGCCGACGTTGCGATCGCGTCGAGCCGCGGCGATCTCCGAGAAGCGGTTGCGGCGCAGGAGCGAATCGTCGCTCTGGCACGCGCGCGGTTCGGCGAGGATAGCCCGATCCTTGCGCATGCGTACTCACGGCTCAACGTGGCGTGGGCGACCTTCGGTGACTATACGAAGGCGATGGCGGCGCAGCGTCTCGCGATCGAGATCGCCGCGCGTGCCGAGAAGGATGCTCCGCCGGCCGACGTCAAGGCTCTGCTGAGCGAGAGCATCGTCGAGCTCGTCACCATCGGGGACTACGAGGGCGCCGCGGAGCTCGGCCGCCGCCAGCTCGCCGCGCTGCGTGCGCTCCCCGCGCACTCGCTCAAGGTCGAGGCCTATGCCGCAGGCCAGGTCGCGTTCGCGCTCGAGATGGATGGCAGCTGTCGCGAGGCCGCCGCCGCGTACCGCGAGACCGAGCTGCTGTGGAGTCGACCGCTCCCCGACTTCACGACGGTCGGCGAGGAACCCGATCCCGCGGCGATCGCGAACGGCATCACCGACGCGGTGTTCTCGCGGGCAACCTGTCTGCTCCGTCTGGGTCTCGCGGCCGAGGCAGTGGCGGAGCTCGAGCGCGCAGAGACGCTCGCCACCGCCGGTGGCCCCGCGACGGCCTCGCTCATCGAACCGATCACACGGTGGCGCGGTCAAGCCCTCGTCGGCGCGAAGCGCTACCGCGAGGCGCGCGACCTCCTCGAGCCGATTGCTGATCACCTCACGACCAGCACCAACCTCAAGCCATTCCCGCGCGCGGCCGCCCTGTTCGCGCTGGCCCAGGCACTGTGGGCCGACGGCGGAG
>JANOPP010000763.1:0-4728 GCA_031421915.1 Myxococcales bacterium | reverse complement strand
CGATAGGATCTGTGCTCGACGATCAACGCTGACTCGATCTGCAGGATCACCTCGCCAGCGTCTCCAGATCTCTGATCTTCAGCGTGTCGGTAGTCCACCACGTTTGCCTCATCCGCCATTCTTGAACCGTACGCGTGCGGCGGCGAACACAACGTGAGCATTCCAACAGTGCACTCGCTGGCTACGATGACTGACCCCGTTCGCATCTTGTTTCGCCCCGTCGGCCCGAAGGAGCTCGCGCTCATCGTGGGCTCGGGCTGTGGTCGACGATGTCGATCTGGATCAGTCCGTTGACCTCCGGTCGGAATCCCACAGGCAGATTCGGCCCGCACAGGGAACCCTACTTGGCGGGCGCCTGGAACGTGCCGCCCATCGCGTTCTTGCAGTGCGTCTCGGCACCCGCGACCGTCTCGGCCGGCGTGCCCGTCGTGTAGTAGCGACGGATGCCCGCCTTCTCGGGCAGCGTGCAGCTGCCGGCGAGCGCGGCGGTCGGACACGGGGTCTTGTTCAGCGTTCCGTCCATATCTGGCCGGCATGTCTCCTTCAACGCCGCTTCATCAATGTGATCGGTGCATGTGGCGTTGCCATGATCGCAGCTGGCGATGATGGTGGGCGCAGGTGGCGGGGCCTCGGGCTTCTTCTCCTCCGCGACGACGGGCGCCGCGCCCTCGCCGCCGCTCATGGCCTTCGCCATGCACGTGCCGTACTCTTCGCCGGCCTTCGTCATCTCCGCCATCATCTTTTCGTCGGGCTTCGCCGGCTTGTCGCCTGCGGCCTTCGCGTTGTCCGCGCTCCACTTCGCCATGTCGGCCTGAACCTTGTCGGCGCACGCCTTGTCCGTGCACTTGCACATTGCGTTCTTGAGCTCGGTCATCTTGCCCATCATGTCGCCGCCGCCCTTCTTCTTGCAGCCAAAGGACATCAGCGACGCTGCGGTCAGGAACGCGATTGTTAGCTTCATGCCCCGTTTGTAGACCAACTGTCGGAAATCGGAAATCCGCGACGGGATTGATCTGTTTGTGTCACCGACATGTCCGAGACTTGTCCGAAGCGGTCCTGGCGAACTCGCTGCGTCTGCGCCGATTTGGTCGTAGGGTAGTTCCAGGCCATGACTGACCCGTCGCCTGAGACCCCGGACATCGCGGAGACAGCGGCGTCTCCAGAGATCGTCGCCACACTCGTCGCGAATCATCGCGAGTTCCTCAAGTTCGTCGAGAGTCGCGTAGGAAACCGCGCGATTGCCGAGGAGATCCTGCAGGCGGCATTTGTTCGCAGCGTGGAGAAGTTCGACACCGTCCGCGACAGCGCGATCGGCTGGTTCTACCGAGTGCTACGCAACGCGATCGTGGATCATCATCGCCGCACAGGTGCGAGCCAACGCGTTCTGGAATCCTTCACGACCGAGCAGGCTGTCACCGACACCAGAGACGACGAGCTCCACGGCGTCGTGTGCAAGTGCGTCGCCGAGATCGCAGAGACGCTCAAACCCGAGTACGCCACCGCACTACGTCGGATCGAGGTCGATGGCTTGTCCGTGAAGGACTATGCTGACGAGGCTGGCATCTCGAGCAGCAATGCCGGCGTGCGAGTCTTCCGCGCTCGTGAGGCGCTGCGCAAGCAGGTGGTTCGTTCGTGCGGCACGTGCGCTTCGCATGGCTGCCTCGATTGCACCTGCAGCGGGCCTGCATCGAACAGGTAAACCCAGCGGAACGTGTGGAGTCCACGCGTCCCGCTGGTCCACTCGTTGTCGGCTTCGTTACTTCGCCGCAGCACACTTGCAACTGCCGGCGCAGCCGCACGTCCCCTTGCACCCGCAGGTCTCGCCGCACGTGCAACGCTCGGCAGCAGCACCGGCGCAACCGCAAGCAGACTTCGCACACCGACACTCGTTCTCGGTCTTCTTCGACATGACAGCTCTCCAGGGTTCGAAGGCGCGCTCTATTGCGTGCTCTCGACCGGTAAGACGCGCGGCGGCGGCGGGCATTACAGGTGACCTACGATGCAAGTGAGTACTTGCTTATGAACAAGCCCGTGGCCAGACTGCGGAACACCACGCCGTGCCCACGAAATCCGATCGCCAACGCAGGCAACGCACCGAGGATCGGCGACCGCAGATCGCGGATGCGGCGTTGCGCATTCTCGCGACCAAGGGCGCGGCTCGCCTGACTGCTGCCGAGATCGGTCGCGAGGTCGGGATCGCAGACTCCACGGTATTCCGCCATTTTCGGGACATGGATGAGGTGATCCTCGTCGCGATCGAGCGCGTCCAGGCGTGTCTGGCCGAGAGTTACCCTGCCGCCAACGAACCAGCGCTGGTGCGGCTGCGCACCTTCTTCCTCGCACGACTTGCGCTCGTCCGGCAGCGCCCGGAGATCCTGCAGCTCGCCACCAGCGACCGGCTGGAGCAGGTCGCTGGCACCGAAGGCGCGCGTCGGCTGCGGGACTCGATCGATCGATCGAAGCGATTCATCGAGTCGTGCCTGCGCGACGCGCAGACCGACGGTGACATCCCCGCTGACCTCGACCTGGTTGTACTCGGCTGGGCCGTGCGCGGCACACTCCAGGGTGCGGTCCAAGCGTCGACGCGAGGACACGCGGATGTGGCGCCGTCGCCGCAGGCCACGTGGACCGTGCTCGAGCGACTGCTCGTCGGACGGCCCGCAACGCAGAGCACGAGGCCACGAAGGAAGGACGAACGAGTATGAGAATGACGACGCCCACCGACCACGCGAAGGGCCATTGACCATGCCCGGATGGCTGCGTCGAGGTCTACGATTCGCGCGGCGGATCGCCTGGGTAGTGGTGGTGGCGGTCGTCGTGCTCGCTGTCGCCTGGATGCGCCTGTGGAGGCCGGTGCCCGTGCAGGCCTCGCACCTCGATCGGGGAACGGTCGTACAGGAGGCGTTCGGGCGCGGAACCGTCGAGAGCCAGCGCGAGGCCGCGGTGGGCTTTGATCTCGTCGGCAGACTTAGCGAGGTGCTCGTCGATGAAGGCACGCCCGTCATGCTCGGCCAGGAGCTCGCTCGGCTCGAGACCAGTCAAGCCGAGGCGGATCTGAAATCAGCCACGACGGGCGTCGCCGCTGCACGGACGTCGTTGAAGCGGCTCGCCGCGGAAGAAGATCGGGCCCGGTCGCTGCTCCTCACTGCAGAGCGCGAAGCGACACGCACGCGCGCACTGTCCGCCTCCGGCGCCGTCACCGGCACGGAGCGCGACGATGCAGAGGATCGCGTCCGCGTCACGCGCGCGGATCTCGATCGTGTCCTCGCGCAGCGCGCAGAGGCGACGCGTGGGATCGACCTCGCCGCGGGCGGCGCCGAACAGCGGCGTGTCGCGATGGTCCGCGCCACGTTGCTCGCACCGTTCGACGGTCTCGTCACACGACGGCTGCGCGAACCCGGCGACACCGTTGCGATCGGAACGACAGTGCTGCGCATCGTCGACACCACACGGGTCTACATCAGGGTCGCCATCGACGAGACCGTGCTGCCTCAGCTCGAGCTCGGCCAGCCGAGCCAGATCGTCTTCCCGGGGACCAGCACGCCGATCAGCGGGCGGGTCTCGCGAATCTCATGGGAAGCGGATCGGCAGACGCACGAGCTCGTCGTCGAGGTCACGCCCGACAAGCTCGACCGCCGCATCGCGATCGGACAGCGCGCCGACGTCCGTATCGAGGTCGGCCGTCGCGAGCGCACCCTGCGTGTGCCGATCGCGATGCTCCACCGCGACGCGACAGGCCCCTACGTCTACGCCGATCGCGACGGCACGATCGAGGTCGTACGTCCGCGCTTCGGGATCACGGGCGCGAGTCATGTCGAGGTGCTCGATGGACTGACCGAGCACCAGGCCGTGCTTGCCGCACCCTCCACGAGCGCGTCACTCCCCACTGGACGCCGCTGGAGAGCGCGATGAACCTTGCGATGCGAGACGTCCGCCGCAAGTTGCCCCGCTTCATCGGCACGGCGGCAGGCCTCGGATTGTTGCTCACGGTTGTCATCGCGATGCAGGGCATCTACGCCGGGATGGTCGACGACGCGACGATCCTGACTCGCGCGATGCACGCTGATCTGTGGATCGTGCAGCGTGACACGCGTGGACCGTTTGCCGAAGCCTCGCGCCTGGATCCGAGCATCGAAGCGCGGGCCGCCACCTTGCCCGGGGTACGGAGTGCGCGCCCATACACGTACCAGTTGATCCAGCGCGAGCACCGCGGCGAGGTCATGCGCATCGCGCTCGTCGGCCTCGGCTGGCCCGACGATCCGGGACACTCCGTACCGCTCGTCCGAGGTCGTCACCTCGCACAGCCGCATGGCGAGCTCATCGTCGATGCTTCGCTGGGCCTGCGGATCGGCGAGTCCCTTGTCCTTGCGGGCGAGCCGTATCAGGTCGTCGGTCTCACGAGGAACGCCCTGACGTCGGGTGGTGACTCGGTTGCCTTCCTGACGGTCGCCGACGCTCAGCTTGTCGCCTTCGATCAGGCAGCGGAGGCAACGGTGCTCGAGCGTGCGCGAGTCATCGACCGCTTGCGATACACGGACCTCGGTCGTAGCCAGCCTGGCCTGGAGGACCTCGCAGCGGACCCACGATGGCGTCCTCCGGCGCTCGCATCCCCACCGATCGCCGCCGCGCTGCTCTCCGTCGATCCGCATCGCATCAGCGAGGTGCGCGCGACGCTCGCGAGCTGGGGCGACGTCAGCGTCTACTCGCAAGACGAGGAAGAGATGCTGC
>JANOPP010000762.1:0-10400 GCA_031421915.1 Myxococcales bacterium | reverse complement strand
CTGTGGTGATCGGATGCACGTCGTCGTTCGAACAGAACGCCGCGAGTATCGCGATCCTCGGCGCCGTGAAGCGTCACGCACCGGACACGACGACGATCCTCGGCGGCGCGAACTGCGAGGGACCGATGGGCCGCGGCATTCTCGCCATGACCGACGTCGTCGATCACGTGTTCTCGGGTGAGAGCGAGGAAACGTTTCGCGCGTTCGTCGAGTTGGTCCGCGATGGCAAGCGGCCGGAGATCTCGCTCTTCGACGGCAAGCCGTGCGAGACGCTCGACGAACTGCCCATCCCCGACTACAGCGACTACTATCAGCAGCTCGAGTCGTGGTTGCCGGCGCAACTCGAGACCGCGGAGCTCACGTTCGAGACGAGCCGAGGCTGTTGGTGGGGCGCGAAGAAGCACTGCACGTTCTGCGGGCTCAACGGCCAGGGCATGGTCTCGCGCGAGAAGTCACCCGACCGCGCACTCGCAGAGCTGCAGTCGCTGCTCGAGGTGCACCCCAACCGCAAGGTCGCGGTCACCGACAACATCATGCCGTACTCGTACTGGAAGACATTCGTGCCGCGGCTCGCCGCCGAGATTCCCGATCTCGAGATGATGTACGAGCAGAAAGCGAACCTGACCCTCGACCAGATAGAGGCGCTCGCGCGCGCGGGCATCACCGAGATCCAGCCCGGCATCGAGTCGATCTCGACCGGGCTCCTCAAGCTGATGGACAAGGGGACGACAGCCGCGCAGAACATCGCGCTGCTCCGCTACGCGGCCATGCTCGATATGGCCGTGCAGTGGAACCTGTTGTGCGGGTTTCCCAACGACGATGTCGCGTTCTATCGCGAGACGCTCGAGCTGCTGCCGCTGATCCATCACTTGCCGCCACCGAAGGTCGTCACGACGATCATCCTCGACCGGTTCTCGCCGTACCACACGCATCCCGAGCGCTACGGGGTGAGCGACCTGCGACCGATCGACGGGTTTCTCGACGTGCTCCCCGCGCATGCCGATGGCGACCTCGTCGCGTATCACTTCGACGGCAGCTTCACGAGCGCCTCGCGCGACAACACGGCGCTCTTGCGCGAGCTCAACCGCGAGGTCCTCGCATGGCGCGCGGCGTACTTCCGGATGCGCCCCACCTTGTCCGTGGTCGTCTGCGACGATGGTCGTCTCGAGCTGATCGATACGCGTGAACGTGCGGGCGGTGTCGAGCGCAGGCCGCTCACGCGCGCCCAGGCGATCACGGCCCTCGTGCCCCGACGGGCGACGCCTGACCTCCAGGCGGAAGCGGCGTGGGCGATCACGGCGGGTGTCGCCGTGATCCGCGACGGCCGCTACGTTCCCCTCGCAACGGCAAGTCCGCAGCTGATGCGCGACCTCGCACGGAGTGCGCCGACCTACGAGCACCTTCGCACGGTCTCGTAGAGCTCCGGTCCGCGACCTCGCGGCCTCGGTGTGGACCTACTGCCAGAGCTGTTCGAGCGCCACGATCGCGTCGGTCGAGTAGTCGGGCCGCGCGTGACGCAGGAGCTCGAGATGGTTCGCGGCGTCGGGCCCGCGCACCGACGCAACGGCCGCGTAGTCGAGGAAGTGATAGAACGCGAACGCGCCGCTCGCCGCAGTAGTCGTGCTGCTGTGCGCGATGACGAAATAGGTTGGCCAACCGCCCACCGTGGTGCTGCGCTCGTCGAGACTGAGGACGAGCCCTGCATCGGCGGTCGCGAGCTGGGCACAAAGGATCCGGCGTGACCACGCGATCAGGTTGTCCTCGCGGATCGTGAACGGCGTGGTAACGATCTCGACGCCCGGGTAGCTCGCCGACGTCGCACGGACGGAGCCGTCGTCCGCAACGACGGTCGCCCACTCGGGGGGGAGCTGGAGGTCGACGTTCATGCCCGTGGACCGTACACGCGGCGATCGAGAATTGGAAACGGCGCGTGCTAGCGTATCGCTGTGATTCCGACTCCTCCCGGTTGGATGCGGTTGGTTCGCGGAGACCACGTCCATCTCCGACCGCCGCGCGAGCGTCCGATCGGCGAGCTTCGCTACCGCGAGTGGTTCGGGCCGCTGCGCACGGCCCGCCAGATCACGGCCGAGCGCCTCGCGATCCCGCTCCCGACCTTCGAGCTCGGCAGTGTGTCGGCACCGGACCGGTTGACCACCGTCGAGGGCGAGCACGCCGCGCTGATCAAGATCGAGGGCAGGTTCGCCCAGCGCCCCGCGCGTCGGGTCATCGGCATCGCGTTCGGCGACTACACGACCGCGCTGCTCGACGGGATGTCGATCGTGCCCGAGCACTTCGCCGAGTTCGAGGCGACCATGCGCGATCTGACCCGGCGCACCACGCTCGTCCTCGGCACGCGGCGCCGGCGCTTCGTGTATCAGCGGCCGTACGGTTGGCACGCGATCGCAAACGTCCTGATCACGCACTACTTGCCGCTGGACTACCCACTCAACAACTCGCGGATCACGGTCTACCCAGCGCTTCCTCTCGAGTTCAAGGGCCTCCACCTGTTCGACGTGGTGCTCGCCGAGGAGCGTGGTCGCGGCGCAGCGATCATCGAGCGAGCGCCGGCAGCCGCGATCACGACGACGACCGGGCTCGAGGGCGGGCGCATGCGAATCGTCAGCCAGGTCCCGGACGGAGTACCGGTCGCCAACGTTCTCGTCGTGTTCGAGGACAAGCGGTACACGTACCCGCTACGCCTGCAGGTCACTGCCGACGACGCCGAGCAACCCTCCGACGAGGCGTTCACGCGGTTGTGGCAGAGCGTCGAGGCGATCGGCGCGCCGGTCGGCGTCGAGGAAGAAGTCGCCCAGAACTTCGATTTCTGGGCGCTCTGAGCGCTAGGCGCTCTAGGCATTCTGCGGGCCGAACGTCGCCTGCAGCCGGGCAATCGCGTCGGGCTTCAGCGCGAACGCATCGGCGAATGCGTTGATCAACCCACGCTCACGCGGATCGAGGTTCGGGCTCACGCTGAGCGCGAGCTTCGCCATCGATGCGATCACCTTCTCGCGAAGCGGCGGCGCTTCGACCGACAGCGCAATCTCCTTGATCCACGCCATCCAGCCCTCGCGCTGCACCGTACTCTTCACGCGGAGGCGAGCCTTGTCGATGACAAGGTTGAGAACCGACGTGTCGAGCTGCCAGGGAATCTGCTGGACCTCGGCATCGAAGCGCTTGATCTCCTCCGGATCGAGTTGCCGGTCGATCGCAACCATCAGGTACAGGCTCTCCAGAATCGCCGCCTTCTGGGTGGGCGTGAGATGCGCCAGATCGTTCTCGTCAATCATCGGGTCCCCCTCGGTTGTTCTCCCTGCGTACGATGCCATACGACGCGGCCCGTGTCTTCGACATCGAGAAATCGTGCGAGACTCGGGGTCCCTCTCGGGAAAGGGCCGCCATGGGTCTCGATCACGACAAGCTCGCGCACGCCATGCTGATGGCGACACTCGCGCACCACTACTCCGAGCTCGAATGGCGTCTGGACCAGGCGATCAATCCCCGGGATCCCAACGTCCGCGCGGAGATCGCGGGGGCCGCGCTCGACATGTTCCTCGCGACCGCCGATCCCTCGATCGTCACTGCCCTCGAGCCCGACCGGTCCAAGATCCTTGCAGGCCTGGTCGAGCATCGGACCGCGATCGTCGACGCGACCCATCGCGTTGGACGCCGACTCGCGCGCCCGCCGTTCACCGGCCCGGTCAACGCAATCTTTTCGCCGCTGCGCCGCGTCAACGTCACCGTGGTCGGTCACGCCGCGACTGCCGCTGGCGATTACGCGCGAGAGGCGCGGGACCAGTTCCTCACCGACGCTCCCCTGCTCGATAGTCGCAGCATCACCTGGGCAGACCTCGCCGACCGAAACATGATCGTCTACGGCACGGCCGACTCGCCGATCGTCAAGGACATCCTCGCGGAGGCGAACTGGCAGGTGACCGCGACCTACATCGCGTTCGGCGAGCGCAAGATCGAGGGCGAGCAACTCGCGCTGATCGCATGTCGCGCGCGACCCAGTGATCCGACACTTGCGGACGTCGTCTACACCGGGTTCGACGAGGGGGTCGTGGTCGGCCTCAACGCACTCCACCACGGACCGTCGGACTTCGTGATCGGGCGCAAGACCAAGGTCGGGCGCTACCAGATCGTGATGCGGGGCGCGTTCGCGCGCGGCCCCGACGACGAGCTGCTCACGACGCTCGCGACCTGATCACGCGACGCCGTCGCGCGTGATGACGTAGGGGACGTCTGGCACGGGGCTCGCGGTGTCGAACGTCCAGCGCTGTGGATCCGTGTGATCGATCGAGAAGCCGGCGCGCGCGAAGACGCCGCGTGCGGGCGCATTGCGTGTTGTTGCGATCAGGCGCCCGTGGATCGCCGTAGCACCGGTGCGACGTGCCGTGTCGGCGGCAGCAGCATGGAGCAGTAGCTCGTCGAGCCCGAGGCCGATCACGCGGCAGCTCAGCACGAGCTGCCGGATCTCGTCCCCGTCGACGATGCACGCACCGATGAGGCCGTAGTCGGCGAACCGATCGACGGCGGTGAGCGTGTAGATCGTCAGCGCGCGCAGCTCCGCGTTTGACGGTCGCTCCCCTGTCGTATTGAGCTGAGTTGTCCGGTGGATCAGCTCCGTGACTCGGGCGAGATGCGTCTCGTCGGTCTCGCGCCGCAACGTGCAGCGCAGGTCGAGGGACGCGCGAAACGCCGCCGGATCCGCAGCGACGGCGCGAGTCTCCTCGCGCGCAAGCTGCCCTTTCACCATCTCCGAGCGGCGGCGCGCCTCGTCGCTCACCGTCGGCACCTGGAACGCTGGATCGGTGAGCAACGTCCATCGAACGCCGAACGGATTGGCGCCGAGCACCATCACGCCGGGGAGACGCTCGCGCACGGCCTCACGCTCGCGTGGACTGTCGTCGATGAACGCGAACGTCTCGATCGCGAGGTCGAGCTCGGCCGCGATCGAGATCAGATGGTCAGCCTTGTCATTCCAGTCGATCCGAGATGTCACGAAGTCTGCGAGCGTCAGCCGCGGTAGCCCGTCGAATGTCGACGGGTACTTCCACAGCGCCTCGACGACCTCGCGATCGTTCTTGCTGACACACGCGAGCAGGATGCCGCGGTCACGCAGCGCGAGCAGCGCCTCGTGGAGACCGAGATAGAGGTGATGCGGGTAGACGTCGACCGCGAGGTCAGGTGGGAAAGGCGCACCGGTCTCGGCGAGGATCCCAGGCCACAGCGTCTCATCGAGATCGACGACGACCACCTTGCGCCGACCGACCCCGCGAAGCGCCGACATCACGCGGAGATCCTCGGCGGCGATTACGTGCTCCGCTGCGAGTCGCTCGCGCGGGTGCCCGACGGCGTGTAGCAGCTCTGCCGCGTCGTAGGCCGAGCTCGCGAGCGGCTCGCGGTGGGCACGCTCGACGAGCCAGGTCATCGATCCGAGGTGATGCGAGAGCACGACCATGTCGTCGACGAGCCCGGCCTTGCCCGCGAGCGAGAGTGCTTGATCGATGTCGACGATGTAGACCTCGTCGAGCTCCGCCGCGAGCGCGGCAAGCTCCACGTTGAGCGCGCGGACCCGGTTGATATGACTGTCGGCGCCGCGGTCCGCCAACCCGCCGAGCGAGCAGGTCGGAGCGATCAGGTTGCGTACGAGGATCGGCGCCGCGGTGCGTGCGCGGACCGCCGCGACCTGCGCCCGCACCTCGGCGACGTACTGCAGTGGTCGTGTGTCGCGCCAACCAAGGCCTACGCGCGGCAGATCGCCGATCACGACGAAGTCAGGTTGCTGTTCGGCGACGAGATCGACGTCGAGCGGGAACGAGCCGATTCCTTCGACCGCGATACCCTGCCGGGAGGCAAGCTCGATCAGGCCGTCGAGGCCAGGGAGCACGAGGCACAGACCGAGATAGACGACCTTCCACGTCGCGACCGGCGCAGGCACCACGGGCGCAGCACCGACGAGGCCGCGCGTCCGCGGATCGTGGAGCGAGCGCATCTGGGCGCGCCGCACGCCGCCACGAACGTCATCGACCGTCGAACCGAACTCGCGCGCCAGCACACGATCCTCATCGGTACTCGCATCGACGAGTAGGCCCTGCCGGTACCAGACAGCGATCCGCGCCGTCAGTAGCTCGCGCCCCGCCGCATCGCCGCCGTGCCGCTGCACGTAGGCGTCGACCTCCGTGGGCCACCGGAATGCGTCGAGGTGCGCGCGCTGCTCGAGATCGACGACGTTGCGCGGCCCCTTGAACGCATGCCCGCACAGGACCAGGCCGGACTCGAGCGGCAGGAACGAGATGTGGCGCGTGAGGACGAGCGACGTGGTCACGCCTACTCGGGCTCCTCGTCCGCGGAACCGCGCGGAGGCGGCGGCGGGTGCGACCGCAGCTCCGCGATCGCGGCCTTCAACGCGCGGGCAAACTCGTC
The DNA here is from genome assembly GCA_031421915.1 of Myxococcales bacterium. GTDB lineage: Bacteria > Myxococcota_A > Polyangia > Haliangiales > Haliangiaceae > JABFXX01. The sequence goes on along the minus strand of JANOPP010000762.1, from coordinate 3,974 downwards.
GAGGCCGGGTGGCTTGACCTTGAGGACGTCGTACGCGGTTGCGCGCCAGGCAGGTTCACGCGCGAGCTCGGTCAACATCGTGTTGAGCGCCATCTCCGCCCACGACGGGATCCGGAAACCGAACGACAGCGAGAGCGAGTCCTCGAGTGCGTGCGTCGCATGCCAGTAGCCGCGCGGGACGAACATCACGGCTCCCGGATCGAGCGTGTACGTCGTCGCGTCTCCGGGCATCGCGGGATCATCGAGCGCGGGCCCTGCAGCCTTGTTGAACGCGTGCGTCGCGCCGCCGACCACGTGGGGCATCAGGGGATTCGGTAGCGCCTCGTTCGGCGCGACCTGCCAGCGCTTGCGGCCACGGATCTGCACGACGATCACCTCGCGATTGTCGAAGTGCTTCGGCGTGCCGGTGCCGGTGGGGCTGACGAAGGCGTGGCAGTAGCCGGTGTGCGCCGCGAACTCGAGCGAGAGCTCCGCCGTCAGCCGCGCGAGCCAGCTCCGCACCGGCGGCAACCAGCGCTGCAGGTCGCGGAGGTCCATCTGCGTGCCGAGCTCGAACAGCCGCGCACCTTCTGTCGTGTCGACCGACGCGTCGTGATCGTAACGACCGTCCGCCGCCGTACGGTGCAGCCACGCCGGACCCTGGTGCGCGGCGAGGAGGCTCGGAATGTCGACCAGCGCCGGATCGTCGGCGAGCTCGGCGAGGCGAGCCAACGGCGCCGCGAACTGGCGCGGGCGCTCGGGCCAGTGCTCGGCGCGGAACTGCCCCGGGGACATCCCGAGCAAGAGCTCGATCAGGGTGCCGGGCATTCGCTTCGAGTCTAGTCGAAGTCGACGACGTGATACGCGAGCAAGCGCGCAAGCGCCGCGTGGAGTCGCGGGGCCACGATCTGCGATCGCTCGCGCACCCGCGCGGCCAGCTCACCGACCGTCGACGTGCCGTGCGCCGCGAGCACGTCAGCCGTGGTCTCGACGAGCGCGCGGAAGTCCAGGTCTTTCGATTCAGGGATCAGCGCGATGCCTTCGCGTGTCGCGAGCGTGACCTTGATGCGGTCATCGACCGGCCGCGAAGCGAGGCTGCGAACGACGTCGTCGATATCGACGAATGGACGCGGCGGCGGTGGCACCGGCACGTCTCGCGCTGCTTCGACGATCTCGTCAAAGTAGGCGACGCGACGGCGCGCCGCATCGGTGAGCGAACCGCGCTCTCGCACGGCGCTCAGCGCGCGCGTGGCCAGCCGCCGGCGGCGCTCGTGATCAGTTGCCAGCGCGACGACCGCTTCGATGATCTGCCGCGGATCACAGCTCGCGCTGCGGGTCGCCTCGCCGCCGTGCGCAATCCCATCGCGGCCGAACGTGGTGATACGCAGATCCTCAGCGACCGGGACGTTCCAGACGTCGACGAGGAGCCCGTCGTCATCATGGCGAACGAGCTCGGCGACACCCGACCACTTCGCCGCGATCACCGGCAGGCCGTGCGCCTTCGCCTCGAGAACGACCAGGGACGACGTCTCCTCGATTCCGGTCGTCAGGTGCAGCGCGACGTCGGCTGCGGACATCAGCGAGGTCCGCGCGTTCGGCATCGCCTGGTACGGATCCTCGACGATGATCACCCGATTCCCGATCCCGACCTGCCGCGCCATCCGGCGGAGGTTGTCGACATGAACGCGGGTGTCCCAGGTCCCAGCGAACACGAGCACTGCCATCGGCGCGCGCGCCGCGATCTCGCGCCACAGTGCGACGATCGCGACCTGGTCGCCCTTGGTGAACTCGCACAGTCGACCAAAGCTCGCGAACACGACGTCGGTGGCGGCAACTCCCAGCCGCTCCCGCGTCGTGATGCGTAGATCCGACCGATGGCGGTGCGCATCGACATCGACCGCGTTGGTCATCACGGTGGTCTTCGGGATCGGGAGGGCGCCGAACCGCGCCTGCCACTGCTCCCACACGCGAACGTGGAGATCACGGGTTGCCGTTCCGGCAAAGATCACGGCGTCGGTCGGCCGCAGCGCACCGGTCGTCAGCGCGACGAACATGTTGAGCCATTGCGGCGTGTGATGCGACGTCCCGATCTCGCAGACCACCGGCGCCCAGTCGGCGTGGGGGCGTAGAAGGTGCGCGACGTAGCCCATCTGATCGCCGTGCGAGACGTAGACGAGGTGGTACCCCTCGGTCTCCCGCGCCAGCTCACGGACGGGCCGCCACCGGATGGTGACGCCGGGTGAGCGGTCGGTCGCGAGCCCCGGATCCTCGTGGAACGTGTCGATCAGCTTGAACCGGTGCGTAGCGGCGACCGCGGTCGAGTACGCAAACGATGCGTGGTTGGTCCCGTGGGGTGCGGATTCGTGCATACCCGTGAGCCCACCGAGCATCGCGAGGCGGTCGCGGCGAGCGATTGCTGGTTCGCGGGCTCCGACCGTGGAGACTGCGACGTGCTCGCGCGGAGCCAGCGACTCGATGGTCGCGCACAATGCCTCGAACGCGGCGAGGTTCTCGGGCAGCGCGCCGGCGACGTCGTCGAGCCGAATCGGGTAGACGTACTTCGCATCCTCGAAGATCGCGACGTGGACGATCGACGGGCCGGTCGAGATCTGCCAGCGCCAGCCTGTCATGCCGTTGGGCAACGCGGTCTGCTCGGCATCTCCGATCAACACCGTCGACAGGCCGCGACCCTCGTGCTCTTCGAGGATCGACTTGACCATCTGGTGGGGGGTCTCGCCGCGCGGCGATGCCGGATACACCGTGATCATCGCGCGGTCGCGCGGGAACGTCGGCGCGAGGTACTTCGTCACGAACAGGTTCGCGACGGCCTGCCAGCCGGGCGGACGGCGATAGAGGAAGCGGCGACGACGAACGCCGAGCACGAGCATCGTGCGTTGCGTGAGATCACGCGCCGTTGCCTCGAGCTCGTCGAAGTGAGCCTCGACGATCGACAGCCCGTCGGACATCGCCGTGAAGTGATCGCCGAACACCATCCCGAGGACCCGGCGCATCGGTGCACCGCCGAGCCGACCGTCGATCCGCACGATCGCCCCGTGCTCGCCTTCGACCGTGGTCACCCGTTCCGGTTCCCACACCTTGGTCGCCTCGAACGTCGGCAGCGGAATCGCGAGTCGCTCTGCCGTGATCTGGCGCGCTGTCTTCAGCGGGCCAGAGTGCTCGCGGTACCGGATCTCACCAACCGGGCGCTCGCGCGGCGGCCGGAGATGCACGATGTCGCCACGAACAAGGCGCCACCAACCGAACGGTGTCGGAATCACGGCGTCACCCCCGCGACCGCGCGGGTGCGGACGAAGAACCCCGCCACGCTGGCGCGGACGTTGTCACCCGCGGCAACCTCGACCCGCGAGATCTTGTGCGGATGACCGCCGGAGATCACCACCAGACGGTTCGGCCGCGGCATCACGCTGGTCCCGATCCCGCGTAGCGCGATCCGCTCGGACAGCGCGGAGCGATCGAAGCGCTCGCTGTTGTCGGCGAGGGGCTGTCCGCTCCGGGGGTCGAGAACGAGCTCGCGCCGCTGGTGCGCCGACGGATCCGCGACCACGAGCTCGCCGCCCCAGTGCGGATCCCACACGGGGTGGACATAGAACGTGAACGCGCCGGAGTACATCGCGCTGTCGCTGTGCCACGACAGCGCACTCCCCAATGGATAGAGCCAGCTGACCGCCGTCATCACGGCCCACTCCTCGGTCGGCTTGCCGACCCAGCGCTCGAGCCGGGGTGCCGCGTCGAGCAGGAGGCGAATCAGCGCATCGATCGGTGTTCCCGTCGGGAACCGCGCGTGCTTGGAGTCGTTGATCGCGATCGCCGGATCGATCCACGCAGCGACCGCAGGACCCGTCATCGGCCGGCCGTCGCTGGGGCGCCACGGTGCCTGCGGCGCCCCGAGGTTGATCGCCTGGAACGTCATCGCCTTGAAGTGGGACCACAGCATCGCGAAGTCGGCGGCGGGAAGCGCGTCGTCGAACACGACG
>JANOPP010000761.1:0-6629 GCA_031421915.1 Myxococcales bacterium | reverse complement strand
AATCCGGATCCCGAGCAGGATCCCCGCGAGATACAGGCCCGTCGCATAGCGGTCGACTCCGACGAGCTCGAACAGCATCGTGCTCGAGCCGACCTCGGCGCGGCTGTACAGCGCGAACTTCGTGCCGTCGTACCAGCGCCGCGCGAGCGTCGCGTACGCGTTGAACGCGCCGAGCGAACCGCGCCGCGTGTCGAGCGAGAACCACGGATTCCACTCGAGGACGGCGCCGATCGTCCAGCGCGACAGATGGACCCCGATCCCTGCCGTCGCCGCGGCCGACGCGTTCTCGAGCGCACCACCCGCACGCAGGATGAGGTGCCACCTCGGGTCGACGCGCGACTGCGGCGGCGCGGTCGGCGCGCTGGTGGTCACGACCACGGGCGAGGATGCGATTGGCAGCCTCGGATCCGGCGTCGGTACGAGATCACCCGGATCCGGCGGTCCGCCGGTCGGCGCCGGCTCGCCCGCGGTCGGATCGGGCTGCGCGTCTGCACGGGCCGCCGAGCTTCCGAGCAGCACGAGCCCGCAGCTCGCGAGGATGGAGGCACCGCGCTGCCACCGCCGGCGCCGGGCGAACGCGAGCCCGAGCGCGACGAGCACGATCGCGAGGCCGCCGGGCCGCGACGTCGCGCAGCCGGAGCTGTCCTCCTCGTCGAGCTCCTCGGCATTGCAATAGCGATTCGCGAGCGTGCAGCCGTCCTCGATCACCATCGACTGATCGATCGCCGCCTCGACCCGCGCGCGTCGCCCCGGTGCCGGATCGCCGATCGCCGCGAGCACGCGCGTCGCGGCAGCGGTCACCCGCGCCACCCGGCCCTGCTCGCGCGGATCGCTCCGGTTGCAGTCGTCGAGGATGCCGACGTGGTGGTAGCCGTCGACCGCGGGCCGGTACGTCGACGGGATGATCGTATCGACCCAGTTGCCGACGTGGCGGACCGCATCGGTCTCGGGGTTGCGGAACACGTGCGTGTAGCCGTCCTCGAGCGCGTGCAGTGCGCGACCCAGCCGGTAGGCAAACCTCGGCAGATCGACCCGCACGCGTCCACGGAACGCGAGGTACAGCGGCACCCTCTCGACGGCCAGGAGGTCGTAGGACTCGTCGAGCAGGCCGCCTGCCTCGAGCTCGCCGAGGATGAACGCCCGGCAGCTCGCGAGCGCCTGTGCGTCGCCCTCGGGCCCGTCATGCTCGATCCGCCGCATGCAGTGCGCCGGCTGATCGTCGGGGTCGGTGTGGATGTGGACGAGCCGCGCCACATCGATCGGCTGGTTTTCGCGAAGGTCGTTCGACCGCACGCCGAGCAGCAACGCCATCGTCCACACGTCGCGATCGGGCAGCGTGAACGTCAGGTCGTCGATCGCGCGCCGCTGATCTTCCGTCGGCGTCGGCGCCTCGGAGATCGGGGGGAAGGCTGCCGCACGCGCGGCGTTCCGCGTGATCTTCTCGTGACAGCCGCTCGTCACGGGCGTCTCGATCTGAAACGCCCTGCTGGCACGCGGTGGTGCAAGCAGGGCGATGAACACGACCACCGGGATGACTCTCACCCCAGCGACACTACGTCAGGCTCAGGCGGCCTTCTTCTTCTCCGCCTTCTCGATCAAGGCCGGCGTCACGACCAGCGAGCGGCCGCGCGGGATGATCAGGCCATCGCGCGCGAGCTGGTTGAAGGCGCGAGAGATGGTCTCGCGACAGCTACCGATCATGTTCGCGAGCTCCTGCTGGGTCGGGCGGCGGCGAACCACGAGGCCATCCGGGCCCGAGGCGCCCTCCTCGCGGCCGAGGGCCACGAGGCGATGGATCAGGCGCTCGTTGACGTCGCACAGCGCAAGCTGCGCGATCGTCTCGTCCGCGCGGCGGAGCCGGCGCGCCATCTCACCGAGCAGGTTCACCGACGTGCGCGGGTGCGACGCGATGTGGCGCATCAGATCCTCGCGCGAGAGCACGAGCAACGTGGTGGGCTCGATCGCCAGGCAGTGAGCCGAGCGAGGCGACTGATCGAACAGCGACATCTCGCCGAACGAATCCCCTGCACGCAGGATCGAGAGCGTCACTTCGCGACCGCTCTCGCCGAAGATCACGACCTTCACGCGGCCGTTCATGATGACAAACATGGAGTCGCCAGGCTCGTCCTGGGCGACGACTGCCGAGCCAACCGCGACCTTCCGGACCACCACCCGTGCAGTGAGATCTTCGATCGCCGAGATCGGCAGCTGCGCGAACAGCGGTGCCCTCGCGATCGTCGCCCGGATACGCGCAGGATCCTCGCCCGCTACGCGCGGGTCTGGAGTCATACGGACGGGCATGGCGGGTGCGAAGGCAGCGGGACGAGCAATTCCTAGACTCATACGGTTAGGCTCCTGGTGGAGAACGACCCACGGCTCCCTTCTCTGCGAGGGTCGTGCCCGGGTGAGGGATCACACACCGCCCGTATGGTTCCCGAGGGTTGCCGCACCGCATCCTCGTCGGGAGTGTGACGATCACTTCACAAAACCGATCATCACCACGCCATGGATGTCGTGGTCGTCACAACAGCGTTGGCGTGGCTGCCTGCGTCAACGGTGGTAGGTTCCGCCCCGATGTCGACGAGCATCGACGTGGTGATCAACGGTAAACCTCGCACCGTCGCCGAGGGCACCAGTGTCCTCGCGCTCCTGGGTGAGCTCGGGCTGGGGGACAAGCGCGTCGCCGTCGAGCGCAATCTCGAGGTCATCCCGCGTGCCCAGCACGCTGACACCGTCCTCGTCGACGGCGACCGTCTCGAGCTTGTCACGTTTGTCGGAGGAGGCTGAACACGATGTCTGATACCTGGAAGCTCGGAGACCGCACGCTGACGTCGCGGCTGATCGTCGGCACCGGCAAGTACAAGTCGAACGAGGAGACGCGCCTCGCGCTCGAAGCCTCGGGCGCCGAGATCGTGACGGTCGCGCTGCGCCGCGTCGATCTGTCGAGCAAGGAACCCACCGTTCTCGACGCGATCGATCGCACGAAGTACATCCTCCTGCCCAACACCGCCGGTTGCTATACCGCCGACGAGGCGATCCGGACGCTCCATCTCGCGCGCGAGCTCGGCATGGACGAGCTGGTCAAGCTCGAGGTCATCGGCGATCCGAAGACGCTGTTCCCCGATAACACCGCGACCGTCGAAGCCGCGCGTCGCCTGGTCAAGGACGGCTTCAAGGTCCTGCCCTACTGCTCCGACGATCTCATCACCTGCAAGCGGCTCGAAGAAGCCGGCTGCCTCGCCGTGATGCCGCTCGCCGCACCGATCGGCTCGGGCCTCGGCATTCGCAACCCGCACAACATCCGCCTCATCATCGACAACGTCACCATCCCCGTCATCGTCGACGCGGGCGTCGGCACGGCATCCGATGCAGCGATCGCGATGGAGCTCGGCTGCACGGCCGTGCTCATGAACACGGGCATCGCTGGCGCCAAGCACCCGGTCCTCATGGCCGAATCGATGCGACTCGCGATCGACGCCGGCCGCAAGTCGTTCCTCGCTGGCCGCATGCCGCGCCGTGATTACGCCAATGCATCGTCCCCGACCAATGGCCTGATCGAGTAGCGTGCGACGGTGCTCGAATCCATCCGCGTCGTCGCGATCACGGATCGCCGACTCATGGGCGAGACCCCGGAGGCCTTCGGCCACGCGATCGAGCGCGCCGTCCGCGGCTGCCCGCCCGGCTCCGTTCTCGTTCAGGTCCGCGAGAAGGATCTCGACGGCAAGCTCCTCCTCGAGCTGATCCAGGTCGCGCGCCGCTACACGCGCGTGATCGTCAACGACCGCATCGACGTCGCGATCGCCGCCGGCGCGATCGCCGTTCACCTGCCCGAGACCGGGCTCTCCGTCGCCGACGCTCGCGCGCAGTTCGACGGCCTGATCGGCGTCTCGCGCCACGCCCCCGATGCCACCTCGGGCGCCGACCTCATCCACCTCGGCCCGGTCTGGGCGACGCCCTCCAAGCCCGACGCGACCCCGCTCGGCCCCGCCGTTCTGTCCGCCCCGCACGGCACCGCGCACCTCGTCGCCGTCGGCGGGATCGACTCGCCCGACCGCGCACGCGAAGCCGCCCAGGCCGGCGCCGACGCCGTCGCGATCATCCGCGCTGCCTGGACCGGCGACTCCCTCGTCCCCTACGTCACGGCGGTCGACGCGGGCCTCCAGTTGCGCGCGCCGTAATTCGGGTCAGACCACCATTGTTTCGGAATGCGCTCCGCGCCCTGCGCGTTGACTGACCCGTGAGGCCGCAGGCACGTGTGCTGCTCGTTGCGTGTCTCGGCGCCTGCGGCCGCAGCGAGTCCGCGAGCGCTCCCGTCGCCCCGCCGGCCAACGCGGTCGCCAGGCCCATCCCCGGCACACCGCTCCTGCCGTGCCCCACCGAGCTCCACTCCCTCGGCGCGGGTCTCGACGTCGAGCGCTGGCAGATCGCTGCGCCGCCCGTCGTCGGTGCTCCCTGCATCGACGTCGTGCGCGCCGACACCGCGCGCTTTGCACTCCGCGTCTTCTCCGCTGCTGACGAGGCCGGCTCCCGCAGCGCGACCGCCTGGCGCGACGCCTTCCACCTCGCCGTGGTCACCAACGCGGGCATGTTCCACGCCTCGGGCAAGCCGGTCGGCATGATCGTCACCGATGGCACCGTCCGCAGTAACGACAACACGAAGATGAGCGGCTACCTCGCGTGGGATCCCGTGAGCGCCACCGATCCGCCGGTCCAGATCGTGGGCAAGGACTGTCCAAACTTCGATCTGGCTGCGCTCCGCGCCCGCTATCACTCGATCGTCCAGAGCTATCGCCTCCTCGGCTGCACGGGCGAGGCGCTCCCCTGGAAGGATCCCAAGCAGTACTCGGCCGCCGCGATCGGCGTCGACCGCGCCGGGCGCATCGTGTTCCTCCACGCACGCGCAGCCGTCACCATGGCCGAGCTCAGCACGACTCTCGCCACCCACGACCTGGTCGGAGCCCTGTTCCTCGAGGGCGGTCCCGAGGCCTCGCTGGTGGCGCGCGGCCCCGAGGGCGAGCTCGCGCGCGTCGGCTCCTACGAGACCAACTTCGTCGAGAACGACAGCAACCAGGCGTTCTGGAATCTGCCCAACGTGATCGCCCTACTCCCGCGCTGACCGACTCTTGCAATCGAGCCAGCCGTCGGGTACTAAACCGCCGTTACCCGCCGCTATAGCTCAGTGGTAGAGCAATGGTTTCGTAAACCATAGGTCGCCCGTTCAAACCGGGCTAGCGGCTCGATACGACAGACACATTCAGGCTCGCCGAATCGAACGCGCGGCCGTCGTCTTCGGAGCACCTACTGATTCCGGCTCCGGGCGGATGGAGGTCGCGGCGTCCCCGTGTCCGAGCAGCGATCTCAGCTTGCCGCTCGGGAGATCCTGGTCACCGACGCGCGTAGAACAACGCTCGCAGAGAGTGGAACCTCCGCCGCGACCGCCCTGCGCCTTGCCGGCAAGCGGAGACCCACGGCCTCAGTCTCGAATGCATCATCCGGATGCGGGCGTCGTGCTCGCGCCACCCGCCCAGCGCAGAGCGCGAACGGGCGAAGGCTCCCGACGGACGAACTGGTTCGCGCGGTCACGCGCGATGGAGATGCCGATCGATTGTCGAGGGAACGTCATCGCCGCGTCGCTCGCGCACTCGCGATCGCGATCTCCGACGAGGAATCGACGATCGAAATACGATTCCGCTTGACGGCAGATCCGGCCACACGCGAATCGCATCGGGCAATCGTCGTTCAAACGTCTCGCGTGAGCTCCTCCGCTCGCGCCAGCGTGCGGTTCTCGGATGTGATGAATCGAGTCTCAAATCCGTCGACGTTCGTCGCGCGGAGCGCAGATCAGAGCGCCGAATTTCGCGTGGCACTGAGAAGAATGCGCGTGATGGGTGCGCGCGGTGAGGAGATGGCGATGTTCGATCAGGCGAGTGTCGAGTGTGCAGTGTCCGGCAGCGAGCACGTCCCGGCGTGGGTGCGGCTGCACGGGGAGATGAAGTCCGCGACGCGCCGCCGGTGTGCGTGGGACGCGCAGAACGCACGGCATCTGCGCGAGGCCGAAGCGCTGCAGCTATGGAACCACTTCGGCTACATCTCGATCCTCGAGTATCTGGAACGCGAGCACGGCGTCGAACCGCGGGCCGCGAGCGATCGGCTGCGCGTCTCGCTCGCGCTGGCCGAGCTGCCGATGCTCGAGGCAGAGCTCGAGGATGGGACGTTCCAGTACTCGCACGTCAAGGAGCTGACCCGCGTCGCGACGCCCGAGACCGAGGAGGAATGGATCGCCGCCGCGAAGGGCAAGACGTGCGGCGAGGTGCAAGCGATGGTGTCGGGCCGCAACAAAGGCGACGGGCCGGACGACCCGGAGGATCCGGACCTGCGGCTCCGGCGGTTCAGCATCGAGCTGCCACCGCAGACCATCGCGATCTACCGCGAGCTGAGGGCAGCGATCGAGGCGGAGATGGGGCACCGGATCGAGGACGCGGAGTTGGTCCGGATCATGCTCGAGCGGGCGCGAGTGTCACCCGAGGGAGCGAGCACGCCGGCGCAGATCTCGATCTGCTCGCACTGCGAACGCGGCTGGCAGAGTGGACCGGGGGGACGCGCCGAGGTCGAGCCGGCCGAGATCGAGC
>JANOPP010000760.1:0-6553 GCA_031421915.1 Myxococcales bacterium | reverse complement strand
CCGATCACGATATGGTGTGGCCATGAACCTGGCCGCGTTTCCGCACGTGGAGATCCCCGCTGGATGGACACGCGCGGAGAAAGGGCCCCGCGTCTGGCTCGTGCCACCAGTGGCCGGTTCGCGGATCGTGCTCGCGCCGCTGCAGCGGCGTGCTCGCAATTCGTCGCCACCGATGTTTCTCGAGCACGTCCTGGGTCTCGAGGCAGAGCGATTCCCCCGGTTCGAAGAGCTCCGGCCCGAGATCGTCACGTCCAAGCAGCACTATCCTGGTCTCGTCATCGACATCACCTCGACATCGCTGAACGAGCATCGGTGCTACGCGCTCTACTCCACGTCGAGCGTGCTCGCGCTGATGTTCCTGCAAACGCGTCCCGACCGCGTCGCGGAGCTTCGTCCGGTATTTCTCGAGGTCGCTACGAGTGTCGTGCTGCCGGAAGGGAACGTTGTGCCGCCCAGCACGCTCGAGCCCTGGGACGAGCTGTGAGGCACGCATCGGGGGGGGCTCGCACCATCCGCGGCGGTGATCAGCTCGCGGCGGGAACGGCGTCGCGGAGAACCGCGGCGTCGCGTGCGAGGTTCTCGAGAATCAGATCCAGCGTGGTGAACACGAGACCTTCGAGAGGCAGCGTCGCTTTCAGCATCATCAAGCCCTGATGGACCACGAGCCCGCCGATGGGGAACGCATAGTTGCGCTCGAGCGCCTTCGACGCGGGCACGCGCGCCGCTTCGATGACGTCGCACATGATCGTCAGCGCGGGAATCGGTCCGATCGTGCGGTTCTCGACGCGTACGTGCTGCTTCATTTCCTTGCCGCCGATCGACAACGCGAAGCCGAGACCGATCCACCCGGCCTCCTCCTGCATCAGCGTGTACTTCGTGCGGAGGTGATCGCGGGTCTCTTCCCAAGTCGGCATCGCGCTATTCGATCACACAATCAGTGATTGATCACCAGTCGGTGAGCCAGTTGTACGCCGACGAGACTCCGTTGGCGGCCGCGTTGTAACCGGTGCTTACCGCGTTCGTCGTCGCCGAATAAGCGCGCCCGACGACCGGTGCAGCCGCGGTGTAAGCAGTGTTGGCAGCGCTCGCCGTGGCATTCCACGCACGGCCTGCCGTTTCGACACCCGCGTTGACGTACGGCGCGGCCGCGGTCGAGACCTGGTCGACTGCGTTGCTGGCGGCGCTCGTCGTGGCGTCCCACGCACGTCCCGCAGCGTTCACGCCAGCGTCGACGTACGGTGCGGCCGCGGTTGCGACACGGTTCACGCCGCGTCCAACGGCGTCCACACCGGAATTCACGACCGGCGCGGCGACGTTCCACGCATTGTTCGCGGTCTCCGTCGTCGCGTCCCACGCGCGTCCTGCTGTCTCGACGCCGGCATTCACCACGGGTGCGGCCGCGTCGCTGACCGTGTTCCACGCATTGCCCGCTTGCTGGCTCGCCCAATCCCACATACCGCCGGCGGTCTGCGCTGCACGGTCCACGTACGGCGAAGCTGCATCGCTGACGGTATTCCATGCACCGCTCGCCGCACTCGCGGTCGTATCCCAAGCGCGTCCGGCCATGTCCACGCCGGAGTTGACGTACGGCGCGGCGGCATTACTGACGGTGTTCCACGCGCCGCTCGCCGCACTCGACGTCGCGTCCCACGCACGTCCGGCGATGTCCATGCCTTGATCGACATACGGAGAGATGGCGTTGCCCGCCGCGTCGATCATCGGGGACACGACGCCAGAGATATCGTTGTAGACCCGATTGCCCGCGGCCGACAGATCGCTTCCGACGCGACCGCCCGCCGCCATGAGGTCGCCGCCGACACGAGTGTTTCCAAACCAGTCGACGGCTCCGTCCCAGAGCTCGCCCGCTTCTCGCTGGATCATCGGGAGATACGGAACGTCCGGCATCTGGGGCATCTCGAAGTCGAGCGGATCTTCGGTGTTGATCGGCATGCCTGGCAGGCCCGTGTCCGCATTCGCGGAGAACCGGCGCATGTCGCGCAGCATCGAGCCGTGCTGGTTCTCTTCGCGATTTCGGTACTCGGGGGCCATCGAGTTCTCGATCCAGTCCCAGCGCTGATCTCGATCACCGATGTCGGCCGTGGACCCCGTCGGTCCACCGTTCGCGTCGTTGTGGTTGATGAACGACGTACCACCTGGAAGTGGCGAGATCATGCCTGGAGTGATGCGGCTGAACAGCTCGCGAGCGGCTGGCGAGTCGTCATAGACGAGGTTCTGCAGGAACACCTGCTGCTCGTACTGGAGAAGCTGATTGTTCCCGGCCCACACCTGGTTGTTCGCCGCCGCGATCGCTTCTTCGCTACCGGACGCGCGAGCCGCATCGAGGGCTGCGCGCCCCTGTGCGATCGTCTCCCAACCAGCGAGCTGCTCCGGCGGAATTTCGCCGGCCTCTGCGGATGCGCGCATCATGTCGATGCCGCCTTCCTGCATCGCCATGTGCTGCCACATGAGGTCGTCGTAGACGCCCGCGTTGCCAACCGCCAGCAGCCGATTGAGCTCGGCGTTGTCGATACCCGCTGTATCCATGCCCTCGGGCAGGAGCGGGATATTTCCTGCGACCTCGGTTCCAGCGATGCCGACGCCGACAAGATCCGATGCATACGCCGCCATGCCGGCCCACTTCATCGTGTCCGTATCGGACATGTACATGTCCGCGTACGCACCGGTCAGTCGCGTGTTGCGCTGACGAGGATCCATCGCGTTAAAGTCTGCAGCATCTTCGGCTCCGACCTGGCGATACGCACGCGCCTGGTAGCGGTCGCGGATCGATGCGGGCTCGGCCGTGTTGCCTGTCTGGGAGGCGGCATAGCGATCAGGACCCTGCGGTACGGATGCGCGATCGCTGCCACCGAGCAAGTCCAGCGGATTGGGGATCCAGTCGAACATCAGGCATTTTACGATCTATGCGCTGGATTTCTACCTGATTGACGCATTCGGTCGGCACGATCAGAAGTAGCGATAGCCGACACCGATCGAGAACAGCGTGAGCGACCCCGCGCCAAACTCGCTGGTGATTCGACCGACCAGGCCGATCCGATGGGTGCCGAACCGAAGCAGATCGGCGCCGACGTCCAAACCGACCAGGACGCCCGGGGACCAGGTCGTCGTCAGGGTCGGCATCGGCGTCATCGGCGGCATCAGCAACAGATCGCCCTCGTCGAGCGTACCGACGAAGTTCGCGCCCAGCGTGATGCCGCCGTGGAGGCGGCCGAACAGCGTGCCCTGGAGGTACAGGCTGGGCGAGACCTGCTGTGCGTCGATGCGAGCGTAGATGGGTGTAGCACCTGCGCCGACCTCGTATTCGCCAGCTGCGGAGCTGTAGGCGAGCCGCAACCCGATGGTCGCGATCCCGTCGAGACGGACGCCAACCTCGGCCAGCACTTGGGTGCCCGAGATCGAGCGCGCGCGCGCTCGGCCGGTCGACAAGCCACCGAAGACGCCGAACGTCAGGGTCAGGGGGCGTTGCTGGAGCGTGAGTGCGTCCTCGATATCGACCGGGTACAGCCGCTCCTCGTCGGGCAGCTTGACCGGTGCAGAGCTGTCGAACGGATCGTCGGTGTCGCCCAGGTCCGTGACGCGCGTGGCGGTTCGACCGAGCAGGCCGAACGCGGGATCGACGTGGGCGGCCGGCCCCCGCATCAGGATTGCTGCGCCCGCGAGGTCGAGCTCGCCGAGGACAGGACCCATCTTGTCGATCGTGAGCGCGTGGACCTCGCTCGCGAGCTGGACGTCGGACAGGACTGGGCGGCCATGAACGACGTCGTTCGTGACCCGGTCGGCGAGGTTCGCGGCACTGCGGGTCGTCGTGGAGAGGGCTGCGAGCACGCGCCGACGTGCTGCAACAAAGGTCCGCGCTGCGATCTCACCGTCCACGCGAAGCTCGTCGACGCGTGCCTTGATCAGTGCGACGGCATCCTTGGTACGTCCGCCATCAACCGCACCAACAATGATGTACAGCGACGCTTGGCGCATCTCGAGATGGTGGGCTTCGAGGCTGTAAGACGCCCCGAGCTGATGTCGTACGTCGTGCACGATCTCGGTCAACATCGCCGCCGCCACAAGCCGATGCGCTCGCGTACCACTGAGTGCCGGAAGCGCGACCTGCAACATGACTTGCGTGGTGTCATCGTCATAAGCGATCGACGCAGGTTGGACGGCCGATGGCGAAACAGCCGGCGACTGCGTCGTCCCCGTCCAATCGGCGAACAGGTAGTCGATCCAGCGATCGGCGAGCGCAGCGTCGAAGCGCCCCGAGACCACGATCGTGGCGTTCGATGGCGTCATGTGCGTCGCGCGAAACTCCTCGGCATCCGCGATCGTGAGTTTGCGGCTCGCGTGGCGCAGGATGCCGGCCGTCGTGTATGCGTGACCATCACCAAAGATCGCTCGTCTCCACGCGTCGGTGATCGCACCGTCGTCGTCGGATGCCTTCCTCGCTGCGCGCATCGCGTCAACGATCGCGCCCGCATCGGGTTGATAGCGGCCCTCCCGGACGAGGCGGCGGAGACCTGCGAGCAGGAAGTCGATGTGCATGTCGAGCCCCTGGGTCGTGTAGGCGATGTGGTCCTCGTCGACTTCTCGCGAGACGGAGCCGCCGGCCGCGGACATCGTGAGCACGTCGTTGATGTGGCGACCGCTAAAGTCGAGCCCGTTCGTGGCGAGCGTCGCCGCACCGCGCTTCGTGGGCACCTCGTCGCCAGTTCCGCTGCCGAAGACGACCCGGACATCGACGGTGGGCACGCTCGTGAGCGGCACGAGTATCACGCGGAGACCGTTGGCGAGCGTTCGCGTCGTGACCCCCTGCGGCTCGCGCGTCGAGAGCGGTTCGGCCGCGGGTGCCGAAGCCTCCGACGCTTCGGCCGGCGAACGCCGCGTGCCGAGATCGTGCACTGGCGAGGCCACCGAGAGCTTGATCGAGCCGCGCGTCTGCTCACTCGCCTTGAGGACCGCAATGGTGGCGCGACCGAACGAGAAGTACGCGCTCGTCAGTTGCTTCGCTTCGTCAGGAGTCATCGTCCGCAGGCTCGCGAGCTCTGCACCGAGCGCGCCCTGTGGGTCGACTCCCGCCAGCACGTACGCCGCGAGACGCGCATCGCGATCGCCGCCCTCTTCGAGCCCAGCGAACGACCGGAAGATCGCACCCTGCTGGATGCGGTTGAACAGGATCTCACCGATCACACCGGGCACCCGATACAAGTCGGGCGCCTCGGTGAGGGCCTTCTCGACATTCCTGAAGATGTCCTCGGCGGTCTCGTTGCTTCTGCGCGTGACGATGACGGCAAACATCTCGGCACGTCCGTCGCCGAGCAGCAGCGGGATCACACGTCCCCCGACCAGTGCATCGATGAATGGCACGATCGAGCTGCCCACGGCGAGGAGCCGCGCGCGCAGCCGTGGATCCGATGGCAAGGGCCAGGCGAACAGCACGACGTCATTTGGAAACGGAGCGTTCGTTTCGATCGCACGCGGGCTCGTGATGGCCGCCACGTTGCGTGGTGCCGTTGCGACGCGCTTCGGGATCCTGCTCATGAGCTTCGAGAGCGACGCTTCGAGCTGCGCGTTGTCGATGTTCCCCGACACCACGAGGACCGCGTTGCTCGGAGCGTAGTGCGCATCGGCGAACGCACACGCCTGCGCGCGAGAGAGCCCCCGAACCGACGCCGCCGTGCCGCCGAGGAGACCCGCGTAGGGATGACCGTCAGGGTAGGCACCCCGGTGCAGCGCCGTGAACACCTCGGTGGAGCGATCTCGGAGCTCGAGCTCGTTGATCACGACCTCGCGTTCGCGTGCGAACACGGCCTCGGTGATCGACGTGCAGCGGAGGTTCATACGGACGGCATCGATCGATAGCAGCGCGTCGAGTCGCTCGACGGGCGCACGCGCAATGTAGGTCGTCGCATCGTGCGACGTGAACGCGTTGAACTCGCGCGCCGTGGTCTCGAGCTTGTTGAAGATCGACTGCGATCCCAGGACCTGCTGGAACATCAAGTGCTCGACGAGATGCGCGATGCCGGCCTGCCCGGCCGGATCATCGACGGCGCCGACCGCGTAGCGCATCGTCACCTGGATCTCGGTTGCCCGCGGATCGCGGACCGAGACCACCCGCAGCCCGTTCGTGAGAGTGACGCTGGAGATCGCGAGCGCGATGTTGGTCGTGCGCGGTGGCGCCGGAGGTGGAGGGCGACCGGCGCACGCCGTAGAGACAAGCGCGATCAGTCCGGGAAACAGGCTCGAGATGCGAATCACAGCGTGGTATCGCACGCTCCACTGCAAGCCTGGGATGGCGCCGATTGCTCCACCTCCAACCGCCATGCCGCCGAAACCATGAACGCCAGGCTTGAGGCCTGGCGTCTTCGTGCCCAAAGACGGAGTTGAACCGCCGACACGGGGATTTCTAGTGCCGTATTCGCCATCGGAGAAGTCGAGCGACAGCGCAACGTTACGACATCAATTGCGGCGGATGCGGTGAGGGTGGGTCGACGACCGCGGGGCCGACACCGGGACGCCGGCACCGCCACCGAGGCCGCGCTGGTCC
>JANOPP010000759.1:0-13878 GCA_031421915.1 Myxococcales bacterium | reverse complement strand
CTGGTACGATCACGAGTTCGGCGGCTTCGTCGAGGGCGAGACGCCGACCGCCGACGGCGCCGGCATCCGTGACCTCGGCTGGAACTGGACCGCGATCCAGCTCGACAACGGCACCGACCTCACCGCGTACGAGATCATCGATGTCCAGACGCGCGAGACCGTACGAAAATGGATGCACGCCGTCGCGCCCGACGGCTCGCAGCGCTCGATCACCGATGTCACGTTCACGCCGTCGACGCCGTGGACGTCGAAGCGCACGTTCCACGCGTATCCGACGAGCTGGCGCCTGCGCGCTCCGTCGGTCGGCCTCGACATCGCGATCGACGCGGCGTTCGAGGACCAGGAGCTGATCACCGTCATCTCCAAGCCCGCGTTCTGGGAGGGCCGCTGCGAGGCCCGCGGCACGTTCGACGGCCACGCGGTCTCCGGACCGGCCTACGTCGAGCGTAGCGGTGTCGAATGCATCGACACCCTCGACGAGTTCTTCACGGCCGTCGGCAAGGAAGTTCAGAAGTCGGTCGCCCTCGCCCTGCCTCTCGATCCCACGCACACCCAGCTCCGCGACATCATCGCGAACGAGGAGCTCGCGCACTACATGGAGGGCGTCGATCCTCCGTCGATGGCAGCCACGCTGCTGGCTCCGATCCGCGAGATGGTCGACCGCGGAGGCAAGTCGTGGCGCTCGTACGCCGCACTCGCGTGCTGCGACGTCGTCGGTGGCGACTCGCGAAAGTTCGCCCAGTGGCTCGCGATGCCCGAGCTCCTCCACGTCGGCTCGCTGATCATCGACGACGTTCAGGACCGCTCGACGGTGCGCCGCGGAGGCCCGACCTGCCACGTGATCCACGGCGAGCCGATCGCGATCAACGCGGGCACGGCCGCCTACTTCCTGATGCAGAACATGCTGCAGTCAGACGAGCTCACCGCCGAGAAGAAGCTCCGGATCTACGACCTCTACTTCGCCGCGATGCGCGCGGGTCACGCCGGTCAGGCGATCGACCTCGGCGGCATGGCGAAGCTGATGCCCGGCGTCGTCGCGACCGGCGAGTGCGCCGTGCTCGAAGCCCGCATCCTCGCGTGTCACCGGCTCAAGACGGCCGCACCAGCGGGCTGTCTCGCTCGCATGGGCTCCGTCGCCGGCGGTGGCACCGACGCGCAGACCGCTGCCGTCGGCGAGTTCTTCGAGGCCGTCGGTCTCGCGTTCCAGATCATGGACGACGTCCTCAACCTCCGCGGCTTCAAGGGCAACCTCAAGCAGCGCGGTGAGGACATCGCGAACGGCGTCGTCACGCTTCCGATCGCGAACGCGATGGGCCGCCTGCCGCGCGACAAGCGCGAGTGGCTGTGGAAGACGCTCGAGTCCAGGCCGACCGACGAGGCCACGATCGCCGCGGCCGTCGAGCTGGTCCAGACCTGTGGCGCGATCGCCGCGTGTGCCGATCAGGCCCGCGCGCTCGTCGAGGCCGGCTGGCGCAAGGCCGAACCGCTCCTCGACCCATCCCTGTCGCGCGTCATGCTCCGCGCGTTCGGCTGGTACGTCCTCGAGCGGCACTACTAGCGAGCGCCATGGGGCGGATCGTCGCTTGGCTCGGCTCGCGAGGGGCGCCCTGGCTGGTCGTGGTCATCGGCCTCGCGCTCGCGTCGCCCGCGCTGACGGTCGACTTCTCCGCCGACGATCACCTGCACCGCGTGATCTCGCGCGCGGAGCCGGGCATCGACGGGCTGCATCCGCGCCCCCTCGATCTGTTCGTGTTCTCCGCCGGCGCCTCCGCCGACACCCTCAAGCTGCGCGACGCCGGCGCGTACCCGTGGTGGACCGATCCGGACCTCCGCCTGTCGTTCATGCGCCCGCTATCGTCGGCCACGCACGCCGTCGATCACGCGCTGTGGCCTGACTCCTCGACGGCGCAGCTCGCCCACAACCTCCTCTGGCTCGCGCTCGCCCTCGTGGTCGCATGGCTGTTCTACCGCCGGTTCATCCCGGTGCGCTGGATTGCCGTGATCGCGCTCGCCCTCTACGCGTTCGACGACGCACGCGGCCCCGTCGTCGGCTGGATCGCGAACCGCAACGCGCTCGTCGCTCTCGTGCTCGCGGTCCCCGCGTTGATCGTCCACGACCGGTGGCGGCGCGACGGCTGGTCGCCCGGTCGGTGGCTCGGCCCTGCCCTGTTCGCGATCTCGCTCGGCGCAGGCGAGTCCTCGATCGCGATCGTCGCGTACCTCGTCGCGCACGCGCTGTGGCTCGATCGCGGGACGCTCCGCGAACGGATCCTCGCACTCGCGCCGTACCTCGTCGTCGTCGTCGGCTGGCGCCTCCTCTACGCGCAGCTCGGCTACGGCGTCGCGGGCTCGGGCATCTACCTCGACCCCGGCGCCGATCCCGCCGCGTTCATCGGTGCCGCGAGCACGCGCCTGCCGTTTCTGCTTCTCGGTCAGCTCGGCCTGCCGTGGTCCGACGCCGCGTCGCTCTACCCGATCCTCGGCATGACCAACCTCATGCTGCTCGTCGCGCTCGCGACGATCGCGATCATCGGCCTCGCGTGCGCGCGCTTGCTCCGCCGCGACCCGGTCAGCCGGTTCTTCGCGACCGGCATGGTCCTCGCCGCCGTCCCGGTCGCGAGCACGTTCCCCGCGGATCGCCTGCTCTCGTTCATCGGCCTCGGCGCGATGGGCCTGATCGCGCAGCTGATCGCCGCCGCCCTCCGCCACCGCGATCAGCTCGGCGATGGCCGCGCTCGCCGTGTCGCCGCGTGCCTCGTCGCGATCGCGATGGTCCTCGTCCACCTCGTGCTGTCACCACCGCTGCTCGTCCTGCGCTCGCGCTCGATGATCGCGGTCGGTGCCGTGATCGATCGTGCCGATGCAGGCGTGCCGTCGGATCCAGGTGTCGCCGACAAGACCGTCATCATCCTCACGACGCCGTCGGACGCGCTCGCCGGCTACATCCCGATCATGCGGCAGTCGCGCGGGTTTCCCCGCCCGAAGCACCTGTTGTGGCTCGCGACCGGGACCACGGCCGTCTCGATCACGCGCGTCGACGCGACCTCGCTCCGCATCACCGCGCCCGACGGCCTCCTCCGCCACCAGATCGACCAGATGATGCGCTCCCCGCAGGTGCGCCCGTTCGCCGTCGGCGATCGCGTGGCACTCCCGACGGTGAAGCTCGTCATCGAGGTCGTCACGTCCGACGGGCGTCCGACGCACGTGCTCGCGCGGTTCGGGGTTCCCCTCGAGGATCCGTCCCTGATCTGGCGCCGCTGGGAGGGCAAGACGTACGTCCCGTACCGCCCGCTCGCCGTCGGTGCCACCGAGGTGTACCCGCCGATCGATCTGATCAAGCTGCTGACCGAGTGACCGCTCGCGGTATACAGGCCGTCCAGGAGGCTCGATGCTCGGCTTGATCATCTTCGGCACGCGCGGCGTCACGTACGGCTCGGAAGGCGGGCAGTTCTACTGTCCCGACTGCGACGGCGAGAAGGCGTACCGGCACCGCAAGGTCCGGCGCTTCTTCACGCTGTACTTCATCCCGCTGATCCCGCTCGACCTCCTCGGCGAGTACATCGAGTGCCAGACCTGCACGAGCACGTACAAGCCGTCGGTCCTCAGCTTCGATCCCAAGGCGAGCGAGAAGCGCGAAGAGGCGGAGTTCCGCCAGGCGATGCGCCGCGTCCTCGTCCTGATGATGCTCGCCGACGGTGTCGCCGACGAGTCAGAGATCGAGGCGATCCAAGGAATCCTCGGCAAGCTCGAGAGCCGCACGGTCGCACGCAGCGAGATCGAGGACGAGATCGTGAAGGCCAAGACCGGCTCCGAGGACCTCGCGCACTACTGCAAGAGCATGGCGGGCTCGCTGAACGACGCGGGTCGCGAGATGGTCGTGCGGGCCGCGCTGCTCGTCGCCACCGCGGACGGCTCGTTCGACGAGTCGGAGAAGACCGCGCTCGCGAAGATGGCGACCGCACTCAACCTCTCGCGCGCGCACTTCGCCGGCATCGTCACCGAGGTGCTGACCGAGGTGCCGCCGCCCGACGCGACGCCCAAGGCGCCCGCGGGTCCGCCGAACTGACCCGGACGACGATGACGATGGCTGTCGCTCATCAAGCTGTCCCCCAACGATGACGCTCGCTGCTGCCCTGCTGCTCGCGTCCATCGTCGGGTGGGCAATCGTCGAGGCCCGCGCGGCCACGCACGAGCCGCACGAGCATCTGCCTCGGGAGCTCGCGACCGGACTCGCGCTCCTCGCGATCCACGCGGGCGGCCTCGTCGAGCACCTCGTGCGCGGGCGCGAATCGACGACCGTCGCGCTGGTCGTGGGCGGCATCCTCGTCGGCGGTGGCATCGCGCTGCGGGTCGCCGCGATCCGCACGCTCGGTCCGCGGTTCGTGTCGAGCTGCACGGTCGATCGCGTGATTCGCACCGGGCCGTATCGTTGGATGAGACACCCATCGGAGATCGGACTCCTGGCCTCGGCGGCTGGCTCCGCGTGTCTCCTCGAGAGCTCGCTCGCGTCGACATTCGCGATCGGTCTGCTTCTGCCCCTCTCGATCGCCCGCTGTTACACGGAAGATCGCCGCCTCGCGCGGTGCATCTCGATCTAGACGCCGATCACGCGTAACCCGAGGGCGCGTGCCGCCGTCGCCTGATCTCGGTCGTGAGTCGCGATCCGGACAGCCGGTTCGCGGGCGCGAACCAGGAGCGCGCTCGCGAGATGAATGGCATCGAGCGTCCGGATCAGCGTCGGAAATGGCTCCGCGGCACGATCGAGCACAGCGCGGTTGACCCGGACGAGCTCGATCCCCGAGATGATCTCGAGTGCCGTCGAGCGCCGGCGTGCGAGCTCCTCGTCGTCGACGAGCCCGGTCATCCGGATCCGGTCGAGAACGCGCAGACACTCCACGCGGACAAGCTCGCTCGAGATCGCCTCCGTGATCCGGGGCCACTCGCGGAGCGGCCTGGGCTCGCCGAGCACGATCCGCAGAACCACCGACGAATCGACATAGATCTTCACCGCGGGCCGCGTTCAGCCGCGAGCACGTCGAGTGAGCCAACCTTGGCAAGTGGCGGCAAGCGGAGTTTTCGAACCGCCGAGAACGGCCGCTCGGGCGGAACGGTCTCGAGCTTCGCCACGGTGGACTCGATCGGTGAGAGCCGGGCGATCGGCCGCGCGCGGTCCATGATCTCGATCTCCTCGCCCCCCTCGGCGGCCCGCAGGTGCATCGACAGCTGGCGCTTGAGCGCCGAGATGTAGACCTGCTTCATGACCCATTGTGGCCTGAAGAGGTCACGTCGTCAATCAGCGCTTCGCGCGGTGCTTCTCGATCTGAGCGATCAAGTAGTCGACCACGCGCTCGAACGGATCGAAGCCGAACGCCTTGCCGATCGGCGCGCGCAGGTTCGAGTTCGCGTTGATGTCATAGAACACGGGGCCGTTCGGCGTCTCGATAAACTCGATGCCACCGACGTCGATCTCCGCCGCGCGGACGATCTTCTTGCCTCCCTCCACCGCCGCGGCCGAGACCTGCGGATAGGGATGGAACTCGACCGGCTTGGTCGGCTTGGCCGCGGGCAGCTCGCACGAGCCCTCGCCGTCGGCGGGGTTGCACGCCTCTGACGGGCACAGGTTGAACCCGCCGTACGCGAGGACCTTCATCGCGTAGAGCAGCTCGCCGTCGAGGAACTCCATGCGGATGATGCCCGCGTCGAGCTCCGACGGAATCTTCTCCTGGAGGAGCAGGAGGTGATCCGGCGCCCACAGGTCGGGCTGATCGATGATCAACCGGCGAACCTCGTCGATCGAGCTCACCTGATAGATCCGCGCGCCACTGCCGCCCTGCTCGGGTTTGATCAGCGCGGGCCACTGCCACGCCGGGGCCGTCTCGACCACGCGCGCGAGAGCCTCGACGTCGTTGAACGGAATCGAGCGCGGAGTCTGGAGGCCGAGGCGCGTGAGCAGTGCTGCCTGCGTGCTCTTGGAGAGCTCGATGCTGAGGGCCTTCCAGCCGTTGATCACGCGACCGCCCGCGACCTCGATGGTGCGGATCACCGACGCGGCGAACGGCACGGCGCGGGTGTTACCGCGGACGTACGCGCTCGGGCTCGCCTGGTTGAAGTACAGCGGGCGCGGCGACAGCGCGTCGTGACGGAACGCGCCGGCCTTGAGGTCGAGGGCCTCGAACCGAACACCGCGACGACCGAGCACCTCGAACAGTGGCTTCTGCCACTCGGGATGCTCGAACAGGACGACGAGATCCGGCGTGCTCATCACAGCGGATCGACGCGGAGGACGCGATTGCCGAGCATGTCGACGAAGTAGATCTTGTCGTCGGGGCCGAACGTCATGCCGCCAAGGGCGCCGCCGGCGATGCCGGTGTCGAGGTAGTTGACGAGTGTGCCGTCGAGATCGAACGCGAGGATGCGGCTCGCCGCGTTGTCGGTGACGTAGACGAGCCCGTCATGGAACTCGATGCCCGACGGCTTCTGGACGTCGCCGTCGACGAACGTCGTGATCATCGCGCCGTCCATGTTCTGGATCGGCGTCTCGAGACCGTTGCTCCGTGCGCCCATCGTTCCACTCTTGGTGTCGAGCTTGCCGATGCGCGCGTTGCCCGTGTCGGCGATGTAGAGCGTGCCGGTGTCGGCGTCGAGCGCGAGGTGGCTCGGCACGTTCGCGACGCGCTTGACCTGATCCTTGGCGTAGCGCCAGGTGAGACCATCACCGTGGTCGTCGTTGCCGATGCCGTCGTCGGTCACGAAGTCGTACTTGTCGATGCTGCCGGCGAGGCCGTTGAACACCCAGTACTTGTTGCCGTCCTCGTGGACGATGCCCATGCACAGCGGGGTGTTGTGCAGCATGTCGAGGTGCGAGCCGAGGCCGTTCGGGTTCATCTTCGCGAAGATGCCGAGATCCGACGACCACAGCGTCGGGCCGGTGAAGTCGTTCATCGGCGCCGAGTTGTTATACGTGTTGCGTGACTCGCCGCAGGTGCCGAACGTGCCCGGCTTGTTGAACGTGGTCGCGTCCTGCCCGAAGTCGAGCGCGCTGACCTGCTCCATGAAGTGGAGCGCGTAGCCATCGATCCGCTTGTCGTAGGTGCGGCCCTCGGTCGACGCTGCCGTGATGATCAGCGTGCCGTCATCGTCGTAGTTGACGACCCACAGCTCGTCGGGACGCAGCGGATTGAACGCGAGGTCGCGCGGCTGCTTGAGCATGTTCGTGGCGGTCGCGATCGGGGTGAGCGTGACCGAGCCAGGGCTCCGGTCGCCGGTCCCGAGCTGCGGGGCCAGGACCTCGGGGTCGTCGGTTCCGCAGGCAGGGGCCGCGAGGAGGAGGCAGGACATCAACAGCTTGCGCATCGGGGGGGGTGAATAGCAGCCCCAGCGCGGGAGGTGGAAGGGCTTTCATCACAGCCAATGACCGGCTGCTGTACCGTCGTGGCCATGCTCTCCCCCGACGAATGGCGCAGTGGTGGCAGCTACTTCGCGTGGCGGGGCCACCAGATCTTTCGCCGGGTGGAGGGCACGGGTGAGCCGCTGCTGCTCATTCATGGCTTCCCCACCGCCTCGTGGGACTGGGCGCCCTTGTGGCCCGCCCTCACCGCGCGCTACCGCGTGCTCACGCTCGACATGCTCGGCTTTGGCTTCTCGGCCAAGCCGACCCGGCACGACTACACGCTGCGCGGCCAGGCCGATGTCTATGCCGACCTCCTCCGCCACGAGGGCGTCACGCGCTATCGCGTCCTCGCTCACGACTACGGACTGACGGTCGCGCAGGAGCTGTTTGCGCGCCAGATCGACTCGGGTCAGCCCAAGATCATCTCCGCGTGCCTGCTCAACGGCGGCCTGTTCCCCGAGACGCATCACCCGGTCCTGATGCAGAAGCTCCTCCGCTCACCCCTCGGGTGGCTGATCGCGAGGCTCGCGACCTACGGCTCGTTTTCCCGCAGCATGCACAAGATCTGGGGCGCGACGCCGCCGTCCGAAACCGAGCTCCGCGCGATGTGGTCGCTGATCCAGCACAACAAGGGCATGCGGGTCATGCCGAAGCTGATCAAGTACATCGCGGAGCGGCGCACACATCGCGAGCGCTGGGTCGGCGCCGTCATCAACGCGAGGTTCCCGCTGCGCCTGATCGATGGCCTGAAGGATCCGGTCTCTGGTCCCGACATGGTCGCGCGCTATCGCGAGCTGGTGCCACGCGCGGATGTCGTCGAGCTGCCCGACGTCGGCCACTACCCGCAGCTCGAGGCTCCGGAACGCGTGCTCGCCGCCGTGCTCGAGCACTTCGCGCGCGCGTGACGCCGGGGCTCAGTCGTTCAGGTTGATGCACGCGTTGTGACGACAGGCGGCGCGCTCGCTCTTGATCGGTGGACACGCACCGCAGTTCGGTGCGTCGGGTGGCCGCATCGCCGGATCGGGATGGTCCGCCGGATCCACGTACGGCGGGCACTTGATCGCCGGCGTCCCCTTTGGAACGGCGACCGATCCTGGACAGAACCCGCACGCGCCCCGGCAGGCCACGTGGCCCGGTGGGACGAGGATGCAGTCCCGGTCCTTCGTACACGCGGGGCGCGCCACGGGAGGAGCGACCGCACTCCCCGTTCCCGTTAGAACCGGCGGCGCATCGATCGGCATGACCGCGCTTCCCGCTGGAGCCGCATCGAACGGCGCGACGGTACTGCCGGCTCCCGTGCCCGTCGGAGCCGGCGTGTTGCTGCCGCACGCGACGAGCACGACCGTGATCGTCACCGCCCCGCAAAGACACCCGCCGGCCTTGCTCATGGCGGGGACTATTGGCAACTCTGCGCACGCCGTCAACGTGCTGCTCGCCCTCAACAAGCCGTACCTCGTCCACTGCAAGTTCACCGACGACGAGGTGCCACCGCGACCGACGCTCGCGCAGTTCGGGCTCCCGCCGCGCGTCTACGTCGCGGGCCGGCTCGATCACGACAGCGAGGGGCTCCTGCTCCTCACCGACGACGGGAAGCTCAACCAGCGGCTGACCGATCCACGGTGGAAGGCGCCCAAGACGTACCTCGTGCACGTCGAGGGCACCGCGACCGAGGAGCAGCTCGCGAAGCTGCGCGCGGGTGTCGATCTCAAGGACGGGCGCACGCTACCCGCGGAGGCAAAGGCGATCGAGCAGCCCGCGTGGCTGTGGCCGCGCACGCCGCCGGTGCGGTTCCGCAAGACCGTGCCCGACTGCTGGATCGAGCTGACGATCCGCGAGGGCCGCAATCGCCAGGTGCGGCGCATGACGGCGGCGGTCGGCCTGCCGACGCTGCGCCTCGTACGCTCGGTGATCGGACCGTACGCACTCGACGGTCTCGCACCCGGTCAATGGCGCGAGGTCGACGCTACTCGAACGTCGTCATCGAGGTGACCGTCGCGAAGCCCGTGTCGAGCTTCAGGGTCCACCGCCCGCCGAACAGACTCTCGCCGACGCCGTCCTTGTTGCTGTCGTTCATACCGGCGTGACCCTCGAGGCCGAGCGTCACGAACGTCAGATTGCTCGCCTCCGCGCGGCCCTGCACGACCATCTGATCGAGCGCGCGCTCGCACAGCTCCTGGAGCTGATCGACGTGACCGACGCAGGTGCTGCCGTCGCACTTCGCCGCGACCATCAACGCGACGATCGGGCACTGCGTCAGCGCACCAACGACGCCGCGGAGGCCGCCCATCTCCGCCATGTTCGCGTCGACCGCGTCCCACGCAAAACCTCCGACACCGACGGAGAGCTCGTGGTCGCCGATCGTCAGGCTGTAGTTCGACGTCATGATCGGGGCCGTCGTCGAGTGGACCTCGCCCTCGACCGGCTCGATGGCGAAGCGAAGCTCGAAGCCCGCGGGCGTGAAGTCGATCGCGAGCAAGCGGTGCGTGACGGTGTCACCGAAAAACGCGAGCTCGCTCTGGAGGTCGAACTCGGCCAGGGAGCGCTCGACCGCGTACTCGATCGAGAGCACCGAGAGTCGCGCGAGTGGACTGATCGACTCGTCGATCCAGCCGGCGAGGCGCTGCTCGATCGCGTCGGGTAGATCGGCGCGCAGCGTCGCGAGCGCGGGGACGTTCGCCTCGTCGGCGGCCGCGAGCATCGTCGCGCCGGGGAGGTTCGCGTAGGCGGTCAGCGTCTCGGTGAGCCTCGCGCCAGGCGCGAGCGCGTCGAGGTCGAGGTCGAAGTGCGTCATCACGCGATGCGGACCACCGGGCGCGACGATGACATCCTCGATGAGCGGCGGCGGCTCGACGGGCGGGCTGAGCTCCGACGGCTCCAGAGTCGTACACGCGGACGCGAGGAGCACGACGGCAGCGAGGGAATGCACGGGAGCGAAGAGCAGCAAGTTCCCGGCCACGCCACCTCGTGCGTCGATCCGCACACATGACGCGCTCTGCCGTGGGCGAGGATCCGCATGCTGTTGGGGGTCCACCAGCGGCCTATCACCGAGCGGATCGTCTACTGTCGCCGCCATGGCCAAAAAAGATTCCCCCGTCGTCTACCGCGTCACCGAGATCATCGGCACCAGCACCAAGTCGTGGGAGGACGCGGCGCGCAGCGCTGTCGAGACCGCCGCGAAGAGCCTCCGCGACCTGCGCATCGCCGAGGTCTCGAAGCTCGACATGAAGATCGAGGATGGCAAGGTCGTCGCCTATCGCGCGCGCGTCTCGCTGTCGTTCAAGTACGACGGCTAGCAAACCCGGGAGCGTCGGGGACTGCGCAGATTCGGTCGCATTCGCGCCGTCAATGTCAGGTCTCCGACCGAAGTCTGCCGGAGTCGACCCGCTAACTGCCGGGAATGAGCCATTCCGGGGATGGCACGGACCTCGCTACTGTCCGATCCGTGCCGTCGCTCAACCGCCTCCTGCTCGCCCTTCTGCCAGTCGTCGCACTGGTCTCCGCTCCGACCTCGGCCTCGGCCGATGACGACTACTACGGCGAGGAGGCCCGGCCCCCGCCGCCGGCCCCGGGCCCCCAGCCGGTCTACACGGCGCCGCTGTCGCAGACCACGCAGACGACCTACGTCCCGCAGAGCGTCGCGATGTCGGGACCCGAGGAGATCTCGTCGGACACCGACCGCGCCGCGCCGGCCGGCTACACGGCCGTCCTCCGCCCGCGCAAGGGACTCCTGATCGGTGGCGGCGTCTCGTTCGGCGCGTCGTATGGACTCTCGATCCTGATCGCCGCGATCGGCTCTGACATCGGCGGCTCCAACGGCAACGAGGCCGCGTCGATGTGGATCCCCGTCGCCGGTCCGTTCCTCCAGATCGCGAACACCGACAGCGCGACGCTTGGCCTGTTCCTCGCCGGCATCGGCGCCGTGCAGACGACCGGCGCGATCATGCTCTACTACGGCCTGACCACGAAGAAGCGCGTGTTCGTTCGCAACGACCTCGTCGGCAGCCTGCAGGTCACGCCGTACACCGCCGACGGTACGACGGGCATGCTGCTCTCCGGTCGCTTCTAGTTAGAGCTGCGCGCGCAGCAGCGACTTCTGGACCTTGCCCATCGCATTGCGCGGCAAGGCGCCAACAACGCGAACCTCGCGCGGCCGCTTGTGCGGCGACAGCCTGCCTGCAACGTAGGCTTCGAGCGCTGCCGGATCGACCGGCGATCGCACGACGACGAACGCGACGATGCGCTCGCCGAGATCTGGATCGGGCGCGCCGATCACGGCGGCCTCCGCGACCTCGGGATGCTCGAGCAGCGCGGCCTCGACCTCGCCGGCGCCGACCTTGAAGCCGCCGCACTTGATGAGATCCGTCGAGCGCCGCCCGACGATCGTCAGCTGACCGTCCGCCGAGCGCGTCGCGAGATCGCCCGTGTAGAACCAGCCCTCGGCGTCGATCACCGCGCGCGTCGCGTCCTCGCGATGGAGGTAGCCCGCGAACACGTTGGGTCCGCGGACGGCGATCTCGCCGATCGTCGATCCATCGTGCGCCTCGATCGGGCCGCGCCAATCGTCGACGAGCCGCAGCTCCACCTCATCGAGCGGCGGGCCGACGCAGCCGGGCCGACGATCGCCATCGGCGCGCGTGGAGCAGTTGATCAAGGTCTCCGTCAGACCGTAGCGCTCGATCGCGCGATGACCCGTGAGGCGCTCGATCCGGACGTGCTCGCGGAGCGGCAGCGGCGCCGACCCGCTGACGAGCAAGCGTGCCGTGCGCAGCGCCTCCGCGATCGCGGGCGCACTCTCGGCCGCGTCGCACAGACGGTGATACATCGTCGGCACGGCGAACAACACCGCCGCCTCGCCGTGGTCGCGCAGCGCACCGACGAGATCGTCGACGACGAAGCGCGGCACCCAGCGCAGCGCACCACCCCGCCGCAGGCTGCCGAACAGGCCGAGCACCAGGCCATGGACATGGAACACGGGCAGCGCATGGACGATCACGTCCTCGGCGGTCCAGCCCCACGCCCGCGCGAGCATGTCGAGGTTCGACGCGATGTTGCGATCCGTGATCAGCGCGCCCTTGGGCGCCCCGGTCGTACCCGACGTGTAGAGGACGAGCGCGATGGCACCGGTGATCGGTGCCCCGACCAGCGCGGCCTCACCCTCGGTCGCGATCGCGATCGGCAGGGTCTCGAGGTCGCCGCTGCGATGAGCCACCGCGGCGACCTCCGCCGCCACACACACGCGCGGCGCTGCATCTCCGAGCACGTGGGCGAGCTCCCCGTCCCCCAGCTTCGGATCGACCGGCACCGAGATGTACCCGGCCGCGGCCTGTGCCACGAGCGCGACCAAGGTCTCGAGCGCGGACTGCGTCCACACGCCGACGCGATCACCAGCGACGATCCCGCGCGCGGCGAGCATCTCGACGTGGCGCGCACACGCGACTGCGAGCTCGCGCTGGGTCAGCGTGCGATCACCGACGCGCAGCGCGAGGCGGTCGGTCGGCGTGCTCAGCCACGGAAGCAGCGTGTCCATCGCTGGCCTCAGACGAAGTAAGCCTCGAACAGCGCGACTGCTTGCGCGCCGCCGGGGATCCCGAGCGACTCGCAGGCCGGTGCTGCCGCCAGGCTCGCACGCAACTCGAGCTCCGCAGCACGCCGCGCGCCCACGATCGCCGCGCGCGACGTGTCGTCGAGCCGCTCCGCGATCCACGCATCGACATCCTCGGCAAGCTCGGCGTGCCGGCGCTCGTCGCGCGCGATCGCGGCGAAGGCAGCGCGCAGCTCGGGCGCGGCGGTCTCGGCCTGATACGTGGCGACGAGCGCGCCGTAGGCCTCGCGCACGCAGCCCTCGATCGCATTCTCGCGGGCGATCGCGTCGAGCGCGCGGATCGGCAGCGCAGGCACGTCGAACGGGCGCGGCGCACCGCCGAACTGCACGGCAAGCTCGCGCATCACGCGCGCATGGCGGACCTCGTCACGCATCGCCACGCGCGCCCGGCGGATCAGCTCGGCGGGTGCATCGTGCGCGGCGAGCTCGCGCGCGAGGCGCTCGAAGGCAGGGACGCTCGCTGCTTCGAGCTCGGCCATCGCGGCGAGCTGCGCACCGACATCGTCGGGATCCGCGCAAGCGCCGTGGACGTGCAGCCCCTCGGGGCGGCGGCCGCAGTTGTGCTGCGGCTCGGGGTTTTTCTCGACCTTCGCCCAGCCGACGACACTCGTCGCGGCCGTACCGTCGGGTCGAACCTCCACCTCCTGCATGAGGTACTGGGTGCCGGGCACCGTGACCATCGACGGGCCAGGGCACTGGTAGTCATCGTCCGACGAACAGCACGACGGCATGTGCATCACCTCGATGTTGCCCTCGTACTTGTCGCGCTCGATCGAGCACTGCGCGACGCCGGTTTGCAGGTTCCAGTACGCGCGCTCCCACCGGTCCATCGGTTGCTCGGTCACGGTGCTCGGGTCGACGCTGGTGCGTGCCTTGAAGTTCTTGC
>JANOPP010000758.1:0-29511 GCA_031421915.1 Myxococcales bacterium | reverse complement strand
CGCAGCAGCTTGATCTGGACCTCCATCGGAAGGTCGCCGACCTCGTCGAGGAACAGCG
The DNA here is from genome assembly GCA_031421915.1 of Myxococcales bacterium. Taxonomy (GTDB): domain Bacteria; phylum Myxococcota_A; class Polyangia; order Haliangiales; family Haliangiaceae; genus JABFXX01. The sequence continues at coordinate 29,453 of JANOPP010000758.1, read as the reverse complement.
TGCCGCCGTCGGCGAGCTCGAACCGGCCAGCGCGCCGGGCGACCGCGCCCGTGAAGCTGCCCTTCTCGTGACCGAACAGCTCGCTCTCGAGGATGCCGGGCGCGAGCGATGCGCAGTTGACGCGCACGAACGGCTTCTCTTCGCGGGGAGAGTTGATGTGGATCGCGTGGGCGACCAGCTCCTTGCCGGTGCCAGTCTCGCCGCGCAGGAGCACGGTGGAGGCCGTGGGCGCGACCTGCTCGACCTTCGACAGCACCTCGCGCAAGGGACCGCTGTCGCCGATGATGTTGCCGAAGTCGAACTCGCCGTGGATCTGCTGGTTGAGGTAGCCGGTGTACGCGGCGAGCTGCGCGGCGAGGCGCTTGTTCTCGCGCTGCAGATCGAACCGCTCGATCGAGTACTGGAGGACGCCGCGGACCTCCTTCGCGTCCCACGGCTTCGTGATGTAGCGATAGACCTGCCCGAGGTTGATCGCCTCGACCAGCACGTCGACGTCGGTGAAGGCGGTGAGGATGATGCCGACCGCGTCCGGCTGGCGCGACTTGACCTCGCGGAGCAGCTCGACGCCGGTCATCTTCGGCATCCGCTGATCCGTGACGATCACGGCGACTTCCCTCTGCTCGAGGATCTGCAGGGCCTCGGGACCGCTGCTCGCGGTCAGGATGTCGAACGTCTTGCGGAAGTTGAACCGAAACGCGTCGAGGTTGTCCTGCTCGTCGTCGACGACGAGGATCGGATAGCGCTTCACGTCGAGCGTCATGTCGGCGCGCCGAGCATACCCTAGGAGGGTACGACCGGGTTCGCGATGGCCTCGGAGCGGATCAGAATGGCCTCTTTTGCCAGTCTCACGATCAGCGGACCCATGATCAGGCCCCAGCCGCCGAGGAGCTCGACGCCGCCGAACATCGAGATCAGCGTGACGTAGGAGGGCAGCTGGAGCTGGCCACGGCGCGTGAGCAGCGGGCGGGCCAGGTTGTCGATGCTGCCGATCACGGCCACACCGACCACGGCGAGCGCGATCGCAGCGCCCTCGCGACCGGTCAGCGCGAGCCCCGCCGCGACCGGGACCCACACGATCGCCGTGCCGATCGCCGGGATCACCGAGAAGATCAGCGTCAGCATCCCGAGCGCGAGCGCCGATGGAACGCCGAGCACGAGGAACGCGATCGTCGCGACGATCGACTGCAGCATGCCGGCGCCGACGATGCCGTACGCGAGGCCGCGACCCGTCTCGACGTACGCATCGGCGAACCGCCTGAGCGCGTCCGACGGGATCGGTGCGTGCTGCTCCGCCCACGAGTACCAGGTCTTTCCCTCGACGAGGACGCCGTACATCCCCGACACCATGATCAGGAGGCCGACGACGACGTGCGCCGCCGCACCCGCGACCGAGCTGAACACGGCCCACGCGCGACCGCCCTGATCACGGAGCAGATCGATGATGCCTTCCTTGGAGGTAAGTGCTTGCCCGGTGACGCCTGCCGAGACCGTCGCATCACCGTCACCGCGCGCCAGGCGCTCGAGGATCGAGTGACCCTCCTTGCTGTCGAGCAAGCGCTGCACGAGCGCGATCGCATCGATCACGAGCGAGCCGATCATCGCGGCGATCGGCAACACGAAGATCAGGAACAGCAGCACCGTGACGGTGGCGGAGATCGCGCGTCGCCCCGCGAACACCTTGATCATCGGCCGGTACACGCGCTCGGCGTAGAGGCCGAGCCAGACCCCCAGGACCACCCACGGTGCGAACGGCGCCACCATGATCAGGGCGGCAAGGCAGAGCACGGCGAGCAGCCAGCGAGGCATGGGATCGCGAGTCACTCCAGGGTCCTAGCACTTCGACCCACATGCCGACATGTAAGGAAACTTGGCCCGCGAGTGAGCACTCCGTTAGCCTTTCGGTATGGCATCTCCTCGACGGGTCCGTCGCGCGCAGCCGCTGGCCCCCCCGCCCCGCAAACCGATGGCGATGACCCGCCGGGTCTCGTTGTTCGAGCGCGAGGTCACGGTGCGCCTGGCCCCGGTCGCGGTCGAGCTCCTGCACGGTGCCGCGCGGATCCTGACCGAGGGCGAGTTCGCGGGTGACGTCTACACCGGCTCGACGATGCTCACCGTCGATCTCCTCCGCACGTCGTCGCTGATCAGCGACTCACCCGACTCCACCACCGCGCAGCGGGTCGCGTTCCTCTACGCCTCCGACGAACGCTGTCGCACGCACGCCCGCGGCATCGCGATCGGCGAGGCGCGCAGAAGCGCCGGCTGCGATCTCTCGATCCCGAACGTCGACGTCGAGAGCCGCGCCAAAGGTCCCGAAATCCACCTCAGCCTCAATATCGAAGCACAGCGGAGGAACGCATGATCGAGCTGTACAGCATCCGCGACGTGTCTCGCATTCTCGCCGTCCAGGAGGCGCGCCTGCGCTACTGGACCCAGACCGGCTTCGTCGGACCGACGGTCCGCAAGGGCGGCCGCTTCTACTACACGTTCTGCGATCTCCTCGCGGTCAAGGCCGCGAAGGATCTCGTCGCGACCGGCATGCCGCTGCAGAAGGTCCGCAAGAACGTCGACGCCCTCAAGAAGGCGCTGCCCGGCGACACGCACCCAGCGACCAAGCTCCGCGTCTGCTGCGACGGCGAGACGATCGTCGCGCTCGCCGACGACATCGCGTTCCAGCCGATCGGCGGCCAGGTCGTGATGGCGTTCAACGTCCCGAGCTTCGGCGAGCACGTCTCGCAGGTGCTCTCGATGCCGCGCGTCGACCCCAACGCCGTGTCGCCGCACCACTCCGACGGTGCGCCGCAGGAGGTCACCGACAACCCGACCGAGGCGAACAGCGGTACGACCGCGTACCGTCACTTCATCGAGGCCTGCGCCGCCGAGGACAGCGGCGACTCCGAGACCGCCGAGCACCTGTTTCGCCAGGCGATCGACCTCGAGCCGAACATGGCCGCGGCTCTCACGAACCTCGGCAACCTCGTCTATCGCCAGGGCGAGCTCGAGGAAGCACGCAAGCTCTACGACCGCGCCCTCGAGCACGACCCCTCGCAGCCCGAGGCTCGCTACAACCTCGCCAACCTCCTCGAGGACCTCGGCGAGACCGACCTCGCGATCGCCGAGCTTCGCAAGGTCTGCGCCGCTGCGCCCGAGTTCGCCGACGCGCACTACAACCTCGGCATCATGCTCGCGATGGTCGGCGGCACCGCCCAGGCCAAGCAGCACCTCGAGCGCTACCTCGAGCTCGACGACCGCAGTGACTGGGCGGGCCACGCCCGCGTGTTTCTCGAGCAGATCGCCGCGTAACGCGCGTACGATCGCCGGATGCGGTCGCCGTTGGTCGTGGTGCTCCTCGCCGGTTGCGGCTTCGAGCTGCGACCGGGTGGCGCCGTCGATCCGACCGGCGACGCGGCGGTGGACTCCCCGATGGACGCGCCGATCGATGCCCGCATCGATGGGCCCACCGCCCCGCCGCCCGATGCTCCGTTCGCGCCGGCAACCGACTGTCCCGCGGCCTATTCGATCTCGTTGAGTGGCCAGACCTCGCGGTACCGCGTTCTCGTCACCGGTCGCCGGCCGTGGGAGCACGCCGCCGACTGTGCCGACGATCTCGTGGGCGCCACGCACCTGGTCGCGCTCGACTCAGCTGCCGAGATCGCCGCCGTCCAGGCACGCATCACGGCGACCACCGGACTCCCGGGCGGCCAGGGGTCCGCGTGGGTCGGTAGCTTCCAGCCCCGCATGCAAGCGAACGACGACACTGGCTGGCTCAAGATCACCGGCGGCCCCATTACCCCGATGTGGGATCCGGGCGAGCCAAACGATGGAGACAACACGGAGAACAGCGCCGAGAACTACATGATGATGGAGCGCAACCGGCAGTCGCAGGTCGACGTCCCCGGCGACCGGAGCTTCGGCGCGGTCTGCGAGTGCGACGGCCTCCCCGTCGATGCGGCGGCGGCTGCTGCGATGATCGCCAGCATGAACTGACGACGATCCGCGCTACGATGAACGCCATGCGGGGCGTCGTGGTCGCAGTGATCGCCGCGGGCGCGTGCCACCCGAGGCCGCCCGAGATACTGCCGCGCGAGCCCGAGCTCGAGCACCCGACCGAGGAGGTCACGAGCCCGCTGCCGCCCAACGCTCCGCGCCAGATCGCGCTCGCGCCGCGGCCCGACATCGACCTCTCGTCGCTCGTCCCCGACCCGACGCACGAGCTGCGCTGGCCGCTCTCGATCTCGGACCACCCCGAGCTCGAGCCGCAGTTCGAGATCGCCGCCGCACTCGCCGAGCCCGGCGTTGGCTGGATCGATCTCTGCCGCATGGGCGCGCACAACCGCCACCTCGGCCGGGACAAGCGCGATCACGTCGCGTACCTCCGCGGCTGGTGCAGCGTCGGCAAGGCCGACCTCGATGGTGCGCTCGCGAACCTCGCGCAGCTCAAGTCCTCCGTCGTCGCCGGCATCGCCCCCGCCGTTCGCGCCGACTTCGCGAACATCCTCGTCTCGAGCGGCGACGCGACCGACGCTCGCCGCCTGATCGCCAAGCACCGCGTCACCGACATCGCGGTGCTCGATGCACTCGCCGCGAGCTACGTCGAGATCGGCAAGCTCGATGACGCGTTCGAGATCAACGAGCTCGCGCTGACCGTCGACGATCGTCGCAACAAGGCGAACCGCTGCCAGCGCCTCACGCGCCGCATCGTGCTCCGCCCGCCGCCCAAGCAGATCAAGGCGATCGATCTACCGAATGCGAGCCTGTTCGACGTCCCGCGCGGAGCCGACCACACCTGCGACCGCCTCGCGCACGAGCTCGAGTGCTGGCTCGATTCCGCCGCCGGGTGCGTCGACTACTTCAAGGACCAGAAGTTCGACGAGGAGAAGGCGCAGTACCTGCTGAACGCATACCACGGGTGGCCGAACACGCTGCAGATCTGGCGCTGGTGGGAGACCGCGAGCTTTGCGCGCAGAGCGATGCCCCATCCCGGCGCCGACGTCCTCGCCGTCGCTGCGCTCGCGAACGGGATGCGAACGGCGGAGTGCACCACGGAGTCCGCCCGCGAGATCATCGCACTCGCGACCGAGATCCGCGACACGCTGCACGACCCCGTCGTCGACGCCGACCTCACCCTGATCATCAACCGCCCGACGCAGCTGTGCCTGGACCCATGATCCGGTTGTTCCTCCTGCCTCTCATGCTCGCCGCGTGTGGGGCGAAAGCGCCCGAGGCGTTGCACGAGCCGCGTCCGACGGAGCGCTCCGCGGTGAAGATGCGGGACACCGCCAGGGGCATGACGCCGATCTCGCGCACGTCGGCGGTCGAGAAGCCCGTGGTCCTCGGTCAAAAGCCCGACTTCGATCCCGATACGTACGTGCCAGACAGTGGGCCGATCCTGCGCTGGCCGCTCAGCCCCAGCAGTCATCCCGAGCTCGTGCCGCAGTTCCCGATCGCCCGCGTCCTCGCCGAACCCGGCGTCGGCTGGATGGAGCTATGCCGGCGCGGTGCCCACAACCGGCACGCGGGTCCAAAGCTCCGCGATCAGTTCGAGTACCTGAGCGCGTGGTGCGCGGTCGGCGAACACGACGTGAACCGAGCGATTCAGATCTTCGGCTCGCTGACTAAGTCGACGGTGTCGGGGCTGGTGCCAGCGGTGCGCCAAGACGTCGTCAACGTTCTCGTTCAAGAAGGCAGGGCCGACGATGCGACGCGCCTACTCTCACGGCATCAGATCCGCGACCTCGAGGTTCTCGATCTGCTCGCCGCGACCTACGCCGACATGGGCAAGGACGCCGATGCGACCGAGATCAACGAGCTCTCGATCCTCCGCGACGATGTCAACCGAGGGAATCGCTGCCGGCGCCAGGCGCGACGCGTTGTGATGGCGCCCGAGATGTATCGCTCCCCGGTGAATCGCGACGTGGCGCTATTCGACGAGCCGGAGGGTGCGGACCGCATATGCGATCGCCTCGCCGCGGAGCTCGCGTGCTGGCTGCGCCCCAGCGATGACTGCGAGAAATACTTCAAGATCGCCGGCATCGATCCGCGGATGACCCACGTGATCTCGGCGTTTCATGCGTGGCCCGCCGTCGACAGAGGCCCCAACGGATGGGAGGCGGTCGCCATCACCGCGATGGCCGGCGGTACGCTTCCACTCGCGTACGAGTTTGCCGTGAGCGCCCTCGAGCAGTCCGCACGTAGCGGACGTTGCATGAGGCACTACACGCTCAGGCTCGGCCGCTACATCCAGAAGCTCCGTGCGCCGGCCGATCGCCCGAAGCAGTTCGACGACCGCCTCGAGGTTCTCGACGACGAGCCACAGGAGCTCTGCAAGCACGTGGGTTCGCATCCGCCGCCGCCGGCACCGTGACCGCCAGCTAAATTACATTTGCTGCTCCCCGCCAAGTCTCAAAACGGACTGACAGGCAGCAGCTCACGGTTCCGACGATCGCCTCGTATCCAGAAACCAGCGCCCGATAGGTCACCCCGACGCGTCCAGGTACGGGCGTCGTGCTCGCGCCACTCACCCAACGTAGAACGCGAGCGGGCAGAAGCTCCGGACAGGTAGATGGGTTCGCGGCGATCACGCATCGAGCATCGCCGCGCGGCCCGAGGTAGCCACCCTCGATGTGAGATCCAGTAAGATCCGTTCGCGCGAATCGATATCGTGCGATGTGCGGCCGTCGCGAGCGCCCCGAGGTTGCGCGGGTCCGCGCGAAGCGCGGCTCGCCTCCGCGCTCACCGACGACTGCATCTGTTCGATCGTCGATTCGGTCAGCTCGCGCTAGAAGATCACGCCGCCGCAGGCCGACTCGAACAGGTCGAGGGTCTGCGCGAGGCTGACCGAGAGGTCGCCGTCGCAGATCGACGACATGCGCGCGTTGGCGCCGGCCTGCTGCACGAACGTCTTGAGGCGCGTCGCCTCGGCAGCGTTGCCAAACGTCGAGCTGCAGTCGCCGGGGCCCATGCCCGCGATCGCGGCCGCGGCCCAGCGCGAGCGGTGGCCTGTGTACTGGTCGAGGAACGTCACGTAGTTCGTCGCGGGTTCCATCTGCGCGTCGCACAGCGACTGCGCGAACGACAGGTTGACGGACTGCTCGTACGAGCAATCTTCCTCGTCGGTGAGGAACACGACGCCGAGCAGCGCGTCGGTACGGCGGAAGCCGGCGTTCGTGTTGTCGGCCATGCGATCCTCGAACGAGTCACGCATCGCGCCGAGCGGCATCTCGTCGCTGTTGCCGCTGGTGCCGACGTTGGCGGCACACGAGAACGTCGTCGCGGGCGTCGGATCGCCCTTGTCGATCCAGCGCTTCGTCATGTTGCAGCTCGATGGTTTGAGCATCGCGCCGTTGTCGCCAGAGCCGGTGTCCATCGAAATGCTGCCGCCGATCGGCGACGACATGTTGTAGTGGTACTCGCGTGCCGTGGTCGTGACCGCGACGCGGTAGTCGAGGCCCGATGCATCGAGCACGGAGATGAACTGCGGGAAGTTCGCGATCAGGTTCGTCTGCTCCTGGCCCATCGAGCCGGAGTTGTCGATGACGAACAGGATGTCGAGCTTCTGGCAGCCAGCGGTACTGCCGTCCGGCCACGGCGTCTCGTCGGCGTCGGTGCCGGCGTCGACGTCGGCGACGTCATCGCCCCCGCCGTTACGCGATTGCGGCGGTCCGCACCCGATGGCTGCGAAGCCTACGAGCACGCTCGTGATCGAACCGATCGTAGTCCTGCGCATCGGGCCCTCCTCCGACGTTGCGGGCGCACGTTAGATCGGGCTGTCACACGATCGCAACGAACAAGTGAATGGGCTCCAGTTTCAGCAGCGCGTGGCGAGCAGGAGCACGAGTCCGGCGAGCAGGACGAGGAGGGGTTCCCAGGTGCGATCGAAGCGAGTCATCGGCGGTCCGCATGTGCAGACGGATGACCAGGTCCGACAGTCGCACTCTCGCGTAGTTGGCCGCTGGACCTGCGTCCGCGACAACCCGGCTGCACGAGTACCGGGTCGGCCTGGACCCGTCCTAGGATGACGCGATGACTCGCCTCCTCGTGATCGCGCTCGCCCTCGCCGCCTGCACCACGGCGCCACCCCCGAGCTCGCCGCCGCCCCCGACCCAGAGCGACCCTGCCCCACCTCCGGCACCGACCCCGATGCCCGAGCCCGCGCCCAAGCCCGACCCTGTTCCCCCAGCGCCGACCGCGAAGGCCGATGGCGCGAGCTGCCTCGTCGGCTCCGACTGCGAGTCGGGCACATGCGAGGGCGAGGGCTGCGGGGCCGACCAGCCGGGAACGTGCAAGCCACGACAGCGGGGCTGCACGCGCGACCTGCGGTCGTACTGTGGCTGTGACGGCAACACCTTCCGCACCTCGGGGTCGTGCCCTGGCCAGCGCTTCTCGGCGCGTGCGGCGTGCGCCGGCGGCTAGATCAGCGCGAACTTGATGACGAGGTAGATGTAGACGTACGGCGCGATGAACAGCACAGCGTCGATGCGATCGAGGATGCCGCCGTGGCCCGGCAACAGCGCGCCCGAGTCCTTCACGCCGACGGAGCGCTTGATCAGCGACTCGGCGAGATCACCCATCTGGCCGAGGATACCGCCGGGGATCGCGAGCGCGAACACGTCGATCCACGACAGCCACGGAGCCGAGATCAGCTTGAGCGCGGCGACGCCCGCGATCGATCCGGCGATGCCGCCCCACGCGCCGGCCCACGTCTTCTTCGGGCTGACGGCCTCGTAGAGCTTCGCCTTGCCGAGGAAGCGGCCCGCGAAGTAGCCGCCGGTGTCGGCGAGCCAGGCGATCAGGAGGACGATCAGGACCGTCTCGCCGCCGCGGAGGGGATCGATCAGCTTGAGCTTCGCGAGGAACGTGGTGAGAAAGCCCGCATAGACGATGCCCATCACCGTCGCCGTCATCCGGTTCGCCACCGTCGGGATGTCGCGGAACCGGAACAGGTAGAACAGCCCGGGGACGACCACGGCGAGCATCAGCGAGATGGTCACGCCGCCACCGGCGAGCGTGATCTTCTGCAGGTGCCGGAACACGGCTCCGTTACTCGCGTAGACACTCGCCGTGACGAAGTCGAGCCAGTAGAACGCGGCGCACGCGAGCGCGCCCATGACGAGCGCGGCCTTGCGATCCTCCTTGGGGAGGGTCATCGCGAAGAACTCGTGCATCGCGATCAACGACGCGACGAAGATCACCGCCCACGTCGGCTCCGGCCGGTCGTAGTTGAGCAGGAGGAGGAGGATCGGCACGGCAACGACCGCGACGAGGAACCGCTGCGCGAGATTGCCGAGCGCCAAGGGGATGCAGCTAACCGCAGCGGGGGGGGCGGGTCAATCAGCCAGGATCGAGATCGGACGCGAGCTGCGCCGCGGTGAGCCCGAACCGACGCTCACGCGCCGCGTACTCCTCGAGGCACTTGTAGAGGTGCTCGCGGCGGAACTCGGGCCACAGCACGTCCGTGAACACGAGCTCGGCGTAGGCGATCTCCCACAGCATGAAGTTGGAGATCCGCTGCTCGCCGCTGGTCCGGATCAGGAGGTCGAGGGGCGGCAGCCGCGCGGTCGGCATGTAGCCGGTCATCCGATCGACGTCGAGATCCTCGGGCCGGAGCACGCCGGCGGCAGCATCGCGTGCGATGTCGCGGACCGCGCGAACGATCGACTCGCGGCCCCCGTAGGATAGCGCGAGCGTCAGGGTCATGCCGGTGTGGTGTGCGGAGGCGGCGCGCAGCTCGTCGAGCGGCTCCTTGACCATCGGCGGCAGCTTCTCGGCGTCACCGATCGCTTCGAGGCGGATCTGGTTGTCGAGGATCTCCGTGCGCTCGTCGATCAAGAACTCGCGAAGGAGCTGCATTAGTCCCGCGACTTCGTCGGCCGGGCGTGCCCAGTTCTGGGACGAGAACGCGTACAGCGTCAGCGCCTCGATCCCGAGCTGGCGCGAGGCCCGCGTGATGTCGCGAACGGAGTCCGCCCCGACGCGGTGACCGTCGAGCCGTGGGCGGCCGTGGTTCTGTGCCCACCGGCCGTTGCCGTCCATGATGATGCCGACGTGACGCGGCAGCCTTCGAGTCTCGCTCATCGTCGGAGAACGGGGTCAGTAGCACGCAAGGCGCGAGCGTTGCAACGACACCATTGATCCCGTAGGCTCGATGTAAGCCATGGGCATCTTTTCGAGACTCGGGACGCTGATCAAGTCGAACCTCAACGACCTCATCACGAAGGCAGAAGATCCAGAGAAGATGCTGTCTCAGGTGCTGCTCGAGATGCAGCAGCAGCTGGGTGAGGCCAAGAAGGCGGTCGCGGTCGCGATCGCCGACGAGAAGAAGCTGCAGAAGCAGTACACGGCAGAGACCGACAAGTCGAAGGAGTGGGAGCGCAAGGCGATGGTCGCGGTGCGCGCTGGCGACGACGGTCTCGCGCGTCAGGCGCTGTCTCGCAAGAACGAGCACGAGACGATCGCGACGCAATACCAGCAGCAGTGGGTCTCGCAGAAGTCGGCCGTCGAGAAACTCAAGGACGCCCTCCGCCTCCTCAACAACAAGATCGAGGAAGCGAAGCGCAAGAAGAACATCCTGATCGCGCGCAAGAAGCGCGCAGAGGCGCAGCAGCAGATCGCGAACACGATGCAGGGCCTCGGCGACACCAGCGCGTTCGACACGTTCGATCGCATGGCCGAGCGCATCCAGCTCATGGAGGCCGAGGCCGAGGCAGGCGCCGAGCTTGCGGGCGAGCTCTCCGGCGACACGCTCGAGTCGAAGTTCCATGCTCTCGAGGCCGGCGGTGGTAGCGAGGACGACGCGCTGTCCGATCTCAAGGCCAAGATGGGTCTGCTCGAGGCGCCCAAGGGCGACAACAAGCAGCTCGGCGCGGGCGCCGTCGGCGCGAAGGGCGACGACAAGAGCGACATCAGCTCCGGTGCGTCGCTCGGTGGCCTGACCGCCGAGGACCTCAAGGAGCTCGAGGACCTCGACCTGTCCGAGCTCGATGGCAAGGAAGCCAAGAAGGCCTAGTCCCGACCGGGACTGTGTCTGAACGCTGCGCCGGGTGTGAAGCGCGAGCTACAGGGCCGGTGATTGCCAGAGCAGTTTCCAGGCGTTGCCGGCGGTCCGACCGGATCGGCAATTGCAGCTCACCCCCTCATGCGCCTGGTTGCCGGTCTCCTCGCTCTGACCCTGACAGGTACGTTGGCGTTCGCGGACGAGGTCAAGGCCCCGGAACCGCAGCCCGAAGTGGCGCGCCCCAAGGTCGCGCTACGGGTGGTGAGGGTGATGGCAGAGAGTCACCAGGCGCTGCTGTTCGACAAGAACCAGGGCAAGCATGTCCTGGCGGATGTGGGTTCTGTGATCGCCGGCTACACGGTCATGGCGATCGACGAGGACGAGGTCACCCTGAGCTCGGGCGGCCGCGAGCTCGTGCTGTCGGCACCCGACCAGAGCTGGCGCCGCCGCCGCGCCGGTGAGGACGACGCACTCCCCGCGACGCCCGCGAAGGCAGCGCCCGCGGGAGACACCATCGCCGCGACGCCGGCCGATCCGTACGCGGCGCCTGCCATCGATGGGCCCGCGGATCCGTACGCCGATCTCGAGAAGCGGATCGCCGAGGCGCCCGCGCCGATCGTCTCCGGAGAGGGCGGCGTTCGCGTCGCCAGGGCGCCGAACTGGGTCTCGTCGGACAACCCGTACGAGGTGATCACTGCGGCTCCGGTGGCTGCTCCGACCGACGTCACGATCACCGAGATGGAGGTCGATCCGTACGGCGAGCCCGCACCTGCGGCGCCCTCGATCGACGCCGATCCCTACGCCGAGATCATGCCGACGCCCGCACCGGCGCCGGCACCCGTGAAGCCTGCGACGAAGCCAGCGAAGCCCGCGAAGAAGGGCGCCGTCGACGATGACGGTGCTCGCGCGTTCGCCGATGCGATGGGCGGCGCGGTCACCGTCCACGTGCCCGAGGAGGCTGCGCCCGCCCCTGCCGCGCCTGCGGCTCCTGCCGCCGAGCCGGCGACCATCCTCGCGCGCAAGGACGTCAACGCCGCTCTCACCGACTTCGGCCTGCTCACGGCGTCGGTCCGCGGCTCGTTCACCGCCGACGGGGCGCGCCTCGATCAGGTCGCGCCGGGCTCGGTGTTTGCGAAGGCGGGCCTGCGCAACGGTGACGTGATCACCGCGGTCGATGGTCAGCCGGTGAAGTCGATCGACGACGCGGCCGATCTCTACATCCGCGCCGGCGCGGCCCGGACCATGTCCGTCAAGCTCGTCCGCGGCGGCAAGCCGATGACCCTGCGCCTCGCGATCCAGTAACGCGCGCCGCCCGCGCGAATCGTTTACGATGGGGCGTGGGTGCGGTGAGGCTCGAGCTGCGGCTGACTAGCCAGTCGGAGTGGATCAAGATGTTCGATCCACGCGACTGGACCGTGTTCGTCCCCAGCGCCGACCCCGCCGAGCAGGGAGCCACGGTCCGCATCGACCTCGACGTCGGCGGCTGGCTCGTCACGCTGCGCGGGACCGTCGTCGGTCACCGCGATGACCCGACCGGGGTCGTCGTCGCGCTCGGCGGCGGAGAGCGCGACAAGATCAACTACCTCAACGGGTTTGTCCGCGGTGGGCTCCTCAACCTGCGCGAGAAGCGCCGGCTGCCGATCCGCCTCCAGGTGACCTACGGCGCGGTCGAGGGCCCGGCGAACACGTTCACCAAGGACATCAACGAGGAGGGCGTGTTCCTGTTCACGGACAAGCCCCTTCCGGAGACCTCGCAGATCCACATGCTGGTCGCCGTGCCCGGCAAGCCACAGCCGCTGTCGCTCGTCGGCAAGGTGTCGCACACGATCATCGCGCAGGACGACGAGCCGCCGGGGATGGGGATCGTCTTCACGCTCGACGACGCGCAGCGCGAGGCGCTCACAGCCACGATCCGCGAGCTCGAGGTGCTGTTCCTTGCAGGACAGCTGCCGACGAATACCGTCGAATGATTGCCTGATCGCGGTTCGGGTGGCACCGTGAGCCGTGGGTCGCCGCCCGCGTGCAGTATCGATCGCCTCGGTGACGTGGCGCGACGGCGTGCACCTCAGCGGCACGCCGATCTGGTGTGACGCGCGCCGTCGCCGAGACATCTGCTTCGTGTCCTCGGTCGATCGCGTCGGGCGCACCGGTCACGGCCAGCTGATCGGAACGCCGATCACGCTCGCCCTGCTCGCGTCGCGCGGAGACGGTCACCTCGCGGTTCCGCTGCGCCAGCGCTTCACGCTCGGCACGCTGCGGCTCGAGCTGATTCCCTCGGGGCGTGGGCTCGGCGCCGCGGCCCTGCATGTCGATGTCGTGGGCCGCACGGTGCTGTACGCAGGCGCGGTCCGCACGGTCGCGAGCAGCTTCCACGAGGCGGCCGAGGTCCGCGCATGCGATGCGCTCGTGATCGACGCGCCGCTCGTCGAGGGCGACGTGCTCGAGCCACTCGACGATGTCGCCGGGCGCGTGATCGAGTGGACGCGGGAGCAGCTCGCGGCGGCGCGACCGACGATGATCGTCGTCGACAGCGTGATCGATGGACTCGAGGTCGCGACCCGCCTCCTCGCCGAGGGCGTCCCGGTCGCCGGGAGCAAGTCCCTGCGCGATGCGATCGGCTACCTCGCGGGCCTCGCCACGACGCCTGCGATCCGCGCGCCCAATCGCGAGCCCGCGGTCGTGATTCGCGTCGAGGGAGATCGCGCGAAGCCCATCCCCGGCGAGGCGCGCGCGCTCGTCTCGCTCCGCGCACTCGGTCGCCCCGCGGGCTGGACGGAGCACTTCGCATGGCCGTTCGTCTCCGATCGCGAGCAGCTCCTCGGCTGGATCGAGCAGACCCGCGCACGCGAGGTGTTCGTCACCGGCCCGGGCGCAGATGACGTGGTCGCGGCGCTCGGCAAGCGCGCGCGCGTGATCGGTCCGCCGCGCCAGATGGCCCTGTTCGCGACATGAAGATCGTCGTCGCGAATCGGCGCGAGGGCGGGTGGTGGTGGCGGGCGCCGATCCTCGCGGTCCTGTGGCTCGCGATCGCGACGCCGATCGTCATCGGGTTGTTCGGTGCGACGACGCTGCGGCGGTGGGCGAAGGATCTGCCCGCTGTTCCGGACCTCGCACACTGGCGTGCACAGGCGCCGCAGACGTGGCTGATGCTCGCAGCGGACGGCTCGCACCTCGCAGAGCAACCGTTCCGCGACGGCAGCGTCGTCGGACATCGCACGCTGTCGACGCTCGACCAGATGCCGCCTCACCTGGTGAGCGCGGTGCTCGCCGCCGAGGACGTCCGGTTCTTCTCGCACCCGGGCTATGACGTGCAGGCGATCGTCCGCGCCGCGTGGATCCAGTACCAGGGAGGTGCGCGCCAGGGCGCGTCCACGATCACGCAGCAGCTCGCGCGCAATCTCCTGCCCGTCGAGATCGGGACCGAGCTGAGCTTCCGGCGCAAGGCGCGAGAGGTGTTGCTCGCGCGGCAGATGGAGCGGCAGTGGAGCAAGCGCGAGATCCTCTCGACGTACCTCGACTTCGTGTTCCTCGGGCAAGGCGCATACGGGATGGTTGCCGGCGCGCGTGCGTTCTTCGATCGCGATGTCGGCGACCTCGATCTCCCGCAGGCCGCGCTGCTCGCGGGGCTGATCCAGGCACCGTCGCGGCTCGATCCGTACAAGCACCCCGTGGCGGCGAAGAACCGCCGCGACGAGGTTCTCGCGCGCATGTTTCGCGCGAACCTGATCGATGCGGCGACGCAGGCGAAGGCGATCGCGTCGCCGATCACGCTGCAGCGTCCACGACCGAGCTACGGCACGCGCGTTCCCTGGTACACGGAGCAGGTCCGTACGTTCATCGCGAGCGCGCTGCCCGAGGACAGCAAGCGCGGTGGCCTCGTGATCGAGACGGCCGCTCTGCCCGCGCTCGGCGAGCAGCTCCAGCGTGACGCGGTCGAGCACGCCGATCGCTGGAACCGGGCGCAGGTCGCCGCGGTCATCTGGGACCACCGCACCGGCTACATCGAGGCGCTCGTCGGTGGGCGCGCGTGGGGCCCCGATCGGTTCGATCGAATGCTGCAGAGCTGCCGGCAACCGGGCTCCGCCTGGAAGCCACTCGTCTACGGCGCGGCGCTGGAGTCCGGTGCGATCACGCCGGGCACCGCGCTGCGCGATGCGCCGATCGCGGAGTACGACGAGGTCACCAACGTCCACTGGAAGCCGAAGTCCGGCAACCGCTTCCGCGGCGTCGTCCTCGCGCAGGATGCGATCGCCGCGTCGCTCAACGCACCCGCGATCGACGTGTTCGATCGCACCGGCGCCGACACGGTGATCCGCCTCGCGCGCCGGCTCGGGATCACGAGCGACCTCGCCGAGGTCCGGCCGATGGCGCTCGGTGCCTCGTGCGTGAAGCCGTTCGAGCTCGCGCGCGTCTACGCGGTGATCGCGCGGCGCGGCTGGGCTCTCGCACCGCGATTCGCCGTGCGGATCCGCCGCGGCGAGGAGGTGCTGTTCGATGGCGCGGTCCCCGAGGATCCATGGCTCGATCCCGCCCGGCGCTTCGACCGGTTCGCCGCCACGGCGGGTGCCGAGCCCGACGCGAGGGTCAGCTCCGATGGCGGTCAGATCGTCGACGAACGCACCGCGTTTCAGCTCCAGGACATGCTCGCCGCGGTGGTCTCGCGCGGGACCGCCACCGACGCGCGCTCGCTCGGCCGCCCCGCCGCGGGGAAGACCGGCACGACGAACGACAACACCGATGCCTGGTTCGTCGGGTTCACGGGCCGCGTGACGTCGGCGGTATGGCTCGGGTTCGACGATCCGGCACACAAGCTCGGGCGCGACGGCGACGGTCGCCGTGCGGCGCTCCCGCTGTGGGTCCGTGCGATCCGAGCGGCCGAGGGCTCCCGACCCGACGTCGCGATCCCCGGAGCGGCGCCCGCGGACATGGAGCGCGTGACGATCGATCGCGAGACCGGCCTCCTGGCCGCGCCCGGTGCGAGCGGTCTGGCCGTCTGGTTCCGCGCCGGCACGGCGCCCGCGGAGGTCTCGGGCCAGCCCGGGACTTCTCCGACGGACTTCGGGCAGAGCACGCGCGAGTTCTGACCCCCTTGGGCGACGAGTCACGTCGGCGATCGGGTGGTATGCTGCGCCGATGTTCGGCATGGGCGGCAGCGAGATCATCGTGATCTTGATCGTTGCGCTCCTGTTCCTCGGCCCCGACAAGCTGCCGCAGGCGGCCAAGACGATCAGCAAGGGCATCCGCGACATCAAGAAGCAGTCACGCGCGCTCCAGAACCAGATCGAGAGCGACGAGCAGATCGGCGGCGCGATCCGCGACCTCAAGAGCGCACTCCGCGGGGACGAGGCGCCCGTGAAGCCGAAGGCCATCAAGCCGCGCATTCCCAAGGAGCTGCCGGCATCGACCGAGGTGGCACCGCAGCCCGAGGTGTCCGAGCCCGTCCTGACGACCGGCGAGCCCGTGACCGTCGAACCGGCCGCGCCGCCGGACGAGCTCGCGCAGGCACCGACCGTCACGCTGCCGCCGACCGCAGGTGAGGCCGATCCGGACGTCATCGACGGTGGTGACGACGACCTCGGTTCGCTGGTTCGCCCGGCCACGGGCACGATCGCCAAGGGTTCCGAGCCGAAGCATGGCTAAGGCTGCCCCCGTAGAGCCCGACGACGAGCCCGCGCAGGACGGCGATCTCGAAGAGAGTCGGATGCCGTTCCTCTCGCACCTCAAGGAGCTGCGCGATCGCGTCCGCAACGCTGCGATCGCGTTCGTCCTCGCGTTCGGCGTCTGCTTCTACTTCGCGTCGGAGATCTACACCTGGCTCGAGGCGCCGATCGCCACGGCGTGGGCAGCGAACCCCAAGCTCGGCGAGTTCAAGATGACGTTCGCGACGCTGACCGAGCCGTTCTGGGTCAACATGTCGGTCGCGTTGTGGGCGGGCATCTTCGTCGCGTCGCCGGTCATCTTCTATCAGCTGTGGAAGTTCATCGCGCCCGGCCTCTACAAGCGCGAGCGCAGGATGACCGTCGCGTTCGCGGTGTTCTCCGCGATCTTCTTCGTCGCTGGAGCGCTGTTCTGTTACGAGTTCGTCCTCAAGCGGATCTACGCCTTCCTCCTCGACTACGGGACGGAGAAGCAGGTCCCGACCATCATGCTCCAGGGCTACCTGGATCTGACGCGCGACATGATGCTCGCGTTCGGTGCGGTGTTCGAGATGCCGCTGTTGATCTTCTTCCTGTCGATCATCGGCATGGTCACGCACCGTGGACTGTGGAAGTTCAACCGCTGGTTCGTCGTGATCGCGTTCGTCGTCGGCGCGATCCTCACGCCGTCGCCCGACGTGGTCTCGCAGCTGATGATGGCGACGCCCATGATCGTGCTCTACAACCTGTCGATCCTCGTGTCCTGGTACGTCACCGTGAAGCGCGAGAAGAAGGAGGCCGCGCTGCGCGAGCAGGAGGCCTCGTCCGATGCGAAGGAGCGCGCGACCCGCGGAACGAAGGCGGACGACGCCAACGCTGACGAAGACGAGTAGTCAGGCGTTCGGCATGCGGTCCCACGGGATCCGCCGGAACCAGACGTAGCCGAGACCTGCACCGACGACGGCCCAGATCAGCATCGACACCAGCGCGATCGAGCGGCGCTCGCTCTGCTTCTTCTCGAGCTGCGTCGCGCGAAACGCGTCGAGTGCCTCGTACATCTCCGGCGTGTCGGCGGCTGCCTGCGTGGCGACGATCTGCGCGTCGATCTTCGCGAACGCCGTGCTCTCGCGCGAAGCCGCGATGAAGTGCGCCGGGATGAAGCCGAGGATGATCGAGAGCACCACGCCCGCGATGATCCGCGAGCGCGGCGTCTCGGGCGCGGACACGCCACCCATCGCGGCGCCCTGCGACTTCGGCGCCTTGCGCATCGACGGCATCGACGATGCACCGAGCGGCGGAGACGCTGGCGTCTGGGTACGCGTCGGCGGCAGCGTCGTCTTCTTCGGCCGCACGTCGTCGACGGCGAGTGCGACCTCTTGTTGCGCTTCCTCCGCATCCGGCGGCGCGAACATGTCGAGCGGGACGTCGCGGCTGCCGAACGGCTTTGGCGGGGTCGGGGCGGCCGGCGTCGTCGATGGCCTCGACGTGAACGTCGCGGCGGGCCCAGGCGGTGGCCCGATGCTCGCCGGCATCCCGGGCGAGGGCGGCGGACCGAACGAGCCCTCCGGTCCCGCTGACGCATCGTCGCCGTCGAGCGACGACAGCGAAAGATCTCCAAGCGAGCCGAGATCCGCGGCCTGCGGCAGCTCCTGCGAGTACGCCGCCGACAGGCCGCTCTGGAACGGCGCGTTCTTCGCGCTCGTGGCGTTCTGGGGAGGCAGCGACGACGAATTGCTCCGCGGCGCATTGGCCGGCGGTAGCGACGACGCATTGCTCCGCGGCGCGTTCGGTGGCGGCAGCGTCGAGCGCGACGTCGACGGAGGAGGAACGGACGTTCCGCCCGAGCGCTCCTTGGTCTCGGCGACAGGTTCCGGGCGCGCCGACGAATAGCCACCCGAGACCGGCGGATGCGTCGAGGCGGCAGAGCGCGGAACGGGCGCCACCGACGCCGAGCCGATCCGATCGCGCGGCGGCGGCGACGTCGTGTTCAGGTGCTCGCTACCCGGGAGCGGCGGCGGCGTCGTCGGCGGTGGTACGCGCGACGGCGGCATCAGCTGCGACTTGGGATGCGCCTCGCGCGGCGGCTCGCGCGGCGGTCCCGAGCTCGGTGCCGGTGCGTTGCTCGGCGCCTTCGAACGCGGAGGCGGCACACCCTGCGCGGGCGTCGGCGCAGGAACAGGCGTGCGCGCCGACGACAGCGGCGGCGAGACCGAGTAGCGACCCGCGCGGCCCTTCTCGCCGGGGATCGTCGGCTCCTTCTTGCGAGGAGCTTCCGCCGGCGCCGCCGCCGCGAGAACAGGACCGGACTTCGTCTGGATGATCGGTGCCACGACGGGCGTCCCCGTCGGCATCGTCGGCGTCGCTTCCTCGACCTTGACGCGCGCACCGACCTCCTCGAGCGCGCGTGCATACGCATCCGCGGTCGCGGCGTCGATGTTCGCCTTGACGCGGAACCGGCCCGCCGTCATGCGCTTGATCAGATCCGGGATCCCGAGGCCGTACTTCTTCGAGATCGCGACCGCGAGCAGCTCGATGCCCTCCGGCGTTCGATCGACCGGGCCTTCGACGTAGACGTGGAACGCTGTCATCCCCGGTCGTTATCTTCCCATAACTTGAGGGCGGGAGAGATCTCCTCGACCTGTCTACGGCAGCCTCAAAGTTGCCCGGGCCGATCGCCGGCCCCTAGGGTGGAGACATGACCTTCGGCAAGGCTGTCCTGAAGATCGCGCCTTCGTTCACGACCCGCCGTATTCGCCTCGGTGTCGCGCACCACGGAGCGCCCTCGGGTTGGGTGGCCCCGACCAAGGACACCGCGTCCGGGCCCGTCAAGCAGCAGAAGAAGCGCCGCTAGGGGCGTTCTCTTACTCGTCGTCGGGGGCGGTGCGGGCGGAGGCTTCGTTGTAGCCCTCGCGTGCGCGCGAGTTATCCGGCTCGAGCTGCAGCGCCTTCTTGAAGTTCGTCGCGGCTTCCTTGTGGTTGCCGCTGTTGAGGTAGGCCTCGCCAAGGAGGGTGAAGACGCGCCCGCTGCGCGGTGCCAGCCGCGCCGCCTTGCGAAGGTGCGCGATCGCATCGCCAAACAGCCCCTGGCGCAGCGCGATCTCGCCCATTCCGATCACCGCCGCAACGTTGCGAGGATCGAGCTCGAGCGCCTTCTTGAAGCTCGCCGCTGCAGTGCTGGTGTCGCCGCTGTTGAGCTGCTGCGTGCCGAGGCTCGCGAAGAACGAGGCCTTCGATTCCGGCGGCGCGGTCTCGACCGGCGGCGGCGGCTCGGCGGTGCCGCCCGTGTTGTACGGATCCTCGGGACCATCGACGCCGCTGACGCCGCCCGGTGTCGGATCTTTCTTGCCGAGCATGATCGGAGGCGGGTTGGTGTTCACCGGCGTCGGGCCCGTACCCGGCGGGGAGAACCCACCGCCCGGTGGCTCGAACCCGCCGCCCGGTGGCTCGAAGCCCGTGCCCGGTGGAGAGAACCCCGTACCGGGTGGAGAGAACCCCGTACCGGGTGGTGTGAGGATCGAGTTGTTCGTGCGGACGTTGCCGCTGTTGCTGGTGCGCGTGCCGCCACCGCCGGTGGTGCGCGTACCGCCACCGCCCGTCTTGGGCTTCGTGCCGTTGACCGCGGGGGCCGTGCCCGGTGCATCTGCAATCACGATCACGCTCGGTGCCGCGTCGACGGGGATGCCGGCGTTCGCGATCGGAGGCGGCTCCTCGATCGGCTTCTTCTCCGAGCCACCGCGGGTCATCGCGAACACGACGCCACCGACGAGCACGAGGCCACCGATCGCGAGCCACAGGCCAAGGCGCCGACCGCGCACAGGCTCTTCCTCGTACAGCGAATCGCCGGCGTCGAGCGAGACCATGCTGCGCGAACGATCCACGCGCGACCCGCCGGCGTCATCGCCCTCGTCGTACCAGACCTGCGAGATCGCATCGCCATCGGCGCGAGATGCACCCTGCGACGATGCGCGGCGTGCGCGCGCCGACACACTCGGCTCGATCACGCCGGCGACTGGACGCTGAAGGGGCTCGGAGGATCCGGCGACGATCGGCACGCCGACCTTGGGCGTCCCCGTGCTCCGCCGCGGCGGAACCTCGGGCACGGGATCGACGGGAGTCGCCACGACGGGTGCAGCGACGACGGGCGGCGCAGGAACCAGCGCGGGGAGCGGCGCGGCGACGAGCTGTGGCGGAAGCGCGCCGTCCTCGGTGACACCGAGGCGCTGCATGATTCGCGACACCGACGGCGGTGGGACACTCTCGCGGCGGCGTGCGATGGAGTCCTCCATCACCTCGCCGGTCTCGAGACCGCGGCGCAGTGCCTCGACCATGCGCGACGTCGTCGCGAACCGGTTGTCGGGATCCTTGGCCAGCATCTTCGCGACGCTCGCTTCCATCCACTGCGGCACGCCCGGACGCTTGGTCGGGAGCGGCACCGGGATGTCGGTGACCTGCTTGCTCAGGATGTCGAACACGCGACTGCCGGTGAACGGCGGCGCCCCCGTGAGCATCTCGTACGCGACGCAGCCGAGCTGATAGATATCGGCGCGTCGATCGATCCGGTCACCGCGTGCCTGCTCGGGCGACATGTAGCGCGGATCTCCGAACGTCATGCCGAGGCTTGTCGACGGCGTCTGCGTGTCTGTCTCGACGAGCTTCGCGAGCCCGAAATCGAGCAGCTTGACGAAGTTCGCCTTGCCGCGCCGCTGCGTCAGGTAGATGTTCCGCGGGCGCAGATCGCGATGCACGTAGCCGATCGCGTGCGCTTCCATCAGCGCCTCGCCGACCTGAATGAGGATGTCGGCGGTGCGCTCGACGGAGAGCTGCTTCTCGCGCGCGAGGACACCATCGAGCGTCTCGCCCTCGAGAAGCTCCATCGCCAGGTAGAGCCGGCCGTCGGGCGTGCGACCGAAATCGTGAATCTCGACGATGTGCTCGTTGTCGATGTCGGCGACCGTCGTCGCCTCGCGCCGGAAGCGCTCGACCGCGAGGTCGTCGCGCGACAGCTCCGTGTGCAGCACCTTGATCGCGACGCGGCGGCGCAGCGTCACGTGCTCGGCGCGGTAGATCGTGCCGGATCCGCCCTGCCCGACCAGCGACTGGACCTGGAACCGCTCGCCGAGCAACTTGCCGACGAGCACATCGGCCGCTGCTTCACGAACCTTGGGCCGCCCGCAATTCGGGCAGAACAACGCCGCTTCGGCGTACCCGTGATTGCAGCCAGCGCAGGTGATCGTCGCAGTCATGTCATGTGCGGGCATAGGCGCGTCTTGACGGACGACCTGCCAAAATCATAGCCCGGGCCGGGGCCAAGCGCCCGTTCACTTGGGCGATTCAGGACTAGATCGCCGGACGTTTCAGGAGCCGGAACCGGAGGTCGGCTTGGGCCGGCGGAGGGCCTCGGCGAGCTCTGCCTCGGTGATCAAGCCCTTGGAGGTCAGGACCTGGACGAGGGCAGTCAGCCGGGCCTCGAGGTCATCGGTGCCGACGGCCTGCTGGAGAGCCGAGATCGGGATCTGGGCCGTGACGGAGACCTCCGACTCGGTCTCGACGTTCTGCAGCTTGCCCTTCGATGTGATGAACATCGTGCCGCCGCCTGGCCGGCTGATGATCCCCGTGTTGATCTGGCGGTAGCCCTTCACGACCAGCTCGTCGATCGCCGAGAGCGGGAGTGCACTGACCTCGATCTCGCAGTGCGTGAGCTGCTCGACCTCGGCGACGGCAGCCGTGTCGGTCGGGTCGGCCATCGCCAGGCGCAGGACCTTGCTGCCACCCTCGGTGGTCAGCGCGAGCGGGAGGACGCGGAGCCGGGCGCAGACGTCGCGCGCGATCAGCCGGAGGGCGTCGGGATCGATCTGGATGTCGGCGGGGTCGATCAGGGGGATTCGGGTCTGCTTGCGAATCGCCGCGATCAGGGCGATCTCATCGACCCCGAGCTCCTTGATCATCGTGACAACGAGGGGCTCTTTTCGCTCGTCGGCCAAGCGACCGGCCTTGGCAGCGTTGGCCTTGTTGACCAACCCTGCTTCGATCGCGATCTCAGCCAACGTCTTCGGCACAGTGCACCCGACAAGATTCGAACCTGTGACCTTTGGCTCCGGAGGCCAACGCTCTATCCAGCTGAGCTACGGGTGCGTGTGAGGGGTTCTACCCGTGCCAGCGAGGAGAAACAAGCTGTCGGGGGGTTCGGTTACGATTGGCTCATGGCGATCGACTATGTGCTCGCGGTGGGCTGCGAGCCGCAACAGACGCTCGGGGTGGAGCGTCTCGTCGAGCTCCATCGCACCCGCATCCTCGCGCGCTCGGCGCTGGCCCACATGCGCGAGGACGGCGAGCAGCGCCCACCGAGCGAGATCGAGGTCCAGCTCACCGTCAGAAAGCCGGGGGGCGAGTCGGGACGCGGCGTCACCCTCCAGCACCTGATGGACGAGGCGGCCCCCCTGGACTCGGTCTCGCGCCACTGTACGACCTGCCCCGCGGGCTTCCCGCGCGAGTTCGCGTGTCATCGCCGGATCCGCTATCCGATCCCGGAGCGGGTCGAGGAGTGGCTGATGGCGCGCCTGCCCCCCGAGCTAGCGACCACGGCGGGCGCCCTGCTCGTCCGGGGCCTCGGCGAGTTCGGCTGGGACGGCTCGCCGACCGCCAAGCTCCGCGCGGCCGGTGACACGTACTTCGAGAGCCGCGTCGCCCACGGTGTCCGCTGGGCCGGGGCCGACGGCAACATCGAGATCAGCTCGGATCAGCTGTTCCAGATGATGTTCATGGTCGGCCACCTCGCCCCCACGCACTGCCTGATGCTCGCGCTGTTCCTCGGCGTCATCCCACACGACACCAGCGTTCATCTGCTCAAGGACGAGGCCGGCCGCAGCGAAGCGCTCGCCAACGCCTCCGTGCCGTCGGAGCCCGACCCCGATATCGAGCAGCTCGCCGCATTTCTCCGCGCGCTCGCCGTCGCGGTGCGACTCGACAAGACGATTCTGATCGACGGCTGATGATAGGTTCCCGACCATGAGTCGGAAGGAAGACGCGCTCGAGTATCACCGTCGCGGTCGCAAGGGAAAGCTCGAGGTCGTCCCGACCAAACCCCTGGTCAGCCAGATCGATCTGTCGCTCGCGTACACGCCGGGTGTCGCCGAGCCCTGCCTCGAGATCGCCCGCGACGAGGCGATGTCGTGGGAATACACGGCGCGCGCGAACCTGGTCGCCGTGATCTCGAACGGCACCGCGGTCCTCGGCCTCGGGAACATCGGCGCGGCCGCCGGCAAGCCCGTCATGGAGGGCAAGGCCTGCCTGTTCAAGAAGTTTGCCGACATCGACGTGTTCGATCTCGAGGTGAACGAGACCGACGTCGACAAGTTCTGCGACATCGTCGCGGCTCTCGAGCCGACGTTCGGCGGCATCAACCTCGAGGACATCTCCGCACCGGCGTGCTTCGAGATCGAAGCGAAGCTGCGCGAGCGGATGAAGATCCCGGTCTTCCACGACGACCAGCACGGCACCGCGATCATCTCCGGCGCCGGTCTCCTCAACGCCGCCGAGCTCGCGAACAAGAAGCTCGTGGACATCAAGCTCGTGGTCTCGGGCGCGGGCGCCGCGGCGATCGCGTGCGTCGAGTTCTTCGTCAGCCTCGGCATGTCGCGCGCGAACGTCGTGCTCGTCGATTCCAAGGGCGTGATCCACAAGGGCCGCACCGACCTCAACCGCCAGAAGGCCAGCTTCGCGATCGCAGACGACGGCCGCCGCACGCTCGCCGACGCGATGGTCGGCATGGACATGTTCATGGGCGTGTCGGTCGCGAACACCGTGACGCCCGCGATGCTGAAGACGATGGCCGAGCGGCCCATTGTCTTCGCGCTCGCGAACCCCGATCCCGAGATCTCGTATCCCGATGCGATCACCGCGCGGCCCGACGCGATCGTCGCGACCGGGCGCTCGGACTTCCCGAACCAGGTCAACAACGTCCTCGGTTTCCCCTACATCTTCCGCGGCGCGCTCGACTGTCGTGCGTCCAGCATCTCCGAGGCGATGAAGCTCGCCGCAGCGCACGCGCTCGCCGAGCTGACGCGCGAGCCGGTGCCCGACTCCGTCGTGATGGCGTACGGCGGCAAGTCGCTGAAGATGGGCCCCGACTACTTCATCCCCAAGCCGTTCGATCCGCGCGTGCTGTGGTGGGTCGCCCCGGCCGTCGCCAAGGCCGCGATGGAGTCCGGCGTCGCGCGCATCAAGTTCGATATCGACGAGTACCGCGACAAGCTGATGGCGAAGGGCTCGAACGCCGCGTACTCGATCATGCGGACGATCACGAAGGAAGCGCAGCGCGATCCGCGGCGCATCGTGTTTCCGCACGCGGCCAATCCGCGCCTGTTGCGCGCTGTCCAGCAGATCGTCGACGAGGAGATCGCCAAGCCGGTGCTGCTCGGTCGGCCCGCCGAGATCGAGCAGATGTGCAACGATATGTCGCTCGACCTCCTCGATCGCGTCGAGATCATCGATCCGCGTACCGCACCGAGCCAGGCCTACGCGGAGCGGCTGTACGAGCTACGCGCGCGCAAGGGCATGACGTCGTTCAACGCGCAGGCGCAGATCACGAAGAGCGACTACTACGGCGCGATCATGGTCGATCGCGGTGATGCCGAGGGCATGGTCACGGGCCTGCGCCTCAACTATCCCGACACCGTCCGGCCGATCCTCGAGATCTTCGGCCTTTCGCCGGGCGTCAAGGTCGCGGTGGGCATGTACATGATGGTGCTGCAGAACTCGGTGAAGTTCTTCGGCGACACCGTGTTCAACATCTTCCCCGACGCCGAGATCCTCGCGGACATCGCGGTGCAGATGGCGGACGCGGTCCAAGGCTTCGGCGTCACGCCGCGGGTCGCGATGATCTCGTACTCGAACTTCGGCTCGGTGCGGCACCCCGATGTCACGCGGATCCATCGCACGCTGGAGATGATCCGCGCGCGCCGCCCCGAGCTCGAGATCGACGGTGAGATGCAGCCCGAGATGGCGCTGGATGTAGAGAAGCTCCAGCGCGCCTACCCGTTCTCGAAGCTGAAGCATACCGCGAACACGCTGGTGTTCCCGTCGCTCGCGTCGGGCAACGCGGCCTACCAGGTCGCGAAGATGATCGGCGGCGCGTCCGCCGTCGGGCCGATCCTCCTCGGAGTTGCCAAACCGGTCGCGGCGATGCAGAACGAAGCGACCGTCGATGAGATCGTCAACATGACGTCGCACGTCGTGCTCAAGGCGCAGCAGGCGCAGCGCCACGTCGAAGCCAAGCGCGCTTAGGACGGGCCCATGGAATGGCTGAACTATCACCACCTCCTCTATTTCTGGATGGTCGCCCGAGAAGGCGGACTCGCTCCGGCAGGGAAGATCCTGCGGCTCTCGCAGTCCGCGTTGAGTGGTCAGATCAAGAGGCTCGAAGACAACCTTGGCCAGCCGCTGTTCGAACGCCGGGGGCGAAAGCTCGAGATGACGGAGAACGGGCGTGTCGTCTACAAGTACGCCGAGCAGATCTTCGGCTTGGGGCGCGAGATGCTCGACACGCTGCGTGAGCGGCCGACGCAACGCGCATCGCGCTTGACCGTCGGCGTCGCCGACGTCGTCCCCAAGCTGCTCGTCCGCACGCTGCTCGAGCCGGCTTTTCGCCAGGAGGGTGGCCTTGCGTTGATCTGCAAGGAGGATCGCTTCGATCGGCTGCTCGCGGAGCTCGCGCTCGATGCCGTTGATGTAGTGATCGCGGATGCACCCGTGCCGCCCGATGCGAGCGTCCGGGCCTACAACCATCTGCTCGGCGAGTCGACGATCACACTGCTCGCACCTGCCGCGCTGGCACCGGCGATGCGCCGTTCGTTCCCGGCCAGCCTCGACGGAGCGCGGCTCCTGTTACCGACGGTTGGCTGCACGTTGCGACGCAACCTCGACGCCTGGTTCGCTGCATCGGAGATCCAGCCCCACATCGTTGCCGAAGCCCAGGACAGCGCGCTTCTCAAAGCGTTCGCGTCCGATGGAATGGGCGCCCTGTTCGTCCCCACCGTGATCGCAAAGATCGTCGCGCAACGCTACGGGCTGGTCGAGATCTCGGAAGTCGAGAGCGTACGCGAGCGGTTCTACGCGATCTCCGCCGAGAGGCGCCTGGTCCACCCGGCCGTGCTGGCGATCCGAGCCGCTGCACGCAAGGATCTGTTCGCGTAGCCGCGCGCACGGGTTACGGCCGAGGCGGACGGCGATTTCTGAACACGAACGGGACGATCCACCACACCGAGGCCACGAGTGCGCCGACGCAGGCTGCCACCAGCGCTGCATGCCTTTCGCCAAGGACTTCCGAGGTCGCCAGCTGCGTGGCGAGCACGAGGGCAAACGAGAGCGGAATCGTGCCGGCGATCATCAACCGGCTCGCGACGTTCTTGAACTGGATGCGGTTGACCAGCGGGCGTTGGAGCCGATGGTGAATCGCAGGAGTGCTGAACAGGATCAGGCTCACCATCGTGCACAGAAACGTCGCGAGATAGACCCACTTCTCCGCGACGAGGATGGTCGAGAACCGCTCGCTGAACGGCAGCACGATCAGGAAGCCGGCAAGGAGCTGCGTGCCCTGCAAGAGGACCCGGAGCTCCTGCAGTAACTCCGAAAAGCTGTTCGGATCGTCGTTCGACACGAAGGTCGGATCGCCTTCTCGCGGATCATCAGCCATTTAGTCTCCTGGTCGTGAGAATCAGTTCCACAGCGTATCGGGTCTCGAGAAACCGAAGGCACGGTACCGAATTCCATGATTGAACCCGCGCATTCGAGGGCCTACTCGTAGGCTTGGCGCATCGCGATTGCCATGCAGCGAATCCGACGCACCGGTGTCTCCACGTCGCACTGGAGCCTCCCACCTTTCACCGGGGCGACGCGAAACACTTCATGGCCATCGCGGTCTGCCGTTTCAGCCTTGCGCGTCACGGCGTTCGGTAGAACACGATGATCGTCAGGCAATGAAAAGCTGCGTCGCTCGACTGCCGTCCCACGACCTCGCTCACACGAAACGCCGGGTTCGCCAGTAGCCACGCCGTGACGCGGTCTCCGACGCCATCGCGATCCGTCGAGGACGAGAAGATACGCACACCGGTGAACACCGACCCATGACCGGGCATCACCCGACGCTTTCCTCGGATCCTTGCAGCGACGCAACGAGGTCGGGCGAGCGACTGAATCCGGTCACGACGAGAACTTGCATCCTGTCGTCGATGTCAACGGTCATCGCTCTGAACGGCGGGCGTGAAATCGTCGAGCAGCCATGTCCCATCGAGGGTAGCGTCGTCCATCCGCGTCAGCGCGACCGGAGGAGGAGAGGCCTGCCACCCGATGTCCCTCCATACGCGCCACTTCCCTCCATGCCAGTGCCAGTAGCGACCCTCGACGAGGAACACCGGCAAGCCGTGTTCGCCGAGAGCGACGATCTCTACTCCATGTGCAACCCACGATCCGCTGGCGTGGGCGTGCACGGGCGCAGGCGCGAGTGGAGCTTGGTTGACCGCGCATCCGCCAAGGTACAGCGGAGCGAGAAGGCAGAACCCACACGTGACGGCGAAAACGTGGCGCATGAGAGCTCCTCCATCCGAGAGTCAGTGGACCGTGCATCCATGACTCCAGCTTGGGGACTCCGCGCGCGTACACAATCGACAACTTCAACACCTAGCATTCGCGAATCTCGAAGCTTCCGCGCTGCGAAGCCCAGAAACCCGAAGCGAACCGTCGAAACATGTGGAGTGTGCGCGTGTGCCCGCGTGTGTAGAACCTAAGGACCATGAGGCGAACCGATTCAGCGGGCCCATCGAGTGTCACGGATCCCGATGTCACATCCTTGATGTGTCCGCGCTGCGTACGACCGATGTTCCGACAGCTACGCGGGCAGGTCGAGGTAGACATGTGCCGAGTCTGCAAGGGCGTGTGGCTCGACCACGGCGAGCTGAACGCACTGACCAACGTCGCGCTTGTCGAGGAGCGGTACGCGCGCGACCTCGCCGACGACGGCGACCTGGATTTGCTGCCTGCGCGGGTCGTGCCGCTTGAACCGAGACGTCACGATGCCGACGTCTCGCGAAGGCGTCGGTGAGGACTGCCGCCGTCGATGCTTCCACAAGATCGCAGCGATACTTGTAAACGTCTGGAAGGACACGTGCTGAGCCGGCGGCTAACAAAGCTGCACCAAGCTCAGCGAGATGCGGATCGTTTACGCTCGCGCTGGTGACAACCTCCTCGCTCCGGGCCCTCGTTCTCGCCAGCCTGCTGGTCGCGTGCGGCAGTAAGAAGGCTGCGCCGGATCCCGCTGCAATCTGCGCGGCCACGACTGCGCCGAAGGGCACGATCGTCCTCCGCGCGGACGACTCCGCCGGAGGCGGCAAGGCCCGCGGCCTGAAGGAGCTCGCGTCGCGATCGGCAGCCAAGAACGGGGACGTGATCGCCGAGCTCGATCGCTTCATGTCGACCGCCGATGCCGTCGCGATCCTCACCGCGCACGTCGAGGAGCGCGAGCGCAGGGTGCGCGAGGATCTCGAGAGCGCCCGCGCGATCGTGCAGACGATCACCGATGGAGACTGGCCGTTCGCCGCCGATCTTCGGTTCCCCTCGCTGATCGGCGCGCGTGCCGCAGACGAGGAGATCACGCTCAAGGTGGCCGAGCTGCTCAAGCCGCTCGCCGATGGCAGTGCACTCGGCGGGGTCAACGAGCGTGCGGCGTCACTCGCGACGGCGCTCCGCGATCTGGCAACGTCGTTGTCGGGACCGAGCGCTGGTGTGCTCGAGGCGATCAAGATCTCCAACATCGCGCACGGCAAGCTCAACGAGAC
>JANOPP010000757.1:0-18617 GCA_031421915.1 Myxococcales bacterium | reverse complement strand
GGCGAGCCGGGACTCGGTGTCCATCTCGTAGAGGTTGTACTTGACGGACGTGGAGCCGACGTTGACGACGAGGACCTTCATTCGACCGCAGATGCTAGCGCATCGCGGAGATCGTGCGCCCCAGGGACGCCTTCCGAGATTCGAGATCCGGCACCAGAGTCGACAGCATCAGCTCCTGCGCGTTGTTCTCGCGGGCGACCCGGCGCAGCCCGTCGGCAACGTTGGCGGGTCCGCCGATCACGGCGCCAGCGAAGAACTCGTCGAGGATCATCTGCTCGCCGGGGGAGAACTCGTGGCGCAAGGCCTCCTCGATCGACGGGATCGGTGCGCGCTTGCCGGTGCGGCTGTTGACGACCGCGACCTTCATCGGCGCGGCGAGCCGCAGCGCCTCCTCGTCGGTCTCACCACACACCGCGGTCACTCAGGGTGGCGACGCGTTTCACTCGACGGGTGTGACCCGGTTCAAGGCGTTTCTGATCTTCCGCCTCGGCGTCGCGGACATCATCTTCTAGTCGTCGTCGGTGGTCCGGAACATCGGGCCGATCAGATCGAAGCCCGTATCGACCGAGATCGCGAAGCCGAGGAAGTGGCCCGTCTCGCCGTGACCGGCGGTCTCCTGGCGCTGGCGGTGGAACACCAGGCCGACCGAGAGGCCCGCGTAGCCGCGACCACGAACGCCGGGGCGCATGCGGCCGTACGAGACGCCAGCACCGGCGATCACCGACGACGCCTCGGCCTGCGTGAGCTCGTCGTTCTGCCCGTACGCGCCCGTCACGTAGAAGCCAGGAAATGCGCCCGTGCCGATCGTCGTGAGCTTCGCGCCCCACGCGACGAGCGCGTTCGAGCTGTCACCGAGCGGACCGAGGTCGCGGCTGTAGAACAGCTGCCCGACCAGGCGGTCCTCGACCACCTCCGAGAGCGAGCCGACGCGGACATTGCCGCCGACGCGCCGGACGGGCGAATCGCCGAGCGCGGTGTTGAAGGCGACGGTGCCACCAGCGGAGAAGCAGCCGGTCGACATCACCACGACCGTGGCGAACAACACCCTCATGTCAGGGGAGCGTACGACGGGAATCGGTGCCTGCGCGTCGTGGTTAAAGAATCGTGATCCGTCCCGCACAGATGACCGACTACGAAGCCTTCTCGACGCTCTACAAGGACCTCGGCCTCGACATGCCTCCGCCCACGCGCGAGCGCTGGGCCACCGAGATCGTGCGCAGCACGCTGGTCGCGGCGAACGGCGAACGCGTCGACGGCTACGTCCACGTGCACGCGCTCGGTTCGGTTGGCTACGTCCGGCAGCTGGTCGTGCGCGAGCAAGTGCGTGGGCAAGGTGCAGGTGCTCAGCTGATGTTGCACGCCGCGGCCGCGCTCAAGGTCGTAGGCATTCGCGAGTGGCATCTCAACGTCAAGGAGGACAACGCGCCCGCCATTCGCCTGTACGAGAAGCTCGGGCTGCGCGTGGAGCATCGTTCGACCGCGCTGCGGTTTCCGTGGGCACGCCTGGCCGAGCTGCCGCGCGAGGACGCGATGGCGCTCCCTGTCGCCGCGGAGGAGGACGACGTTCTCGAGCGCGGTCTCGGCATGCTCAGCGGCCAGATCGCGATGGCGCGGCGCCGGCCCGGCACCGTTCTCCGACAGCTCCGCGCCGCGGACTACGCACCGGTCGGGTTCGCGGCTTTCGACCCCGCGTTCCCGGGAGCGCGGACGTTCCGGGTGGCGCGCCCGGCGCTGGCGGGAACCTTGCTCGCGACCCTGCGACACCACACCCGGACAGGGGATCTCGCACTGGTGATCGATGACCACCCGGCCCTGGTCGACCTGCTCGTGACGCAGGGCGCGATCGTCAAGCTCCAGCTTGTGCATTACGCAGGGCAACTACCCGAACTGTCAGCGTTGTGACCGATCCCACCGCTGGTTGATGCAAGCTATTCGCCGCAATCTGCGCTACGTTCACCGACTCTTTTAGAACAGCGAGGGCGCATGAACAGGAAAGCCACATTTGCCAAACGCCAGCGTGAAACGGACCTGAAGGATCACGCGCGTTCCAAGGAAGCGCGTCGAGTTGCCCGCAAGGACAGCTCCCGGACCGGCAAGGGTCCCGAGATCGCCTGGGATCAGGCCGTGTATCCGACTGCCGAGAACCCGGACGATGCTCCGGTCACGAACGCGGGAGCCCAGGTTCCTGCGAGCGGCGCCGCTGCGGCCCCGCCACCCCCGGCCCCGGCTCCGAATGCCGCGTCGCACGCCAAGGCACACGAGGCTGCTGCGGCCGCTTCTGCGACCAAGGCCGCAGAGAAGCCGGGCGACAAGCCGGGCGACAAGCCGGCCGGCAAGCCGACCGGTGCGCAGGGTTCGTCCAAGCTCGGACCGCGGCTCCCGTCGCTCGTTCCGCGCGACGACTCCGCGGGCTGATTCCCAGGAGCGTTCTATGACGCCGGCGTGATCGCGATCGCCGGCAGGTCAGGGTCCCACGGTTCGGCGAGCACGATCGTCGATGCCTCGAGGACCTCGATCACGAACCAGCCGGCCTTCTCGGGATCCGAGAAGGTCGCGCGGAGCTTGTCGCTCCACGTCTTGATCGACGTCAGCTCCTCGTCACTCGCCTTGCGAAACGCGAGCGTGCCGAGCAGCTTCGTCAGCGTGTCATAGGTCTCCGTCGTCTCCGGGCTCCACGCGACGAGCGGTGGCCGCGGCAGACCTTCGACCATGTACTCGCAGACGATGTGCGCGACCTGACCGCCCCGCGACGAGCGATGCTCCGTCGGAAGCGGGTACCGCCGGATCGGCCGCGTCGGGTGGCTGTCCTCCTCGGTACGCTCGTCGTAGGGGCCCGTGACAACGACCACGCGCGCCTCGAGCTTCTGCGGGTCGACCGACACGCGCGTGGCGTTGCCAGGCTCGTAGAGCATGAACGAGAACGGGTTGATGTTGCCGTCGTCGCCGAGAACCTTGCAGCTCAGCGCGCTCGCGAGGCGCGCACAGAACACGCGACGATCCGTGGGCATTGCACCATCGAGCTGGATCCGGACTGCGAACTCGCCGCCACCACGTGTGCGGTGGACCTGGATGCGCGTGGGCCGCGACGCCTCCGACGCGATGCCATCGAGGACCACGACGTCTGCGGTCTCGACCCCATGAGCGCGCGCGACGGCGGCCGCGAGATCCCCTGCCGCAACCTCCTTCTCGATCCACAGCTCGTCCCACATGGTCAGCTCATCATGCCACGGGACGACGTGCCGCGGCGTGATCGACGACGACTCCGGGTGCGCCGCGCTCGAGTGGTGCACGCAGCGGCTCGGGGATGGGGCGCTTGGTCCCGCTCGCGACGTCGACGATCACGTACACCGTCTCGCAGTCGACGAGGACGGTCTCGCTCCCGTGGCGGCGCGCCTCCGTCTGCAGCACGAACGAGGTCGTCCCGAGCTTGACGGTCGAGACCCGCAGCTCGACCACGTCGTCGAACCGACCGGGCGAGCGCCACTGGGTCGTCTGCTTGACGAGGCGCCAGTCGGCGCCGGTGACCGTCGGATCGACGGAGCCGAACAGCACGCGGGTGTACTCGGATGCGGCGACATCGATGTACTCGCCCCAGCGCGCGTTGAACACGATGCCCTGTGCATCACACTCGCTGTAGCGGACGCGCAGGAGCAACCGGAACGGAACTGCTTCACTCACGGGGCGCGAGCGTACTCCTACGCAGCATCGTCGGGGAATGCCTCCGCGATCACTCGCTCCGCCTCCTCGAGCTCGCGCTGCGAACGCGCACGACGGTACGCGACCGCGAGCAGCGCCAGGATCATGGAGCCGAACAGCGTCGCGACGATCCACACGAGCTGCGTGTAGTCCGAGCTGTGGCCCCCGAGGCCGTCGCCGCCATTCATCGCGAGAACACCGTGTCAAAGCCGCCATGGAACGGGGTGACCGCGCCGATGATCGGCGACGCGAGCGCGACGAACTGCATCAGCGCCGCGGAGAACAGGACGACGAGGATCACCACCGGGATCAGCGACGCCATCGGGCCCGGCTGGCCGGCGACCTTGCGCTTGACCGCGCGCCCGAACAGCAGCGTGGCCGTCGCGAGCGCGACGAAGACGGAGCCGAGCGCGAGCGGCACGCCGGCCTTCGAGCTCGTGTGGTAGTAGATCGCGACGAGCGGGGCGAGGGTCGCGAGGACCAACGTCCCGCCGAAGATCGACGTGGCGAACGCGGAGACGAGGTCTGACGCCGAGAGCTTGGCGTTCGCGAGCTTCAGCGCGACGAGCCCTGCGGGCAGCGCGGTCAGCGCCGACAGCAGCACGACCATCGGAACCTTGTAGGCGTTCGCCATCGCCATCGTGGCCGACGAGCTGCCGGCCGCAACGCCCCAGAGCGACGCGAGGACGAGCGCGACGAACAGCGCCGAGATCGTGAGCATCAGCTGGGTCGCGCGCGTCGGACGATCCGCGAGCTCGCCGCGACAGGTCAGGGTCATCAGTTGTGAGAGCTGGGACGGTGCGGTCATGACGGGGCCTCCGTGCATGGATGTCAGCAAGCCCTGCACCATCACGAGTCAGCCACGCCGTTCCGACGCCTACCAGCGCATGCCGGACCTCGCCCGACCTTGCGGCGCGTCGTTGCCACAGGGAGTGGCGTACGCGACACGACGACGGAGCCCCTGCTAGGCTCTGGGCGTGCGCACCCTCCCCTGCCTCCTGATCTTCGCGGCGTGTTCGGGCGGCTCGTGCCCCACGGACGACAAGCGTCCGGAGCGCACCGACCACATCAAGCGCGGCTCCGGTCCGCTGACCCTGATCGGCAAGACGCTCGACGTCGGCGACGTGATGCCCGATGCGTCCCTCGCGGACGGCAAGCTCGCGCCGATCCAGCTCGGCGCCCTCAAGGGCAAGCTGATCGTGCTGTCCGTCGTGCCGTCGATCGACACGCGCGTGTGCGAGACGCAGACCCACAAGGTCAACGACGCGATGAGCCAGTTCCCGGCGGGCACCGAGTTCTTCACGGTCAGCCGCGACCTCCCGTTCGCGCAGACGCGGTTCGCGGAGGAAGCCGTGATCAAGATGAAGATGGGCTCCGACTATCTAGGCGGCTCGTTCGGCAAGGCGTTCGGTCTCGACGTCAAGGAGACGGGCCTGCTCGCGCGCTCGGTCTGGGTGATCGGTGCCGACGGCAAGGTCGCCTACCGGGAGATCGTCGAGGATCAGGGTACCGAGCCCGACTACGACGCTCTCATCGCCGCAGCAAAGCGAGCTGCGGGCGCGTAGCGATGATCCGCGCGGTCACCCGCCACATCCCGGACAGCTTCGCGAACGCACTCTCCGCGGTTCCCCCGGACCCACCGATCGACGTCGCGGTCGCGCGGCAGCAGCACCGCCAGTACTGCATGGCCCTCGCCGAGTGCGGCGCCACGGTGACGACGCTGCCAGTCGACGACAGGTGTCCCGACAGCGTGTTCGTCGAGGACACGGCGGTCGTCGTCGGCAGCCAGGCGCTGATCACGCGCCCGGGTGCAGCCTCGCGTCAGCTCGAGACCGCAGCGGTGGCGACCGTGCTCGGTGCGTGGCTCGACGTGGTCCCGATGACGGAGCCGGCCACACTCGACGGCGGCGACTGCATGCTCGTCGGTCGCACGATGTACGTCGGGCGCTCCGCGCGGACCAACGCCGCGGGCATCGCGCAGCTCGCGCGGACGTTTGCCCCACGCGGCGTCGAGGTCGTGCAGGTCGAGCTCCCGCCGCACGTCCTCCACCTCAAGTGCGTCGTCACGCCGCTCGGCGATCACCGGATCCTGCTCGCCGAGGACAGCATCGACCGCGCCGTGTTCCGCGATCTCGAGATCGTCTGGGTCCCCGCCGAGGAGACGTACGCCGCGAACGCTGTCGCGATCGGCGCGCACGTGATCGTCGCCGACGGCTACCCGCGCACCCACGACGCGCTCGTCGCAGCGAGCTTCGTGGTGCACCCCGTGCCGTGCTCCGAGGTACGCAAGGCCGACGGCTCGCTGACGTGCCAGTCGATCGTGTTCTAACCCGCGCCGCCAACTTCGCGGAAGGCCGCCTCGAGGAGCGACGCGATCGAGGTCCACTTGACCTTGCGATCGAGGCGCACGCCGACCCAGCCGAGGTGCCGGACGTACGGCGGCTCGTAGTAGCTGTCGGGATCGCTGTCGACGAGCATCCGCTGCACACCCGGTGCGGCGAGGACGATCAGGGCGAACCGACCATCGGCGTGGTGATTGTCGGAGATCTTCGCGAACGGCTTGGCGCGCGCGTAGAACGTCGGCGCACCGTGGCTCGGCCGCTCTGTCGCGTCCGGGAACGTTGCACACAGCGCCTGGATCTTCTCGTAGACGCCGGGCACCGCGAGCGATGGTGGGCGTACGTAGCTCGCCCAGCGACCGCTCACCGCGGGCTGGGTCTTCGCCGGCTTCTTCGCCGCGGGCTTGTTTGCCGCGGGTTTCTTTGCCGCGGGCTTCCTGGCCTTAGCCGTCGCGTTCGCCATGGCCCGACACTACCTTTCCGGCTAGCTGCGCGGAGGCCTCGCGTACCCCATGCTGGATCGTATGAGCAACCAGTTCACGCAGGTGCTCCAGCGCGAGCAGGAGCGAGAGCGGATCGCGCGACTGCTACCAGGCGGAACGCGCGAGCGCCCGATCGTCGTGCACTACGCGGCCGTGATCGAGCCACGCGTCCTGAACCAGGTGTGTCCGCACTGCAGTGGTGAGTATCGGATCCACGAGCACGAACGGCCGTCGCCGGGGGTTCGCCGCGTCGACGTTGGCTGCCGCCAGTGCAGCACGCCGCGCACGTTCTGGTTCCGCCTCGTCGATCACGAGCCGAACTGATCCGGTACCATCGCCGCCGTGACACGGCCATGAGCGGCAAGCGCCCGCGCACGCAGCGCCGGATCGACGAGCGCGCGGCGCGCAAGCTCGTCCGCGACAAGGAGCGCCTGTTCGAGCTCTCGGTCGGCGGCTCGCAAGAGCGACCGATCGAGGTGCCATCGACGTCCGTGATCGAGCTTCGCGTCGAGGATGTGATCCGCTGCATCCAGTGCGACGGGCAGTACCGGATCCGCGCGCACGAAGCGCCCGCATCGGGGATCCGCCGCGTCGATGTCACGTGCCGGCACTGCGGTGCGCCGCGCTCGCTGTGGTTCCGGATCGTGTCGACCGAGCCGAACTGATCAGAACTCGATCACGGTACGGATCGACGTGCCCTCGTGCATCAGATCGAACGCCTCGTTGATCCGCTCGAGCGGCAGCTTGTGCGTGATCAGCCGATCGATCTCGATCTTCTTCTCCATGTACCAGTCGACGATCTTCGGAACGTCGGTGCGGCCGCGCGCGCCGCCGAACGCCGTGCCCTTCCACACGCGCCCGGTGACGAGCTGGAACGGACGCGTCGCGATCTCCTGGCCGGAGCCGGCGACGCCGATGATCACACTGACGCCCCAGCCGCGGTGGCAGCACTCGAGCGCCTGGCGCATCAGCGTCGTGTTGCCAACGCACTCGAAGCTGTAGTCCGCCCCCCCACCGGTGAGCTCGACGATGTGCCCGACGAGGTCGCCCTTGATCTCTTTAGGGTTCACGAAGTGCGTCATGCCGAACGAGCGAGCGAGCGCCTCGCGCGCGGGGTTGATGTCGACGCCGACGATCTTGTCGGCGCCCGCCATCTTCGCGCCCTGCACGACGTTGAGGCCGATGCCGCCGAGACCGAACACGACGACGTTGGCGCCCGGCTCGACGCCCGCGGTGTAGATCACCGCGCCGATGCCCGTGGTCACGCCGCAGCCGATGTAGCAGATCTTGTCGAACGGAGCGTCGGAGCGAACCTTCGCGAGCGCGATCTCGGGCAGCACCGTGTGGTTCGCGAACGTCGAGCAGCCCATGTAGTGATGGATGGTCTTGCCCTTGATCGAGAACCGACTCGTGCCGTCGGGCATCATTCCCTTGCCCTGGGTCGGGCGGATCGCCGTGCACAGGTTCGTCTTGCGCGAGAGGCACGACTTGCACGAGCGACACTCGGGTGTGTAGAGCGGAATCACGTGGTCGCCGGGCTCGAGCGACGTGACCCCCGGACCGACCTCGCGCACGATGCCCGCACCCTCGTGACCGAAGATCACGGGGAACAGGCCCTCCGGGTCCGCGCCCGAGCGCGTGAACTCGTCGGTGTGGCAGACGCCGGTCGCCTTGATCTCGACCAAGACCTCGCCGTGCTTCGGCCCCTCGAGGTCGACCTCCTCGATCACGAGGGGGTCACCGGCCTTGTATGCAACGGCTGCGCGGGTCTTCATGCCGCAAAGCGTAACGCGGAGTGTTCAGCGCAGGAATGTCGTGAGGTCGAAGTTCGGCTCTTCCTCGCGCCCTTCGAGCCCGCTCACGCTTCGCCACGATCGCGCCTTGCCGCACTCGAGGCAGAGCTTGATGTCGCGCCCGCCCGTTCGGCCGGCGATGATGTAGGTCAGGAGTGCCTTCTCCTTGCAGTCCGGGCACTCGTGAATGAACAGGTCATCCCGACGAAAGCCCCGTTTCTTCAGCTTGTACTCGAACGTGTCGAGCTCGTTCTGAGTCAGGGCCATCGCGTGAAGGTAGCGCGAATGCTAGACGTTGACCCGTGGACGTGGCGGTCGAACGACTCGCACAGCTCGTGCGCGGGCGCCGGATCGTCGCGCTGACGGGTGCCGGGTGCTCGACGGAGTCCGGGATCCCCGACTATCGCGGTCCCGACACACCGCCGCGCAAGCGCCCACCGATCCAGCACCGCGAGTTCGTCGATCATGCCGACCGACGCCAGCGCTACTGGGCCCGCTCGATGCTCGGCTGGCCACGCCTCGCGGGCGCACGCCCCAACGATGGGCACCGCGCTCTGGTCGAGCTCGAGGCCGCCGGCACCCTCGTGGGCCTGATCACGCAGAACGTCGATGGCCTGCACCATGCGGCGGGCAGTCGCGACGTGGTCGAGCTCCACGGCGGGATCGGACGCGTCCGCTGCCTCGCGTGCAATGCCGTCACCTCGCGGGCCGAGCTCCAGGCTCGCCTGGGTGAGGCCAACCCGACCTGGACCGAGCGGGCGCACGCGGTTGCCACGGCACCGGATGGCGATGCCGATCTACCTGATGATCTGGTCGCCGACTTCGCGGTGGTCGCGTGCTCGTCCTGCGGCGGCGTGCTGATGCCCGACGTCGTGTTCTTCGGTGGCAGCGTGCCTCGGCTGGTCCTCGATGCCGCCTGGTCGACGTTCGATCGCGCCGAGGTGTTGCTGGTGATCGGGTCGTCGCTGACGGTGTTCTCCGGGTATCGGTTCGTGCGGCGTGCGGCGGAGCGCTCGGTGCCGGTCGCGATCCTCAATCGAGGACCCACGCGCGGCGATCCGCACGCCGAGCTACGGATCGATGCTCCTGCAGGACTCGCGCTACAGGCCTTAGTTCGCGCAATTGTTTGCACATCGCCTGGCTAGCCGAGCTTCTGCGCAACTCGACTAGCCGGGCCGGGAACAGTTGTCCCACCTGCAAGTACCTCGATCGACGCCAAGATCCCCGTGGCGTAGAGCTTGCTCTACACCTCTGCACCAATGCGCCGTACCTCGATGATTCTCGCGACCCTGGTCTCTCTGGTCCCACTGCTCGGGGCAGGTTGCGCCGACGAGAACTGCGCCGACGGCGACGAGGCCTGTCACCTCGAAGAGGAGACGGCGCTGTTCGAGCAGGCGTACGACGAGGAGAAGCAGCCGGGCAAGGAAGACGGCACCGACTGCTCCGGCGTGCGCGTCCCCGATCGCTCTGGCTTCGGCAAGAAGATCGCGCTCACGTTCGACGACGGTCCGAACCCGGCGACCACGCCGCGCGTCATCGAGATCCTCAAGGCGCACAACGCGCCAGCAGCGTTCTTCATCAACGGCAGCAAGACCACGTCGTCCGCCGGCAAGGCGCTCGCGGCGCAGATCGCCGCCGACCCCGACTACATCCTCGCGAACCACAGCCAGAATCACACGAACCTCGCCGAGCAGACCGCGAACAAGGTCGTGAGCGAGATCATGGGCACCGACGCGGCGATCCGCGCGGCTGGCGAGACGCCGAAGTACTTCCGGTTCCCGTTCGGCAGCTCGACGTGCAACTCGATGAACGCGGTCCGAACGCGCGGCTACATCTCGACCGGCTGGCACATCGACAGCGCCGACTGGTGCTATGCGGCCGGCGCCGGTTACTGCAAGAAGTCGACGTTCAAGTACGTCCCCGACGAGTTCCGCGACAGCATGACGAACTACGTGATGTCCCAGGTTCGCTCGACGAACGGTGGCGTCCTCCTGTTCCATGACGTTCACGCGTCGACCGCGAACTCGCTCGACGAGCTGCTGACCACGCTCGAGACCGCCGGCTACACGTTCGTCCGCCTCGACAACACCACGGTGTTCCCGCGCCTCAACGGCCAGGCGCCAGCGCCGGCGAGGTTCGTCGGCGACGTCTGCACCACCAACGCACAGTGCGCGTTCACGGCCGCTGGCAAGGCTGGCCGCTGCCACCCGCGCGGCTTCTGCACGATCAGCTGCGAGGGCTCGTGCCCCGACCTCAGCGGCAAGGCGCCGACGTTCTGCGTCGCCGACCCGTCGAGCCAGATTGCCGCCGGCATCTGCGCGAGCAAGCCCGCCACGGTCAACCAGCAGTGCGCGCTGCTCCCCGGCACGACCAAGAAGCTGCAGCAGCGGTTCCTCGGCACCAGCACCGCGGCAGCCACGTCGGCCGAAGTCTGCGCCCCGCGCTAGCTGTCTTCGAGCCGGACGAACGTCGTCGCCGTCGCGAGCTCCGCGGGCGTGAGCACCGCGCCGACGTGCACGACGTCGAACTGGAAGTGGTCGCCGTGGAGCGAGTGCCAGTAGCCGTCCGCCCACACCGCGCCCTGCGCAGCGTCACCGAGCAGTGAACGCGCCCGATCGGCCAGCCCCATGCCGAGCGCCATGTCCTGCGTCTGCACCTCGAGCTCCCCGATCCGCGCCCCGCGCAACCCGACGTCGCCGCGCACGAGGACGAGCGGCACGCGCACCAGCTTCTCCGCCTGCGCATCGAGCCACGCGAGCAGCTCGGCACGCGGCGCGAGCGGGACGCCTGGACTCATCGCGATCTCGGGACGGGGAACCTTGTTGCCGCTCATTCGTGTCACGCCATCGATTCGGCGTCGTCGGCACGCTTCTCGAGGCGCTCGAAGCTCAGCGTGAAGTACGTGCCGCTCTTGCCCTGCTTCGTGAAGGCCCGCACCGTGTACGCCGCCTCCGAGCCCGTGATGTCTCCGGTCCATGCGGGGGTGGGAGCCGCCTCCGTGTCACGTGCCTTGCCACGCGCCGGCGGTGCAGCCTCGAGGGCGCCGCGGAATGCCTCCGCGGGGTACGTGTTCTTCTCGCCCCGTGTCGGCGCGAGGCTGACCACGAGTTGATCCTCGCGCCGCCTCGCGCTGATGTCGTAGGTGGCCCCGTCGATCACGCAGTCGCCCTGGCAGTCGGGCTGGCTCGGCTTCTTCTTCTGGGCGTTCTCGAACAGGTTGCCGCGGTCTCGCGTGTGCGGGTTGGACATCGAGGCGCACCCTAGTGCACGGACCGACGTTGGTCTAGCGATACTGGCCGAGGCACGCGAGCTCGTTGGCGTCGCCGTCGAACGAGTCCTCGCAGAACCGCACCAGCTCGGTCGGCTCGTAGCGCGTCCCGACGAGGGTCTGCAGGCACGCCTGCTCGTTGTCGTCGCCGTCAAAGCCGTTCTCGCACGCGGTGACCGCGGTCGCGGGGAGCCACGAGGCTGCCATCGTGGTCAGACACCGCAGCTCGTTCGCGTCCCCATCGAAGCCGCTCTCGCACGCGTTGATCGCGGCGACGGGGTCCTGCCACGACGTCACCGCGATCGCGAGGCACGCGAGCTCGTTGGCGTCGCCGTCGAACCCACTCTCGCACGCGGAGATCATCGGCCGCGCGGCCGACCGCGTGCGGCTCTGCGAGTACGTGGCCATGCACGCCTGCTCGTTGGTCTGGCCCTCGAACCCATCCTGGCACGCGCTCATCAGGTCGCGGAGCTGACCGAGGTCCGCCGGCGGCGGCGGGCGATGGGGCCTCCGCCCGCGACCGCGATCGGCCGAGACCGTGGTGGCGCCGAGCAGGAGGACCGACGCGAGTGCGAGCAAGCGAGTCATGGATCTACCGACGCATCGCGCCGGCATTGGTTCACTCGCGCTGCGTGAAGTTTCATGAACGGCTATCCTCGCGGGATGTCTGACCTCGCCCAGCGGTTCGCGGACGCCCAGGCCACGATCAAGCCCGTCACCGGCCTCGGCAACGACGTCATGCTCGACATGTACGCCCTCTACAAGCAGGCGACGGTCGGCGACGCGAAGGGCGATCGCCCAGGGATGCTCGATATCAAGGGCCGCGCGAAGTACGACGCGTGGGCCAAGAAGAAGGGCCTGTCCAAGGACGCGGCGATGGAGGCGTACATCGTCCTCGTCGGCAAGCACGCGAAGTAGCCCGGCCGCGGTGCGGACGTGCCAGGACCAGGCCCGAGGTCACACGTCCTGACCACCGCACGAGCCAGGCCGGTGCCCTGGCGGCGCAAGTCCCCGATATCGTGTAGCCATCGGCGGCGTGGCCGTTGCTGTCTACGAGGGCATGCGCCTCCTCGCCAGCCTTGCCCTCGCCGCCTCGCTGACCGCCTGCGTGGTCGGCGACGCGGGGTCCGAGTCGGCCGATCTCGATCTCGCCGGCGGCAAGGCGGATGCGACGGGGACCTGCAAGGACACCAAGTACGGCGACGGCACCTGCCACATCGGGCTCGAGACCACGTGCGGCGTCGCCGACATCGACTGTTACACGACGTTCGAGAACGCGACGGCGGCGCGGTCGTGGTCCGAGGACAACGGCCTCGCACTCGTCCTGGCATCGGATCCCCGCGGCGCTCGCGCGCGCAAGCTCGTCGATCGCGCGTGGACGATGTTCAAGGCGCGCTATCCCGTCGGCGCACTGTCGTCGAAGTACCTGGCGGCCGAGGTCATCGACGATCCCCAGGCGAACGCATTCGTCGGGGGCAATCAGGAAGGGAACAAGCAGGTGTTCGCGGTGTTCATCCACGCGGGCCTGCTGACCAGCCGGTACAGCGACGACGACATTCTCGGCGCCGTTGCGCACGAGCTCGCGCACCTCGCGCGGCTCCACTCGTTCCCCGAGGTGCAGACCTCCCTGACGCGCTACTACAATGCCGGCGCGAGCGAGCCGATCGGTGCACTCCAGCCCGATCGCGCCACAGCGCGCGCGGCCGCTCTGCGGTGGAAGACTCTCGCCGAGATGGTCGGATCTGATTCGCGCATCGAGCTCGGCGGACTGCCGACTGGCGGGTCGCAGGGTGATCTGTTCCAGTACCTGCTCGGCAGCGCGCTGACGAGCACGAACGCGACATGCAAGGCGAACGCGCTCGCGGCGCGCGACCTGTGGGTGGACATCGTGACGGACCGCGAGCTCGACGATTCGATCGCGATCCACGCGACGACGCGGGACGATGCGGAGACCGTCCTCGAGCTCCTCGCGGCATGTCCCAACAATGCGTTCGACGCGCTGACCTCGGTGGTCGCCGGAAAGCGGGCCGAGCTACGGGCCCTCGCTGCCGAGCTCGCGAGCAAGGGCACACCGATCACCAAGCTCCGTTACTTCTCGTACGAGGAGCAGGCCGATGACTTCAGCGTGCGCGTCACTCATCACGCAGGCCTGTCCACGGTCGGCAGCTCGGGCGTTGCAGTGAAGATCCTTGGCGCGAACGCGGGCGAGTGCGAGGCGCTTCGCGCGAACAACCAGGTCCCCTATGGCGATCTACTCGACCCTCATCACGGGATGTGCTGGCGGCTCGCGCACATGCACCAGTACAAGGCGTCGTTCGGCACGCAGGCTGCGATCCACATCGATGACGCCGATGACGTCATCGAGTACGCGCCGATCGAGCCGTACGTGCCCACGCAGCGGGTGAACGCACGGACCTATTGAGCTGCCACTGATTGCGGCCCTGCGATCAGCGCGCCCACGACGCGAGGTGCTCGCTCATCGCGCGAACCTCGTCGAGCGTGCAGCCGAGCGCGGTCGCGTACGCGACCATCTGCGTCGCCTCGGCATCCGTCACGTGGCCCTTCGCGAGCACGATCGAGATCGCGTCGAGGACGATCATCCGCGCGAGCTCCGCCGGATGCAGACTGCCGCCGCGGAACGGGCCGCTCGACGCGGTGATCAGCTCCGCGAGCTGGTCGGGATCGAGTGGCTCGGCGAGCAGGAGATCGTCCACGGGCATCGGCCGCCCGGCGCGTGCATCGATGCGCTGCTGGAGGCGCTGGCCCTCCTCGGGCTCGATCTGCTCGTCGGCGCGCACGATCGCGACCAGCGCCTGCGCGTAGAGCTGGGCGAGACCGGCCTCGAGCGTGCGCGTCTCAGCGGCCACGGAAGTTGCCGCCACGGCGCTCCATGAACGCGCGCAACCCTTCCTGCACGTCGTCGCTCGTCATGAGGGGCTGGAGGTCGGGGAGCAGGCGGGCCGCGGCCCTCGCTTCGGTGTCGGCGAGCGCGTGGCGCGAGGATGCGAGCGTCGCGTAGACGCCGAGCGGTGCCTGGGCCGCGATCCGCTCGGCGAGCGAGAGCGCGCGGCCGAGCTGCTCGCCGGGGGCACAGATCTCCTGAACGAAGCCGATGCGGAGCGCCTCGTGCGCGTCGAAGTCGTCGCCGGTGAGGAGGTAGCGCATCGCGTTCGCCCAGCCGACCTCGCGCGGGAATCGGATCGTCGCCCCGCCGACCGGGTAGATGCCACGCTTGATCTCGATCTGACCGAACTTCGTCGACGTCGCGGCGACGCGGATGTCCGTTGCCAGGAGCAGCTCGATCCCGATCGTGTAACAGATGCCCTGGACCGCGGCGACGATCGGCTTGGTCAGGCGCGGACCGACCAGGCCGAGCGGGTCGAGGCCGCCAGCAGGAAGCGGGAACTTGCCGGACTGGAAGACCGGGGCCCACTGCACGAGGTCGAGGCCACCGGTGAAGTGATCGCCGAGCGCGTGGAGCACACCGACCCGGAGCTCGGGATCGCGATCGAGCTCGCCGTAGGCGGAGCACAGGCTCTCCCACAGTGGCAGGTCGAAGGCGTTGCGCTTCGCCGCGCGGTCGAGGCCGATGAGCAGCACGTGACCGCGGCGCTCGAGCGAGATCTGACCGGTCGTCATGCGCGGAAACGTAGCGCGGTGGCTTCTTCAGTGGCCAGGTCCAGGGGCCCAGTGGAGAACAAAAGCCTGAACACGGGCGTGCGCACTCGGTCCCCAAGCTGCTGATCTTCGGACGCAAGCTGCTGATTGCACAGATCGCGCAACGTGGCGAGCCGCTTGCTCTACGCAGCGCCATGCGCTTCACCTTGGTTCAGT
Organism: Myxococcales bacterium; assembly: GCA_031421915.1. Taxonomy (GTDB): domain Bacteria; phylum Myxococcota_A; class Polyangia; order Haliangiales; family Haliangiaceae; genus JABFXX01. The sequence continues at coordinate 3,205 of JANOPP010000757.1, read as the reverse complement.
TCTCGACGCTGGCAACTCTACTCGCCGGTGCGTGCTCGACGGAGATCTCCGAGCCACTGCCCGAGAGCGGCGACATCGATGCGTACATCGAGTCGCTGCCGTACCTGCCGGTTGCGGCCGCCGAGGTCGAGGAGGGTCAGCTGTCCGCCGAGGCGCGCGAGGGCGATTACTCGTGCACGCGGCAGAACCTGAAGGAGACGCGCCAGTTCGATCGCATCGTCGCCTACGCGGCGAACTCCGATTCGATGTACCCGGGCTCGATCGTCAGCGCCGACTCGGTGTTGACCGGCTTGTTCACGCAAATTGTCGTGCCGCGCGCACCGGCGACCATCTCGGTCAGCCTCGAGAACCTCGCCGGCGGCAAGACCGCCGTGATCGAGAACCCGAGCCTGTCGGCGTATCGCGACGCAGTCGCCAGCATCCTCGACTCCGAGATCACGGGCTCGACGCCCGCGAACCTCTACTCCGAGATCGAGGAGGTCCACACCAAGGAGCAGCTCGACATGGCGCTCGGCGTCCAGGCGAGCTGGGGCCTCGGTGTCGCGAGCCTCAAGACGAGCTTCGACTTCTCCAAGCAGGAAACGCGCAGCCGCTACGTCGTCAAGTACACGCAGGCGTACTACACGGTCGATCTCGATGCGCCCGCGAGCCCGAGCGCGCTGTTCGCACCCGAGACGAAGCTCGCCGAGATCCAGGAGAAGATGGACGAGACCCGCCCACCGGTCTACGTCTCGTCGGTCACCTACGGCCGCATGGTGCTGTTCACGTTCGAGTCGGAGTACTCGGCGACGGAGATGGGTGCGGCCCTCGAGTTCGCGTACTCGGGTGGCGTCGACGTCAAGGGCGACGTCTCGGTCACCTACAAGGACATGATCTCGAAGAGCAAGATCACCGCATTCATCCTCGGCGGCGACGCCGGCACCGCGGTCAAGACGATCGACAGCTACGAGAGCCTCATCCAGTTCATCAAGTCGGGCGGCAACTACTCCAAGGAGTCCCCCGGCGCGCCGATCGCGTACAAGCTGTCCTACCTCAAGGACAACTCGCCCGCGCGGATGTCGTTCACGACCGACTACGAGGTCAAGGACTGCGTCCGCGTCAGCCAGCGCGTTCGTGTCGTCCTCAGCTCGATCGCGGTCGACAGCGCGGGTGGCGACGCCGGTGACGACATCGAGCTCTACGGCCGGATCTGGGTCGAGGGCACGAACAGCGTCACGCTGTTCGATCGCAACAGCGACAACTGGGTGCGCATCCGCCAGGGCGAGCAGTTCGGCGCGGGCGCTCCGATCGCCGAAGCCGTGATCAACGTGACCCCGAAGGCGGGTCAGTCGATCCGCCTGCGCGCCGACATGAAGGACGAGGACGGCATCTTCCCCGACGACAGCATGGGCAACGAGACCGTGAACAACCCGTTCGAGACCGGCTGGCGCAAGGAGTCGACGATCACGCTGACGGGTGATGGCGCTCGCATCCGCGTCGTGTTCTCGCTGTCCCCGATCTGATCCGTCGCGGCGGTACCCGGCGGTAGTAGTAGAGTCGCCGCCGTGCGAATCCTGATCGTGCTGTTGTGCGTCGCCGCGTGTGCGAGCGCGCCTCCTCGCGTGCGAACCTTCGAGCCGATGGACCGAACCGCCGTGACCAGCGTGCTCGATCAACAGGCCGCCGCGTGGAATCGCGGTGACCTCACCGGATACATGGCCGGCTACGCCCGGATCGACAACCTGGTGTTCACGTCGGGCGGCAAGGTCCGCACGGGGTGGCAGGCAGCGTTCGACACCTACCAGGCCAAGTACGGGTCCGAGCCGAGCACGATGGGCAAGCTCGCGTTCGTGATCAACCAGGTCGACGCGATCGGCGCCGACGGGGCGGTCGTCCTCGGAACCTGGACCGTGACCGAGAGCCAGCACCCGGGGACCGGCATCTTCACGGTCGTCCTCGAGCGCCGCCCCGAGGGCTGGCGCATCATCCACGACCACACGTCGCTCGCCGCGCCCTGAAAAGGCACTCCGACCCCCTTTTCTTGCTCGCGCGCTGGGCCGAGGCGATCCTTTCGGCATGGACAAGAAGGTGCTGATCGACCAGCTCGGGCAGAAGCTCGAGGCGTCGGCCCGAGCCGCTCTCTCCGCTCGCGATGCCGCCGCCAAGGAGGCGAAGGACGGCGCGACACCCGACGAGAAGCGCGAGGACGCACGCGCAGCGCACCAGCTCACGGCGATCGGCGGCGCCTCGCAGGCGCGCGCGAAGCAGGCACTCGAGGAGGTCGACATGCTGTCCTCGTTCCGCCCGACGACGTTCGACGAGAAGGCGCGGATCATGATGGGCGCGATCGTCGAGATCGAGGACGCGGACAGCGGCGAGGGTCGAACGTTCTTCCTCGCGCCGGTCGGCGCCGGGATCACGCTGACCGGCCCGGGCGGCGACGGTCACCTGTCCGTGGTGACGCCCGCGTCGCCGATCGGGCGCGCCGTGATCGGCAAGCGAACGGGCGAGGTCGTCGACGTCACCGTCGATGGCGACGTCCGCGAGTGGCAGATCACCTACGTCGGTTAGCTCAGCTCGCGCGGACGCGCTGCGCGCTCGGACCGCTGCACAGCGCGCAGCCATCGAGCGCGGCAACCCAGTCACAGCCTCCGCACGCGATCTTCGCGATGTGGAAGCCGGCATCACCGAAGCTCGCGACAGGTACCGGTGCGGTCGGGCGATCGCCGGTGCGCACGCGCGCCGGCGCGAACGCGGTGACCGTGAGCTCGGGGCCCTTGCAGCTCGGGCAGCGCTGCGGAACCGCGAGCCGCGACGACAGCCCGAGTGCTTCACCGAGGCCGTTCGGGCTGTGGCAGCGCGGGCAGTCGTCGCTGGTGTACGCGTCGTGACTGCACGCGATGCAGCGGATCCGATAGGTACCGTCGACGAGCTTGGGGTGGTCGTGGGTCCACCGACCGTCGCCTGCCGGAGCCGCGAGCATCACGGGTACCGTGCGCTCGATGTAGCTGTTCACCTCGAAGGCCTTCGCGTCGCACTTCGTGCAGCCCGCGATCGCAGTCGCGTACTTCTTCGCGTCGAGGTGACCCATGCACGAGCATGGTAGTCGAACCGGGCCTCGGCTACTGCTCCGTTCGGTAGGTCTCCGTTAGTATCGGGTTCAGCGCGCCCGCGCTTGCCACCACGAGCGCCACGCAGCGGCATCACTGCCAAAGTCGCGGCCTCG
>JANOPP010000756.1:0-10289 GCA_031421915.1 Myxococcales bacterium | reverse complement strand
TCGGCGATCAGCGCGACATCGCGGAGCGTCGCGGTGAGCTCCTCGGGATCGAGCGTCGTGCCGCCCAAGATCGTATGGGTGAAGATCACCGTGTGCTCGCCCGGGTCGTAGGCGAACGCGCCGAACCGGAGGTGTCCGTTGAGCTCGAGGAGCTGGAGCGCGAGCGAGCCGTCGACATCCATGCCCTTCACGAGCTGCGCGGTGCAGCGCACCATCGCCTTGTTGTCACCCCACGGCACCACGCTGATCATCACGTAGGCCGAGCCTTGCTTGATCACGTAGAGCGTGTCGTCGACCTTGCGGTAGGCGGGGCTGTTCTGGAGGGTGCGCTCGATCAGGAGCGCCGTGGCGACCTCGGCGGGATTCATGCGCCCTTGTTAACACGGGGCGCGGACTGTGATCGACCGCGCACCATGAGCGAGTGGAGGGGGCGGCGTGCAATACTCACGATGTGGCGAAGTTTGCATTCGCGTGCCTCGCGCTCGTCCTGTCGGCCCATGTCGCGTCCGCCGAGGTGATCAAGGAGATCATCGTCGAGGACAACAAGAAGACGACCTCGGACACCGTCGAGCTGATCGCCAACATCGAGATCGGCGACGACTGGTCGCCCGACATGTCCGAGCGCGTGAAGGCCGACCTCGTCTCGAGCGGTCTGTTCAAGGACGTCGAGGTGTTCTGGTCGAAGGTCGAGGGTGGCGTCCGCGTCAATATCCTCGTCAAGGACAAGCACTCGTGGGTGATCGCGCCCGCGTTCTACAATCAGCCGACCAACGTCGGCGGTGGCCTTGGCTTTGGCGAGAACAACCTGTTCGGCCTCAACCAGAAGCTCCTGCTCTACGGGCAGGTCGCGACCGGTGACACGTTCTTCATCGGCGCCTGGGTGATCCCGGCGATCGGCGGCACGCGGTTCTACGCGCAGTTCGACACGTACTTGAAGCAGTCGCGCATCTACGAGTTCGAGGCACCGCGCACCTACAAGAGCAACCCGGGCTTCGTGCGCGAATCACGCATGAACTACCTCAACGGCGGCGTGAAGCTCGGCATCGAGCTGTTTCGCGGCGTCAGGCTCGACACGCGGCTTCGCGCCGCGAAGGTCAGCTACCCGTCGACCAGCCTGTTCAGCGACGATCCAGCGCTCCTCTACGCGGGCAAGGATCCGGCGAACAAGCCGCGCGACCTCGGCGTCGGCGTCGACGACCCGGTTCCGGCGCCCGGAGCGGAAGGCGACGACATCTCCAACGAGGTGGTTCTGACGATCGACCGCCGCGCGAACTGGTACGGCATCGCGAGCGGTCACCAGTACAAGCTGGCGTACGAGCAGGCCCTGCCGTCGCTCGGGTCGGACTTCACGTACTGGAACGTCGGTGCGTACCTCTACAAGGCCTGGAAGATCCTCGACCGCCACAACTTCATCCTGCGGCTGGCGGCCAACTACGGTCACAACCTTCCGTTCCAGCAGGAGTTCCAGATGGGCGGGACCTCGATGCGCGGCTGGCTCGGCGGTCAGTTCCGCGGCAACGTGCGCGGGCAGGTCAACGCCGAGTACTCGGTGCCGATGTTCACGGTCAAGGGCCTCTCGGTGCGCGGCCTGGCGTTCGTGGACTCCGGATACGTCGCGTTCACCACCACGAGCAATCCTGACCGCCACTACCTGCCCGACGCGCGCCGCGATCAGCAGGACACGTTCGCCCCGTTCAAGAATTCGGTCGGCGTCGGGACGCGGCTGTATCTAAGGCAGATCGTCCTGCCCCTCCTGGGACTCGATATTGGGTATGGTCTCGAAGCCCGTGACTTCCAGGTCTATCTCGCGATCGGCCTTACTGATTAGCGGTCTCGCCGGGGCCTGTGGCACGCCTGCCGCATCCCCGGAAGCACCGACCGCTGCACGGGTCGACTACGTCCTGGTGGGCGGGGATATCCGGACGATGGATCCCGCACGTCCGCACGCCACCGCGGTCGCGATCGGGCAGCAGCGTGTCGTCGCCGTCGGCAGCGATGCCGAGGTCCTCGCGATCGCCGGTCGGGCCGAGAAGATCGAGTTGAAGGGCGCGACGGTGACGCCGGGGCTGATCGATGCGCACTGCCACCTCTACGGTCTCGGCGTCGATCTCGAGGCCGTCTCGGTGCGTGCGCTGACGTCGGAGGCCGAGACCGTGACGGTGGTCGCGGCTGCGGCCGCCAAGCGTCCGGCGACCGAGTGGCTGATGGGCCGCGGCTGGGATCAGAATCGGTGGCCCGGTCAGGCGTTCCCGACCCGGGCGAGCCTCGACGCCCAGATCTCCGATCGTCCGGTGCTCCTGCGCCGCGTCGACGGTCACGCGATCTGGGTCAACAGCAAGGCGCTCGCCGCCGCCGGGATCACGAAGGCAACGCCCGATCCCGCGGGCGGGAAGATCCTCCGCGACGGACGGGGGGAGCCGACCGGCGTGTTGATCGACAACGCGGTCGATCTCGTCGACGGCAAGATCCCATCGGCGTCCGCCGACGTGCGCAAGCGCCGGATCAACGACGCACAGACGATCGCGCTCGCCGCCGGCATCACCGCTGTCCACGAGATGGGGATCGATGCCGAGACCGTCGCCGTCTACGAGCAGATGGCCGCGACCAACGAGCTCCGCCTGCGCGTGTACGCGTACTTCGCCGGCGACGCGAGCAAGCCGGAGAACCTCGCGTACCTGACGGCCAAGCGGCCGGGCAGCATCAACCAGTTTCACCTGCGCGGCGTGAAGTTCTTCGCCGACGGTGCCCTCGGCTCCCGCGGTGCACGGCTCCATTCGAAGTACGACGACACGGATCACCAGGGCCTGTGGGTCACCGATCCCGCCGTGCTCGCCGCCGGTGTCGAGCTCGCGGTCGCGGCCGGCTGGCAGGTCGCGATCCACGCGATCGGCGACGCCGCCGTCGGGACCACCCTCGACGCCTATCGGCTCGCGTACGCAAAGCACCCCCATGACCTGCGGCTCCGCGTCGAGCACGCCCAGTTGATCGCACCGCAGGATGTCGAGCGCATGAGCTCGATGCGCGTGATCGCGTCGATGCAGCCGACGCACGCGACGAGCGACATGCCGTGGGCCGAGCAGCGCGTCGGCGCCAAGAGGATCCTCGGCGCGTACGCGTGGCGCACGATGCTCGACAACTCGATTCCGCTCGCCGCGGGCTCGGACTTCCCCGTCGAGGATGTCGCGCCGCTGCTCGGGATCTATGCGGCAGTCACGCGGCAGGATCCCAGCGGCACGCCCGATGGCGGCTGGTATCCGGCGCAGAAGCTGACGCTCGACGAGGCGATCGCGGCGTTCACACGCGGGGCCGCGTACGCGGAGCTCCGCGAGGAGACGCACGGCACGATCGAGGTCGGCAAGCCGGCGAACCTGACGGTGTTCGATCGCGCGCTCGCCCCCGATCGCACGCTGCTGGAGACCCAGGTCGCGTTGACGATCGTCGACGGCGGCATCGCGTATCGGCGAGGAACGCCGCCCTCGCCATGAGGTTCTGTCCGTTCTGCAGCGCCGAGAACGCCGACGAGCTGGCGGTCTGCCAGGCGTGCGGCCGCCGGTTGCCGCCGCTGCCGCCGCGCCGTTCGCGCAATGCCCCGCCGACGGGCGTGCAGCTGCCACCCCGCGCGCAGAGCTCGACGAATCCGCCGCCACTGCCGCGCCGCACCGGGACGACGATGCCGCCGCCGCTGCCGGGGCAGGGAGCGGATCCGAGTCCGCCGCGGTCGGGCCCACACGCCGCGCAACCCGCGCCGCCGGGCATCACGTCGTCGGCCGCGCTGTATCCGCCGGGGACACCGCACGCTCCACCAACGACGACCTCGCCGGGCTTCGCCGTGGCGCCGAGCGGAGCTCCGCCGGCTTCTCCGGGCCTCACCTCATCGGCGGCGCTGTATCCGCACGCACCGCAAGGTTCACCGCACACCACCTCGCCGGGCTTCGCCCCAGCGCCGGCTGTATCGTCGTCGGCGGCGCTGTATCCGCCGGGCGCGCCGCAGGGCTCGCAGGCGTCGCCGGGCATCGTGCCGCCGAGCTCACCGCCGCCGCTCACGTCGTCGGCGGCGCTGTATCCGCCGGGCGTGCCGCACGGCTCGCAGTCGTCGCCGGGCATCGCGTCGCTGCCGCTCACATCGTCGCCCGCGCTGTATCCGCCGGGGACGCCGCACGGCGGAGCGTCGCCGGGCATGGCGCCGCCGCACGCGCCACCGCCGCAGCACAACGCATCGTCGCCGGGGATTGCGGTTCCCGGCATGGGACCACCGCAGCCTGGCGTGATGGTGTCGCCCGGCGCGGCGACCGCACGACCGGGGAGTCACGCCGAGCTCCCCGCCGCACCGCCAGCACGCCCGGGCGCACCGCGCGCCGCTCGCCAGACCTCGTCGGGACTGGACGCGGCGTGGGGCGAGGAGCAGGCGCGCACGAACGCCCCCGCGCAGCCGCCGGGCGTCAATCGCGAGAGCGCGCCCGCGCTGCCGCCGCCACCGTCGGTGTCCGACGCCAATCGCTCGCTGTTGAGCGCGCTGTCGCCCGGCCCGGCCGCGCAGCGTCGCGAACCACCGCCCCCGGAGTCGCGCGAGCCTGATGGCCGCCGTCGCGCCGATCAAGCGCCGCCCTTGCCGGCTGCTCGCACGCCACTGCCGTCGCCGTCGCCGTATCCCGTGATCCCCAAGGGCGCGTTCAACGATGACTTCAACACCGTCGCCGACGGTGCATCCCTCGACGTCGAGGCCGCAAAGCGCGCTGGCCTGGAATGGAGCGAGCCAGCGAATGCTGGCGAGCGGGGCCAGACCGGTGTCACGCCGCCGGCCACGCGCGTGCAGATGCGCGAGGACCGACCTTTCACGCCGCCGAAGCTCAACCCGATCCCCGAGATCCCCGAGCCGGGTCTCTACGGCGCTGCGCGCTACTCGGTTCGGTTCGCGCGCGCGCGCTACCAGCGGCGCGGCGCCATTCGCACGCTGCAGAACGAGATCAAGCAGGATACGGAGGCGCTCGACCAGGTGCTCGGTGCGCTCGGCCTCATGGCGCGCTCGGCGAAGGTCGATGGGCGCGTGTTCTCGGCGGAGAACAACGCGATCAACGCTGCCGAGGAGCGGATGGGCGTGCTTGGCAAGGAGCACGGCGATGTCGACGGTCGCAAAGCCGAGGAGAACTCGAAGTTCGTCGACGTCGAGCGCGAGCGCAACGCGAAGCTGTTCGAGGCCGAGCGGATGGTCGACGAGGTCACCAAGGAGCTCGCCAGCTTCGATGGCCAGCGCCGCGGACTGCGCGACAAGCGCAAGGAGCTCGAGCGTCGCCAGCGGCAGTACCTGAAGTCCGCCGAGGACAACGACAAGCAGGCTGGCAGCCAGGCGATGGGCGACTCTCGCGGTGATCTGCGCCGTAGCGCCGAGCAGTTCCGCAAGGAGGCCGCGGCCCTCGAGCCCGATCGCCAGGAGGTCGACCGCCGGCTCGCGGGTCTCGAGCGTCCGATCAACGAAGCGACCGCGAAGCTCGATGCGGCGAAGGCAGAGCTCGACGCTGCGAAGCGCAGCCTCAGCGACGCGCGCGAGGGCCACAATCACCGCCTCGCCGAGCTCGATGCCGAGCAGAAGCGCAAGACGCGCGAGATGGGGCAGGCCGAGGGCGAGATCGCGCGCCGGCTCGTGACGCTCGGCACCCTCGTCAACCTCAACCGGATCGAGGACGTCCAGTTCGCCGAGCTCTATCATCGGATCGATCGGCTGCGCGGCGCCATCACGTCGCGCACGACGGAGATCGAGAAGCTGACCGCCGAGCGCGAGGCCTACGATCGCGGGACGTTGGTCCGCGGGGGCGCAGCGATGGGCGGCGCGGTCATCTTGCTGATCGCGTTGATCGTCATCCTGCGCGCCATTCTGTAGGGCCCGGGGTGATAGGATCGACGAGCTTGCCCAATGTCCTGGTCTCGAACAACAGCGAGCTGTTGCGGCACTTCACGGCGCCTCCGTTCAAGCGCCTGGCGCTGCAACTGCTCGTCGCGTCCACGGGCGCCGAGGCGCGCGCGCTGTTCGAGAAAGAGGAGCCGGCCCTGGTCGTCCTCGATGCGGATGCCAGCGATGGCTTCGACGTGGCGCAGATGATCAAGCAGAAGAGCCCGTCGACGCGGGTGATCCTGGTCGCCGGCAAGCGGCTGTCGGGCGATCAGATGCGTCAGGTCTCGGCGTGCGGTTGCGACGAGCTGTTGATCGCCCCGATGACGGCCGACGAGCTCCACGATGTCGTCGCGATCCAGCTCGGCGAGCCGCGCCCGGGCACCGAGGGCTTCGTGATCAACGTCGAGATCTCCGGCCGCAAGATCGATGCGACGGTGTCGAACCTGTCGGTCGACGGCGTGCGCCTGGTGGTCGCCGAGCCGGTGACCGAGGGCCAGGCCGTGGCGCTGACGCTCACGCCGGATGGCGAGCCCTCGGTTTCGATCAAGGGCACCGCCGTGTGGGCGCAGCCACGCGACGGCAAGACCGTCGTCGGCGTGGCGTTCGACAAGCCCGATGTGGCGGCGCGGAGCGTCCTCGCCAGGCTGACGCAGTGGCAGGTCCAGAAGGACGGCGAGCGCACGCGCGTCGTCCTCCGCGGTGACTTCACCGAGGCGACGAAGTTCGACGAGCTCCTGCCCGGCATGGTCGGCCGCGTCGTGTTCGACATGGCGCAGGTCACGTACATGAACTCGCTCGGCGTGCGCGCGTGGTGCGAGTTCCTGCGCCAGGCGCGGATCCAGGGCTACGAGTTCCATGCGTGCTCGGTGCCGTTCATCCTGCAGGCCTCGATGGTGCGTGACGTGATCGGTCGCGGCACGGTGACCTCGTTCTTCGCGCCGTTTCACTGCATCGGCTGCGACCACCAGGAGGAGCGGCTGCTCCAGTCGGCCGCGATCCTCGCCTCGTCGCACGAGCCGCCGGTCTTCAAGTGCCCTAGCTGTGGCGGCGCGCTGGAGTTCGACGACCTGCCCGAACGCTACTTCGCGTTCCTCGAGGACGAGGCGGACTAGCGCGATGCGCAAACTCTTCGTGCGGTCGTTCGTGATCGCATTCGTGGTGTTCGCAACGATCTTCGGAATCGAGTTCTTCGTCGAGTGGCGCCGCGCTGGATATCCGGGCTGGGGAACGACGAGCTGGGCGGGCGTCAACAACGCCAAGCTCATCGACATCCTGTCGCCGATGGCGCGCGCGTACAACAACGTGCTCGCGATGCTGATCGCGACCATCGGTCTCGCGATCCCGCTCACGGCGAACATGCACACGCCGAAGCTGATCGAGATGTTCCTCAAGGACCGGATCAACCGGTGGGTGCTGACGTTCATGGCGTTCGGCGCCGCGCACGTCCTGTGGGTCGAGCACATGATCGGCCCCGAGTTCGCGCCGACCTGGTCGATCGCGCTCGCGATCTACCTCGCGCTCGTCGGGTGGGCGCTCCTGATCCCGTACTTCTTCTACGTCGTGCGGTTCGTCGATCCGTCGCGCCTGTTGATTCGGCTCCGCGAGGACGCGATGGAGATCGTCAAGCAGGTCGGGTTGCGCCGCCGCGATCCGATGGAGGCGCAGACCGCGCTGTCGGTGCGCGTCGGCCAGATCGGGACGATCATCATCAAGTCGCTCGATCGCCAGGACCGCGACGTCGCCGCCGAAGGCGCGTGGTCGATCAAGGTGCTGCTCGACCACTACGAGAAGTACAAGTCGCGGATGCCGAAGGAGTGGTTCGTCGTCGATCGCGCGGACTTCGTCGGCCTGTCCGACGAGGCGCTCGAGATGCTGTCGGAGACCAAGACCTGGTACGAGATGAAGTGCCTCCTCCAGCTCGAGCATGGCTTTCTTCGTTCGCTCCACGGCTCGAGTGACAACGTCTCGACGTTCTCCGATGCGACGCGCGTGATCGCGTGCCGGATGGACGGCCACCACGACGAGCAGGCCTTGCGCCTCGCGATCCGGTTCTTCAATAACTATCTGCGCGAGGCAATCAAGGCGAAGAACCTGCGCGCCGTCTACGACGTGTTCCACCAGTACCGTCGCCTCGGCCGCGAGCTCGTCGATCGGCCCGAGCTGCTCCGCGAGATCGGAAAGCACTTCAGCTACTACGCGGGCATGGCGCGCACCTACGGCATGGTGTTCGCGCCGCAGCTCGCGATCTTCGATCTCGGGTACGTCACGCGCCGCGCGTACGAGCGCGCCTCGCCGGCAGCGGGCGAGTTGCTCAAGGAAGTGCTGTCACTGCCGCACCGCACGGACGACGACATCCACTCGATGGCGGTCAAGGCGAAGCTGATCCTCGGCGGATTCTTCGTCGAGAACCGGTACGAGACCGAAGCGGCCCTGGTCCGCGTGAACCTGCGGGACATCCCGACGCTCGAGATCGAGATGGCCGAGGCTGCGCTGCTCGCGGCCGAGCGCTCGTTCTTCGAGGTCACGGATCGCCAGCTCAACCTCGAGTACGTGCCGCCGGAGCGGCGCGAGCCGCTGCGGAGATTTTGCGGCTCGCTGACGATCGCCCGCAACTCGGGCTCGCACCCGCTGCCCTGATCAGGGCTTGTCGACGATCGACGACGAGCCCTGCTGGGACGGCGCGCGCTCCTTGTCGACCTTGAGCGAGCCCGTCGGAGAGCGCCACATCACGTAGGCGATGATGCCGAGGCCGATCAGCGCCACGACGAGCAGCGCGAGGAACGGCACGCGATCGCCGAACGTGCGGCGACCGAAGAACCGACCTGCCGAGCGCTTCTCGATCGTGCCCGTGACGTCGTCGGTGAACTTCACGTCGGGCCGGGCCTTTTGCAGTCCGGACAGCGTCTTCACGGCATCGCGCGCGTCGACAAACTGCGCGTGCCCAGCCTTCCAGAGCTCGTCGCTGGCGATCTTCTTCTCGACGTCCGCTCGCTGGTCGGGCGGCAGCACGTTGTCGAAGTAGTCCGTCAGCGTAACGATGATCTCGTCAGGGATCTCCGCCTCGGATGGGTCGGTGGTCATCGTCTACTCCACATGGCGTTGCATCTTCTTGCGTAGCACCAGGCGAGCCCGATGCAGGCGTGACTTCACGGTCCCGTCGGGCAGGCCCGTGATCTCACAGATCTCCTCGATCGACAGATCCTCGACGTCGCGCAGAATCACGACCGCGCGCTGTTCGTCGTCCAGCGACGCGATCGCTTCCTGGAGGAGCTGCTCCATCTGCAGGCTTTCGAGTGCTTTGTCGGGATTCTTGCTGCGCACGGGCGCGCCGTTGACGGCGCCGTTCTGGGCCTGCGAGGTCTCGTCGAGCTCGTCCTGATCGCGAGAGTGGCGGCGTGCGAGGTACTTGATCCGGTTCTTGCAGTGATTGACGGTGACCCGGTAGAGCCAGGTCGAGAACTTCGAGTCGCCGCGGAAGTTCTCGATCTGCTTGAAGACCGTGATGAAGACCTCCTGCGCGACGTCCTCGGCCTCGGCCCGGTTGCCGAGCATGCGGTACGTGATGTTGAACACACGGTCGCGGTGTTCGTTGATCAGCTCGACGAACGCACGCTCGTCTCGGTCGCGCAGGCGACGGAGCAGCGATTGCTCGAGCTCAGACATGGATGGGCAGCATAACCGTGGTGAACTAGGGACACCGCGATCGCGCCGGCGTTTCTGAGATCGTCGGCTGCGGATCCCCGTGTGGATCCAGGATCTTGAATGCTGCGCACGCTTCCGTATGGCTTTCGCTGAGGCCTTCCAGTAGTTTTGGCGAGCCACAGTTCGTCGGTCTTGGTTTGCCGCTTGTCGTTCTCGTCCTCGGCCAAACGCTCGTTTCCCCGGTGCTCAGTGGGCTGATACTTCCAGGTTCGAAACCCGCTCTAGAGCACAGGGCCCCTCAGGGGGCGGGTTTGTAGCGTTCACAGGGCCAGATCGAGCAAGCGATGAATACTCGTCTGTACGTTGGCAATCTCTCGTTCAACACCACTGCTGATGGCGTCCGCACTGCATTCCAGGAGTTCGGTACGGTCAGTGATGTCCACCTGGTCTCGGATCGTGAGACTGGCCGGTCGCGCGGTTTCGCGTTCGTGACCATGGGTACCCCCGAAGAGGCCGCGAAGGCCATCGAGGGCATGGACGGCCGGACCCTCGACGGTCGCCCGCTCCGCGTCAACGAGGCCGAGCAGCGCCAGCAGCGCGGCGGCGGCGGCGGTGGCGGTGGCTTCCGCGGCGGTGGCGGTGGCGGCGGCTACGGTGGTGGTGGCGGCGGCGGCTACGGCGGCGGTGGTGACCGCGGCGGTGGCGGCGGCTACGGCGGCGGCGGCGGCGGCGGTGACTACGGCGGCGGCGGCGGCGACGG
>JANOPP010000755.1:0-62146 GCA_031421915.1 Myxococcales bacterium | reverse complement strand
AACCGCACCATCGTCGCGAGCACTTCTTGCGCGAGCGACGGCTCGGCCTCGAGCGGCAGCGCGCGCACGCGCATTGTCTCGTGATGATCGGCGTACGGCGCCTGGTAGTAGGCCGGTGGGGCGTGCGCGGGCGGATACGCGGGACGCTGGTACGCGGGCTGGACCTGCGGATAGGCGTAGCCGATCTGCGGAGCGGCGGGCAGCGGCTGGGGCGCGAACGGCCCCGTGTCGGGCTGCGTGACGGTGTAGCTCTCCGCGTCTTCAGTGAGGGAGGGCACGGGCGCCCACTGCGGCGGTGCACCGACCGTGGTTTCTGAGTCATCGTCGTCGTCGGTGTAGATCGGCTGCCGCGGGACCTGGGCCGGCGTCGCGGCGGGCGCCCGGCGGCGCGGAAGTGGGGCGATGGCCGCTCCGATCGGAGCCAGGCTGCCGCCGAACGGGACCGACCGCAGGCGCGCGGCCGGCGGGGCCGCGTCGAACAGGGCCGGTTCGTCGGCTTCGATCGGTCGCTGGGACACGAGTCCGATCAGATCGTTGATCGCGGTGTTCTCTTGCTTGGGCATGGGTCTCCAGCGCGTTGACCATCGGTAGTGCACGGCACGGACCACGCCGGGTTCACCGGATCTCGGTGAGTTGAAACGGGATCCGCTGGCTTGCCGCACCGCGTGGCAACCGCGCTGGCCGGGTCGCGTAGCCCCGAGATCTCAATTAGGATGGCTCCGTGCCGAATCCCCAGCCGGGAACGATCCTGGGCGCTTACCGCGTCGATGGGACGATCGGCTCGGGCTCGATGGGCGAGGTCTTCAAGGGCATCGACACCGGCCTCAACCGGCGGGTCGCCATCAAGATCCTGTCGGAGAAGCACAAGGACAGCCCGGAGCTGCGTGCACGGTTTATCCGCGAGGGTCGCGCGGTCGCGGCGATCAGCCACCCCAATGTCGTGCAGGTGTTCGCGACCGGCACGTTCGACGAGCGGCCGTACATCGCGATGGAGCTCTTAGACGGAACGGATCTAGGATCGACCGTCGAGAAGATGGGCCCGCTCGATTCGCTCGCGGCCGCACTGGCGACGCTCGATGCCGCGCACGGCCTCGCCGCTGCGTCGAAGGCCGGGCTGATCCACCGCGACGTCAAGCCGTCGAACCTCGTGCGGCTCAGCGATGGGCGCGTGAAGGTCACCGACTTCGGCCTCGCGAAGCCGGTCGATCCGGGATCCGAGCCCGCGCTCACCGCGATGGGCGTCGTCGTCGGAACTCCGGACTACATTGCACCGGAGCAGGCGCGCGGCGAGGCGATCGACGAGCGCGTCGACATCTATGCGCTGGGCGGCACGCTGTACTTCCTCCTCACGGGGATCCCACCGTTTCGCACGGGCAAGCCCGCCGAGGACAAGTACCTCAAGGTCGTCGCACGTCACCTGAGGAACCCGCCGCCCGACGCGGTGCAGGTCAACCCGTCGATCGATCGCGAGCTTGCCGAGCTGGTTCGCACGATGATGGGCAAGAAGCCCGCGGAGCGGCCCGGGTACGAGGACCTCGTCAACCAGCTCGGGAGCATCGTCGCCCGCCTCGATCCGAGCGCGGTTCCGATGCTGATGTCCTCGCAGCGCGATCGCAGCCGACCGTTCACGCTGCCCCAGGCTGCGCTCGACGAATCGGCGACGGTCAGCGACGGCGAGCTCAACGCGGCGGGGATCCCGGGCCGCGGGTTCCCCGGCTGGCTCGTGTTCGTCACGCTCGTCTCGATCGCGGTGTTTGTCGCGGGGCTCGTCGTGTTCCTGCGCAAGGGCGATGCGCCGACCGCAGGTGGCGGCAGTGACGCGAGCGGCTCGAACAAGCCGGTCGTGATCGATGCAGGGAGCGGCTCGGCCATCGCAGGCGCTTCTGCCAGCTCGGCGATTCCTGCGGGGATGCTGACCGTCAAGAAGAAGGACGGCTCGACGTGGTTCTTCGTCGACGCGCAACCGATCCGCGCCGCGGCGTATCGCGCGGTGTTCGCCAAGCACGAGCAGGCGGGCAAGCCCGAGGACGCGGTGACCAACGTCTCGTACACCGAGGCGAAGTCGTTCGCGACGACCCGGCCCGGCGGGCGCCTGTTGACCAGCGCCGAGTGGGACGCCGCGGCGGTGACCTCGGGGTTCGTGGTCGAGGACGGGGTGCTCGAGTGGGTCGACTCCCCCGACGAGAAGAAGCGCATCGTGCGCCACCACGGCAAGACCGCGACGCGCCCCGATCAGAAGCAGAAGGACGTCACCTTCCGCACCGCTCGCAATCCCTAGCGATCACTTCGGTATATAGTCGCGCTCGATGTCAGACGTCGATCGCCTGGTCGAGATCATCGCTGCGCGCGTGCAGGAGCGGCTCGGCTCGCAACCCACGTCGACCGCGAAGCTCGCGCTGCTCCCGCGCGATCGCGGGGAGTGCAATGACGACTCCGCACCCGGTGAGGACTGCGCGGGATGCGGTGCGTGCGTCGTGCGTCGGCCGTGGTCGGTGCGCGCGATGGAGGGTGCCGGTGCGATGCGAATCGGCGCGCCCGCCGGCGTCGGCTCTGTCCCCGGCGACATGGCCAAGCTGATCGATCACACGATGCTCAAGCCCGAGGCGACCCGCGACGAGATCGTCAAGCTGTGCAAGGAAGCGCGCAAGCACCGCTTCGCCTCGGTCTGCGTCAACACGACGTGGGTGCCGCTGTGCAAGTCGCTGCTGGCGGGCAGCGATGTGATGGTGTGCTGCGTCGTCGGGTTCCCGCTCGGTGCAATGAGCCCGAACGCCAAGGCATACGAGGCCCGCGAGGCCGTGCGCAATGGCGCGAAGGAGGTCGACATGGTCATCAACATCGGCGCGCTCAAGTCGGGCGACTACGAGACCGTGTTCGAGGACATCTGCAAGGTCGTCAAGTCGTCGGCGCCCGCGGGCGTCAAGGTCATCCTCGAGACGAGCGCGCTCGATACCGAGCAGAAGATCATCGGCTGCACGCTGTCCAAGCTCGCCGGTGCCGCGTTCGTCAAGACGTCGACGGGGTTCGGCAAGGGCGGCGCGACCGTCGAGGACGTCGCGCTGATGCGGCGCGTGGTCGGCGGCGACATCGGCGTCAAGGCATCGGGCGGCGTGCGCACCGCGGAGGACGTCCTCAAGATGGCGCAGGCCGGTGCGAACCGCGTCGGGGCGTCGGCATCGGTCGCGATCGTTACAGGTTCCGGGGGTACGGCGGACGGGAAGGCAAAGGGCTACTGAGTGCTTCCGGTCCAGCTGATCCGCAAGAAGCGTGACGGCGGCGCGCTCGACGACGACGAGATCCGCGCGTTCATCAGCTCGGTGACCGACAGCTCGATCCCCGACTTCCAGGTCGCGGCGATGCTGATGGCGATCTTCTTCCGTGGCCTCGACGATCGCGAGCTCGCGACGTGGGCCGACGCGATGACGCGCTCGGGAGATGTCATCGACCTCTCGCACATCAAGCGCGCGAAGGTCGACAAGCACTCGACCGGCGGTGTCGGTGACAAGATCTCGATCCCGCTCGCGCCCGCGGTGGCGGCCTGTGGCGTCGCAGTGCCGATGGTGTCGGGGCGCGGTCTCGGCCACACCGGCGGCACGCTCGACAAGCTCGAGTCGATTCCCGGCTTCAAGGTCGACCTCCCTGTCGAGCGGTTCGCACAGCTCGTCGACACGCTCGGCGTATGCCTGATCGGGCAGACCGCGCGGATCGCGCCGGCAGACAAGCGGCTGTACGCGCTGCGCGACGTGACGGCCACCGTCGAGTCACTGCCGCTGATCGCGTCGTCGATCATGTCGAAGAAGCTCGCCGAGGGCATCGATGGCCTCGTGCTGGACTGCAAGGTCGGCAAGGGCGCGTTCATGAAGACGATCGAGAACGCGCGCAAGCTGTGCGCGCTGATGAAGGCGATCGGCGAGCGCGCGGGTAAGAAGATCACGTGCGTGCTGACCGACATGGATGCGCCGATCGGCCGCACGATCGGCAACTCGCTCGAGATTCGCGAGTCGATCGAGGTCCTGCGCGGCGGCGGTCCGACAGACACCCGCGAGCTGACGCACGTGCTCGGCGCCGAGATGCTCGTCCTGGGCGGTGTCGCCAGAGATGCGGCCGAGGGCCGCGCGAAGATCGAGAAGGCGCTCGGCGACGGGTCCGCGCTCGAGGTATTCCGCAAGGTCGTCGAGGCGCAGGGCGGGAACCCGAAGGTCTGCGACTCGCCAGGCAGCGTGCTGCCGAAGGCGGCGTCGCGCGACGAGCTCGGCCTCGCCGCCGGCCGGATCACGTCGATCGACAGTGAGGCACTCGGCATCGCGGCGCTGATCCTCGGCGCAGGGCGCCGGACCAAGGACGACGTGATCGATCCGAGTGCAGGCCTGGTCGTCGACGCCTACCTCGGCGAGGTCATCGAGCCCGGCGCCCACCCGCAGATCATGCTCCATCACAGCCTGTCGCCGGGAGATGGCAGGCTCGCCGAGGCGCGTGCGATGATCGAAGGCGCCTTCGTGCTCGAGCCCGCCGACCGCCCTGCTCCGCCCGTGCGCTCCTCGCGCGTGCTCGCGGTCATTCGATGAATGACGACAGCTCGCTGTTCGAGCGCGTCCAGGCGGCAGCGCAGGCGATCCGGGCGAAGACCTCCGTCGTGCCACAGGTCGGCCTGATCCTCGGCTCCGGCCTCGGTGGCTTCGCCGACACGTTCGAACAGCCGACCGCGATCGAGTACGGCGACATCCCGCACTTCCCCCGGTCGCACGTCGTCGGTCACAAGGGTCGGCTCGTCCTCGGATCGCGTGCCGGCACCACCTGCGTCGCGATGCAGGGCCGCGTGCACATGTACGAGGGCCACACAGCGGCGACGGCGGCCTTCCCCGCACGCGTGCTGGTCGCGCTCGGCGCGAAGGTCATCATCGTGACCAACGCCGCCGGCGGGCTCAACCCGACGTGGATGCCGGGCACGCTGATGCTGATCCGCGATCACATCGATCTGCTCCGCGATCACGCGCTGCGCGGTCCGAACGACGATCGCCTCGGGCCGCGGTTCCCCGATATGACGCAGGCGTATGCGCCCGAGCTCCGTGCCCTCGTGAAGAACGTCGCGGCCAGCGCGGGCATCTCGCTGCAGGAGGGCGTCTACGTCGCGATGCCCGGGCCGACGTACGAGACGCCGGCCGAGGTAAAGATGCTGCAGGGCCTGGGTGCCGACGCGACCGGTATGTCGACGGTGCCCGAGGTCTGCGTCGCGCGGCACATGGGCGCGCGCGTGATCGGTATCTCGTGCATCACGAACCAGGCGGCCGGCATCACCGGCAACGCGCTGTCGCACGAGGAGGTCACCGAGACCGCGAACCGCGTGCGCGCGACGTTCGAGGGCCTGCTCGACCGGATCCTCGGCGCGCTCGTAGCTCGGGGAGAGTTGCGTTGAGCGACGATCTCGTCGCGCGTGCGATCGCGGCGCAGGCCCGCGCGTACGCGCCGTATTCGAAGTTCTCCGTCGGTGCCGCGATCCAGATCAGCGGTCAGGTCTTCGAGGGCGCGAACGTCGAGAACGCATCGTACGGGCTCGCGATCTGCGCCGAACGGACCGCGATCTTCCACGCGGTGACATCGGGCGCGCGCGAGCTCGAGGCCGTCGCCGTGTCGACCAACTCGTCGCCACCGTCGTCGCCGTGTGGTGCGTGTCGCCAGGTACTGCTCGAGTTCGCCGCGGATCCCACCAAGGTCATCGTCACGGCGGTCAATCCTGCGGGCGAGCAGCGCTCGTGGACACTCGCGGAGCTGATCCCCGACGGGTTCTCGGGTCGCGAGCTGCCGTGAGCGAGGTCATCTTTCGAGGCGGGACGATCCTGACGATCGACCCGAACCACCGCGTGCTGGCCGGCGACGTCGCGTGCGTCGATGGCGAGCTCGTTCACATCGGCGGTGACTACACGCCGCAGGGTCGCGACTACGAGATCGTCGACTGCGCGAACTGCATCGTGATGCCCGGGCTCGTGCAGGCGCACGTCCACACCTGCCAGACACTCGCGCGGGGACGCGCGGATGATCTCGAGCTGATGGACTGGCTGCGCAACGTGATCTGGCCGTACGAGGCGAGCCTCGACGAGGCGGCCGTATCGGCGAGCGCGGAGCTCGCGTGTGCGGAGCTGCTCCTCGGCGGCACCACCGCGATCCTCGACATGGGCACGGTCCATCACACCGATGCGATCTTCGCGGCAGCCGAGCGCTCGGGCATTCGCGCGACGATCGGCAAGGCGATGATGGATGCGCCGGATCCACAGATTCCGGCGGGGCTGCGCGAGTCGACAGCGGCCTCCCTCGACGAGTCGGCCAAGCTGATCAAGCGCTGGCACGGCACCGCGAACGATCGGCTGCGGTACGCGTACGCGCCGCGGTTCGTCCTGTCGTGCACCGACGAGCTACTGCGCGCGGTCGGCACCGAGGCGACCGCGAAGGGCGTGCGCATCCACACGCACGCGAGCGAGAACCCCGGTGAGGTCGCGCTCGTGCGCGCGCGGTTTGGCAAGGACAACATCGTCGTGCTCGACGAGCTCGGCCTGCTCGGCCCGCACGCGTGTGTCGCGCACTGCATCCACCTGACCGAGGACGAGAAGCGCCTGCTCGCCGCGCGCGGTGCACACGTTTGCCACTGCCCGTCGTCGAACCTCAAGCTCGCGTCCGGCATCTGCCCGGTGCCCGAGCTGATCGCCGCGGGCATCTCGGTCGCGATCGGTGCCGATGGCGCGCCGTGCAACAACAACCTCGACGGCTTCCTGGAGCTGCGGCTCGCGGCCCTGCTCCACAAGCATCGGCTCGGTCCCCGCACCCTCCCTGCGCCCGAGGTCGTGCGGATGGCGACGCTCGGCGGCGCCGCAGCGCTCGGCCTCGACCACCGGATCGGCTCGCTCGAGATCGGCAAGCGGGGTGATGTGATCGCGGTCGATCTGTCCGCGCTCCATGCGGTCCCGAATGGCCGGCCGTGGTCCGCGATCGCCTACGCCGCGAAGAGCTCGGACGTTCGCCATGTCGCGGTCGATGGAGCGCTCGTCGTTCGAGATCGGATCCTCTTGACCCTCGAGGTCGGCAAGGTCCGCGACCGCGCCAACATCGCGGCAATGCGGCTGTTTCCCTGAGCTTTCTGCCCGATCCGTGACGGTTCTATAACTGGACCCGACCCGATCCGCGTGGTACACGACTCGCACGTTCATTTCTGACTGGCGCCGCGTGGCGCACTCAGCGAGGGCGCGCGGCCGCGGTGCGGAAGCGAGACTTCGCGCCCCGCGGGCCTCAGGGGACGACGTTTACCTGGGGGCCGTCTGTGGAGAGAGTGTATGTCGAATCGCCTGTACGTCGGGAACCTGCCGTTCCACGCCACCGAAGATCTGATCACGAAGACGTTCGCGACGTCCGGTGAAGTGAAGGCCGTGAACCTGATGCTCGATCGCGTCAGCGGTCAGTCCCGCGGCTTTGGCTTCGTCGAGATGGCGACGGCCGAGGCGGCGCAGAAGGCGATCAACGATCTCAATGGCCACGACATGGACGGTCGTGCGCTCCGCGTCGACATCGCGGAAGAGCGGCGTCCGGGCGGCGGTGGCGGTGGCGGTGGTGGCGGCGGCGGTGGTGATCGCGGCGGTGATCGTGGCGGTGGTGGTGGTCGCGGTGGCTTCGGCGGCGGCGGCGGCGGCCGGCGCGGTCGCTAGTGATGAGCGCGGTGGTTCCATCGTTGCCCGAAGTCTGGGTGCCGGTCGCTTCGGCGCTCGGCGAGGCGTGGGCACAGGACTGTGCGCAGACGCTGGTCGCAGCTGAGCGTGAGGTCGTCGGCGCGTGGCCGGGAACCCTGCGCGAAGCGCGACAGCGCGTGATCGCGGGCGTCGGGCTCGCGCAGCGTGCAGACGCGATGATGCATCTCGACGATCTCGCTCGCGCGACATATCTCGCTGCGCGGCGCCACTGGGCAACCATTTCAGAACCGGACCTAGAGCCATGAACGGAGCTATCACCATGGAAGCTACTCGCCTGCGCGGGACCCCCGACCGCATCTTCATCTCCGTCGACGAATCCACAGGCAAGTCGACGGTCTCGTTCTTTCCGGCGGACGTCGGGTCGCCGTTCCAGCACGACGGCGATCACGACGGTCAGCGCGCTCTCAAGGACGCCAAGGCGATCATCGCGCGCTACCCGAGCTGCACGCTGCACGGCCCGCACTTCCACGCTGCTCGGCCGCCCAAGGCGCGTCCGCGCAAGCGCGCGTAGTCACCCGTCGATACGGACGAACAACGGTCCCCTCGCTGCTTCCGGTGCAGCGCGGCGGACCGTTCTGCGATCGTGGAAATCACGACGCCGTTCTCGCGCATCCGCGCTATCCTGACCTCAGGACCGATGCTGCTGACGCGAGAAGAAATGACGTTCGACTTCGGGGGCGAGAAGCTCGATCCGGTCCGCGATCGCGACGTCCTCGAGTGGATGTTCAACCAGTTCCTCTACGGAGAGGTCACCGGCATCCAGGTCGGGCACTGGCTCTACGACGCCCCGGACTTCGATGCCGCCAAGTTCCTCGCCCGCCAGTCGCTCGAGGAGATGCAACACGTCGACAACTTCCTCCGCATCATGCAGATGCTCGGCTGCCAGCCCAAGCCGGCGCACCCGGCAGTGCGGTTCCTCGCGACCGGGATGATGGGCGGCTCGTGGGCCGAGCACGTCGCACTCGAGATGGCGCAGGGTGAAGGCTTCGTGCTCAACGCGTTCTACGCCGTGATCGACACCCTCGATCACAAGCCCTCTGTCGATATCCTCCGCCGAGCGGTCAAGCAGGAGGAGCGTCACGTCGAGTTCGGCGAGCAGCAGACCGCCAAGGCGATCGAGGGCAAGCCGTGGCTGCGCCGCCGCTTGCTCGGCCTGTCGCTGGTGTCGCTGTGGGGCGTTCGCCGGCTCGCAGCGTTCATGGAGAAGCGGCTGCCTCCCAACAGCAACGTGATCGCGTTTCTCCCGAAGTTCCTCGAGCACGCGAACACGTGTGCGGAGACGCGCCTCTTGCGGATCGGCGTCCTCGATCGCCCGCTCTCCGAGATCTCGGGCGCGAAGCGCGCGTTGCTCGTCAGCGAGGCGTACGGCGGCAAGCTCCTCGGCGGCCTGGGTTCGCTCGCGATGTTGCCGCTCCGCGCCCTACCGTTCTGGCCGAAGAAGAAGCGGCTGACCGATACGTACCTGCGCGACCGTCACATCACGGGGTTCTTGCCTGCGCCGGAGTCGGCGGAGGCGCAACCACAGGAGCCTTGATCACGGTGGTCGAGCCGTCGTCGCACGTGAGCGATAGCGGCTCGCCACTCTCGAGGCTCGACGACATCAGCGCGGTTCCGAACACACGCGTCGCCAGATCCTGATCCCCGATCGGTTGGCTGACGTGGCCCTGGACGAGGATCCACTTGCAGTCCTCGTCGTCCTGCACGCACGGCTTCGCGTCGTGGCGCGGATCCCGTGGCTTACCCTCGGCCTGCGCCTGGACCATACGGCGATGCTCGAACACGAACGTCGTGCGGAGCCGGACCTTGCCCGCGGCGACGCCCGGCCGCGCCGGTAGTGTCGCGACGACGTTGCCGATCCAGTATGCGATCGTCGCGGTCTGGATGCCGCGCCCGACGAGTCCGATGCGCCGATCCTCGACGGCCTTCGCCGGCCCCGGCAGCAGCTCCGCACCGAGGACATCGAGGCCGTGCCACTCGGTAGCGATGTCAGGTCCCAGGAGCATCGACTCCGGCCCCGTCGCAACGCCTGCGTTGCGATTCTTGCCGAGCGAGAGCACCGGGCTCATGACCGCCGAGAGCTGATCGACGATGTCCGACGTGGCGATCGTCTTCGATGCGATCCGCGCGCCGTACAGCTGGCCATCGCGGCGCGGTGCCGGCGCATGCCCGAACGACATGTGCTCGAAGATCGGCACCCAGCGATCTCCATCGCGCGCGTACAGCATCGTCATCCGCAGCGGAATCACGGCGATCCGGCCGCACATCGTGATCCGCCAGGACAGCTCGTCGAACACCCACGCTGCCGACAGATCCTGCGCGAGATGGGTCTCGAGACGCTTGGAGTGCACACTCGTCGCGATGTCCCGGTCGACGCGGAGCGGCCACCGGCTCGGAGCACGCTCGAGCTCGCCCGCGATCAGCACGTCGCCCGGCCCGACGCCGATCCGCGCTCCGCCGATCTCTGGCGGGATCATGCCGGTCTCGACCTCAGGCGGCTCGTCGCGCTCGTACGAGGTGAGAACGTCGTCCTGGAGCTCGGCGATCATCGACGCGATCACGTTGCCGTCAGTGCCGGCGGTCGGATCCGCCAGCGGCGCCGACTCCTTGACCTGCCGCCCCGGGCACGCGGCGACGGCGAGGACCAGCGCTACGAGCGATACGCGGCTCACTGTGTGTAGCCTGCACGATCCGCGGGCGTGTCGACATCGCGGATCACACCTTGATCATCGACGTCGATGCGCACGACGTCGGCCGCCGCAAACACCGAGCGAGCCCCCCCGTCGAGTGAAGCGCACGCCGCGAGCCTGGGCCACAGCGACCGCGCGACGAGTGGGGGATGTCCACCGCGACCGCCAAACTGCGGCACCGCGACCTGATGCGTGCCGAGCCCGGCGATCAGGCGATGCAGCGTCTCGACCTGCACCGCCGGATGATCGACGGGCCACAGCCACGCCGAGTCTGCTTCGTATTCGTTGATCGCAGCGAACCCCAGCGCGACCGAGCTGGCCATGCCGCGCTCCGGCAGCGGATTGACCACGACGGCGAGGCCGAGCTCGCGGGCGTGATCGCCGACCTCGTGACCGTACGGCCGCCCGACGACGACGACGATCTCGCTGACGCCCGCAACGCGGGCGAGCCGCGCGATCCGCTGGAGATAGGTGTCGCGCTCGATCTTGATCAGCGCCTTCGCGACGCCGCCCAGCCGCGTGCCGGAGCCCGCCGCGAGAATCACGGCGCCGCGCCTCACGCGAGCTCCTTCTTCGCGTGTGCCCAGTTGCCCGGCAGGGAGCTTCCTCGCCGCCGCCGTGCGATCAGCTCGGCCGCGATCGCGACGGCGATCTCCTCGGGCGTCTCGGCGCCGAGGTCGAGCCCGATCGGAGCGCGCAGCCGCGCCCACCGCGCTTCGCCCGCCGCACCGTCGAGGAGGCCGCGCGCTTCGAGCCGCTTCTTGAACCGACCGACCTTGCCACGGCTCCCGATCATCCCGAGGTAGCCGAGCTCGTCGCACGCGATCAACGCCTCGAGCAGTTTCTGATCGATCGCGTGATCGCGGGTCACGATCAACACGTAGTCGTCGCGCGTGAACCCGCCGAGCAAGCGCTCGACCTCCGCCGCATCGAACGACTCGATCAGCTCGGCCGCCCACACGGGCCTCACGGTCGTCGCGCCCGTTTCGCCGTCGTCGCAGACGATCACCGTGAACCCGAGGTTCGCGAGCACGGGCCCCAGGCTCTGCGCAACGTGACCGAGCCCGAACACGATCGTTCGCTCCGCGGCTCCGAGCCGCTCGACCAGCGCGTCGTCGGCGACGACCGGGTGATGCGCGCGCGGATCGCCGTCGCGCGGTGGCCGCACCGCGAGCGGACCGCCATCGATCGGCGTGACGAGCACGTGGGGCGCACCGCTTCCCGCGAGCTGCGCGAGCACGTCGCGCGAGGGCAAGGCCGGCGTCAGCACGACCTCCATCGATCCACCGCAGCACATCGCGAGATCACGCACGAGGTGCTGGCGCACGACGCGTGGGGCCGAGCCCTGCGCGACCTCGCGTGCCGCCTGCGCCACCAGCTGCTCGATCTTCCCGCCGCCGACCGTCCCCCACTGCTCACCATCGTCGGCGACCACCATCCGCGCACCGAGGTGCCGCGGCGTCGAGCCATGCACACCGATCACCGCCGCGATCGCCGCTCCGCGCCCCGCATCGATCGCACGGAGCGCGACCGAGAACAGATCGTGGCCGGGCGGTGACACGGACGAACTCTACCGCTTGGTCAGGCCCATGATGTGGGTGATCACCTCGCGAAGACCGGCGCCCTCGGGCCGCTCGGTCAGAAACGCTGGCTTGAACGGCAACTCGTCCCACCACGCCTTGATGTTGGCGACGCCGACCGACGTCGGGAAGCCACCGAACATCGGCGCATCGTTGAGGGCATCGCCCACGAACACGTAGCCCGAGAGATCGTTCGCATCGCCGCCGAGCATCTGGCGAACGACCGTCATGCACGCGCTGAGCTTGTCGAAGTGGGGCGGCCCGAAGTTGATGTGCACGCTCGAACGCGACGCGAGAAAGCCCGCCTTCGACAGCATCCGCACGACCGTATCGGCGTCCTCCTTGCTGAGCGACGCCTCCTCGTTCCAGTCGATCGCGAGATCGACTTCGCGATACTTCGAGTCCGTCGACAGCCGCGTGCCCGGGACCTTGGACATCACATCGACCGCAGCGTCGTGCATGCGCCGCCGCCACTCGGGCAAGCTCGCCGCAGGGACGCCGTAGATCTTGCGCATCTTCCGGCCTTCACGCACGAACGTGACGCCACCGTTCTCGCTGACGACGGCAAGCACCGGCGTCATCTTCATGAACGTGTGGGCGAACCCCGCCGAGCGTCCCGTCACCATCACGGTCGGGATGCCTGCAGCACCCAGCCGCTCGAGCGCCTCGTAGGTCGAGGCCTCGATCCGATCACCCGTCGTCATCGTGCCATCGACATCCGAGAACAACGCGCGGACCGGGCCACGCAACTCCGACAGGGGCCGTGTCATTGGGCGCGCTTCATAGCACGCCAACGATCCACGCGCGGCGGTCAGGCAATCAGGCGCAGCGCAGTGTCTTCGATTGCCATCGGCGTCTGCGGGCGGATCGAGCGCTCGCGCTGACGAGCCAACCAGTCCTCGAGATCGTTGGCATTCAACCGCACGATGCCGCCGACCTTGAACACTGGCAGCGGGTCACCGGCGCGACGCGCCATGTAACGACACCAGCGCTCCGAGCGACCAAGAGCAGTCGCAATTCCCTTCCAGGTCTCGACAAAATTCGACATGTACCGTCCTCCGTGATCCCTGACGTGTGCAGCGCGTGTGCCGAGGTCCGACCAGTTCGTCAAGTAGTTGATTCTAAAGGGACATAGGGATCTCGGTGGCCAGGTAAACGACGGACTTCCACCACCCTGTGATTCGAAGGCGACGCAAGACCTGACACAGTTGTCGCTAACTTGCCGCACCTGCTGGGAGTCGCAGCCGGGTCGCACTGGCAGATCGATCCACACGCCAGTATCCTGTTCAGACATGCGTGGACTCATGCGGCTTTGCGCCGCTGCTGGGGTCCTTGCTTGCGCCACGGTCGCGCATGCAGGGCCTGCGGAGATCTATCCCCTGTCAAAGGTGCAACGCGGTCAGACCGGCTACGGCATGACCACGTTCTCCGGCACCACACCCGAACGGTTCACGTTCGAGGTCGTGTCCGTCGTGAGGAACTTCCTCCCGAAGCAGGACATCGTGATGGTGAAGTCGACCGACCCCAAGGTGGCGGTCTCCGGCTTCTGGCAAGGGATGTCGGGCAGCCCGCTCTACATCGACGACAAGCTGCTGTGCGCGTTCTCGTACGGCTTCCGCTTCAACAAGATCGCGCTCGGTGGGTGCACGCCGATCGAGTACATGAAGAAGGACGGCGACACCTATCGTCGAAACACCGCGGTCCAGGCGTCGAAGCTGACCCAGCCCGTGAGCGCGTCGATGAAGGACTGGCGCCGGCTGACCCCGACGGTCGATGCGGCCGCCGCACTCGACGCACTCGGTCCCGCGCGCAAGAGCTGGCTCCTGTCCGCTCCCCTGCCCGCGCCACTGCCGAAGCCGTCGCCCATCGACGGTGATCAGACGTTGACCGCGTCGGTACCGCTCACGGTCGCCGGGTTCTCGGCACCGGCGTTCTCGCAGGTCGAGAAGCTGTTCTCCGACTCCAACGTGGTGCCGATGCGCGCCGGTGGAACCTCGACGAGCAAGGCCGACGGCTCCGGGCCGACGAAGTTCGTGATGGGCGGCTCGATCGCCGTCGAGCTCATGCGCGGCGACATGGCGATGGCCGCGGTCGGCACGGTGTCTCTCGTCGAGGGCGAGAAGGTCCTCGCGTTCGGTCACCCGATGTTCCAGACCGGCGAGACCTACGCACCGGTGTCGACCGCATACGTCCACACGGTCGTGCCGTCCGCGATGAGCGCGTTCGTGATGGGCAGCGCGGTCAACGAGATCGGCTCCCTCGTCCAGGATCGCCAGTCCGCGATCATGGCCGACACCGGCCTGCGCTCGCCGACAATGCCGGTCGACATCTCGATCACGAGCGGCACCGACAAGCACAAAGAGACGGGCACGTTCCATGTCGAGATCCTCAACAACAAGTTCTTCACGCCCGCGCTGACCGGTGCCGCACTGATGAACGCGGTGCAGTACTACCTCCCCGATCGTGACGACGTCACCGCGCGCGTCGAGTCCACGGTGCGCATCAAGGGTCACGAGCCGATCAGCTTCGTCGACTATATGTACGCGAACGACGGAGCGGGCTCGGTGATGGGAGGAACGCGCGGTCTCCGCGTACTCGTCCCGCTGCTCCTCAACCCGTTCGCCCCGGTCACCGTCGAGCGCGTCGACATCAAGGTCGACCTCAAGTTCGAGGCGAACTTCGGCGAGATCAAGGAGCTCAAGATTCCGAACGTCGACCTCATCCCGGGGCAACGCAACACGATCAAGGTGCTGATGAGCACGTGGGACGGCAAGGACATCGTCGAGGAGGTCCCGGTGGATGTCCCGATGAGCTTCGCCGGTGGCATCGTCCAGCTCGAGGTCACCGCCGGTGACAGCGCGAAGCTCGACGCCGCTCCCCCCGTCGATCTGCCGTCGCTGCTCGCCGCGTTCCGCAAGCTCCTGCCCGGCAACGTCTGGGCCGTGACGCTGTATCCCGCCGACGAGGGTGTCGCCCTCGATGGCAAGCTCGTCAAGGATCTGCCGGCGAGTGCGCAGGACAAGCTCCGTCCGCAGTCTCATACGCAGCGTGCACAACCGTACCGGCCGATGACCCGTACGACCTCGCAGGCCAAGCGCGTCGTCAATGGCAGCGCGTCGACGCTCGTCCGCGTTCGCGCCGTCACTCGCTAGCTCTCTCGCTCGACTGACTTCTCGATCTGATTGTCGATCTGATTCTGGGGGATCCGTGAAAGCAGCTACTCGTTTGTCGATCGCCGCCGGCCTCGCCGCCTTTACCCTCGCGCTGCCTGCGGGCGCCGTCGTGACCTCGACGTGGACCGTCGAGACCTACCAGCAGTTTGACGCCGGGGACGCGACCAGCGCGTTCATCACGTCGACGGGCGAGCTCCGCCCCGGCTGGGATACCAAGCGCACCGCGCTCGAGGGTGATGCCGTGTGGTCATCGCTCCGGCTCGCCGATGGCAGCGTACTGCTCGGCTCGGACGCGGGCGGCGCGATCTTCCGCGTCACCGGCGACGCGTCGAAGAAGCTGGTCGCGATCCCCGGTGCGATCGCCGTGGTCGCACTCGCGCAGACGAGCGACGGATCCGTGTGGGCCGGTGCGATGCCCGGCAACAAGCTCTACAAGATCGATGTCGGCAAGGGCACGGCGACTGCCGGCGCGACGCTCGCCGACACCGAGACGATCTGGGCCCTCACCGCGGCAGGCAACACCGTCTACGCGGGCACCGGACCATCGGGCAAGCTGTTCTCGATCTCCGGTGGCGCCGTCAAGGAGGTCTTCGACACCGACGACAAGCGGATCACCGCGCTCACCGTGACGACCGACGGCATGGTGTGGATGGGCACGAGCGAGCGAGCGCTCGTGTTCCGCTACGACCCCAAGGAGAACAAGGGCCGCGCGATGGCCGACTTCGCGGGCAACGAGGTCAGCTCGCTCGCGCCGTACCGCGACGGCGTCGTCGCGGCTGCGAACGATCTCGCCGAGAACCCACCCCCCGCCGGCAAGACGCCCGCGCAGGTCGAGGGCGCCGAGAAGCCGAACGCGCCGAAGGGTCAGCCCGCGAAGGCACCCGACGTCGGAACCAAGCCCGGTGCCGACAAGGATCCGCCGCCCGTCACCGACCTCGGTCGCAAGGGCGCCAAGAAGGGCAAGGGCGCGCTGTTCCGGATCGGCAGCGATGGCCGCCTCGATCAGCTTCACGCACTGACCCAGACGTACTTCACCGCGGTCGTCGTCACCTCGGATGGATCGGTCTACGCCGGCGCTGCCGACAAGGGACGCGTCTACATGGTCGACGGTGAGGGCGCGGTCGCGACCGCGTTCGACATCGACGAGCGCGCCGTCTCGCAGGTGTGGGCCGAGAAGACCGGTATTGGCTTCGCGACCGACGACGCGGCCGCGTTCTATCGCACGACGGGTCGCGCAGATCAGGCGCGCTATGTCAGCGATGTCCTCGATGCAAAGGCCGTGTCGCGGTTCGGCAAGTTAACGTGGATCGCCCAGGGCAAGACGAAGATCGAGACGCGCTCGGGCAACACCGCCAAGCCAGGCGTCGGCTGGAGCGAATGGCAACCCCCACAGCAGGTCGGCAAGCTCGGCGGCGGCAACGAGGGCGGCAAGATCGCCAGCGCCTCCGGTCGCTACCTCCAGTTCCGCGTCGCGCTCGAGGACGACAACGCGCGCGTCCGTCGCGTCACTGCCTACTACGTGCCGCAGAACCAGGCGACGAGCGTTCAGGACGTCACCGTCGAGCTCGCGACCAAGGAGAGCCTGCCAACGCTCAAGGACTCCGCGGCCAAGCCGCGCAGCCCGGTCATGAAGATCAAGTGGAAGGTCGAGAACCCCGACAGCGACGACACCACCTACACCCTCGACGCGCGCCGCGATGGCGAGGCGAACTGGCGCCCGATCTCGGTCGGCAAGGTACCGCTCACCGCCGTCACCTGGGACTGGAACACCGAGACCTATCCCGACGGCTGGTACCGCGTCCGCGTCACCGCCTCCGATGCCGCGGCGAACTCGCCGGACCGGGCGCTGACCTCGAGTCAGACCACGACGATGCTCGCGATCGACAACACGCGCCCCGCGATCGAGAAGCTGACGGTGAGCTACCCGCGGGCGCAGGCGCGTGCCTCCGACGCGCTGTCAACGATCGCCGAGATGGCGTACTCGGTCGACGACGGTCCGTGGCAGCTCGGCGCCACGACCGACGGCCTCTACGACGACCTCGCCGAGGACCTCCGCCTCGAGCTGCCCGCCGGTCTCGCGCGCGGGACGCACACGCTCGCGGTGCGCGTCGCGGATGCCGCCGGCAACGTCGGCTCCACGTCGGCGACGTTCGTGATCAAGTAGGCAGATGCGTGGGACGAAGCCGAGGCGGCCGGGGCCCACGCCTCGTCTGACGCCAAGTAGGGTCGCTGCCGCTCGGCAGATCAGGGGCTGCCGCCTCCGCTGCCCATCATTCCGTTGATCATCGACATCATGTTGCGGAGCTGCTCGTCGGTCATCACGCCGACCACCGTGACGTCGGTGCCGTCAGCGACGACCTCGAGCTTCTCGAAGAAGCCAGAGGCCATCCCGAGCTGCCCCTGCGCCATCGTCGCGATCTGTGTCGCCTCGGCGGGCGTCGAGAGCCGCACGCGAAGATCCGCGTCGAGGCCAACCTCGAGCTTCACCGAACCGACGATCGCCTTCGGCTTGACGCCGAGAGACGCTGCTTGCTCGAACACGCTGCTGTTTCCGTTGAGCACGGTCCACATCGCCGCTTCGAGGTTGACGCGACCAAACAGCTCGATGAACGCAGCCGACGTGCGGAGTGGGGCACCACCCGAGAGCACTGCCCCGAACCCGGCGGGCGTCGTCGCGGGACCGATCATCAGGACGGCCGTCGTCGCATCGACGAAGCCGAACGTCACCGGCGAGTCATCCTTGGACTCGGGGGCGATCGTCACGATGCCTTCCGTGGTTACCGTGACGGTCCCGTCGCCCTGCGCCTTGGCCATGCAGGCGGTGAGGCGCTGGCGATCGAGTCCGGTGACGACGAGGACGCCGTCGGGCGTCTCCTGCTTGAGGTTCTTGATGCCGATCGTGATGCCTCGGATCGAGGTCACCGGATCGAAGCCGCACACGGTGCGGAACATCTGCAGGTCGTTGCCAGCGGCCGCGAGGAGCTTGGGCTCGAGCATCGCCCACACCGGGCTGCGGCGGAGCTGCTCGGCGTCGATGCTGATCACGACCTCGCTGTCGATCGGGAGGAAGCCGACGGGATCCGCGATGGTCGCGCTGTAGTCGGGCACGGCCGGCCCGCGCTTGTTGCTCGGTGTCGAGCCGACGACGCTACCGCCGGACTTGAAGCAGGCACCGACGAGGAGCAGGCCGACGACCAGGGCGCGAGGACTCATCCATGTGGGGTAGCACGCTGATGCTCACCGTTTCCACAGGGGAAGCCGCGTGCACGGCTCGAGTAGCCGGCCCTCGGGCCGCCGCGCGCAGGTCTCGATCGCGGTCTTCGTGATCGTCAGCACGATGAAGTGGTGTTCGCGCGCGATGAACTGCATGCCGTCGTCGACGGCACACGTGCGCTTGCCGGAGCTACCGCAGCTGATCGCGTAGAGTGACGCCCCGCCGCCGCCGGTGACGATGTAGCGGAGGCCGCCGATCTCACCGCGCTGATAGAGATGATCGTGGCCGGCGAGCAGGAGGTCGACGTGGTGGCGAACGAGGATCGGCACGTAGCGCGTGCGCGCGTCGACGTTGCCGCGGTGATAGCCGCGCGAGTACGGACCGTCGTGCGTGAATGCGATGATCGCGCGAACCTTTCGCGCGCGCGCGGCGGCGAGATCGGCCTCGAGCCACGCGACCTGTTCGTCGAGCTCGTACGAGTTCGAGTCGAGCATCACGAGGTGGAGGTCGGCGACATCGACCGAGTACCAGTACGTGCCGACGGGCCGCCCTGCCGGTCCCGTCGGGATCTCGAACGCATCCGTCGGGCTCGACCGTGCACGCAGCCAGCCGAGATCGTGATTGCCGATCGCGGGCAGGTACGGAACGGTCGCGAGCAGCGGCTGGGTGATCGCATAGAACCGCTGCCAGTCCGCTTCGTCGGTGCCGTGCAACACCATGTCGCCGGTGACCCCGATCAGGTCCAGCGCCTCGCCAAGCATCGCGTCGACGAGCTTGCGATGCGTCGCGTGCCCGCCGCGCACGTCGCCGTAGACGCCGATCCGGATCGTGTCGCCCGCGCGGGGTGACGTGTTGAACTGGTAGGTCTGCGACTGACTCGCACCCGCAGTCACCCGGTAGCGAACCTGGCCGCGCGGCGGCAGGCTCGGCAAGACGAACGTGTGGCGCCGCCCGGGTGCGCTCGTCTGATGCTGATCGAGCGCGTCGCCCGTGCCCCAGGCGAGGACGGCCTCGGTGTCGGGATCCGTCTCGACGACGATCCGCGCGCTCGTCGGTCCGACATCGACGAGGACGGGGCCGCGGAGGATGCCACGATCGCGGCGTCCGCTCAGATCGACCTCGATCGTCGGTCCGTGCCGTCGCCCTGATGGGTGGAGCTCGATCGCGAGGACGTTGCGACCGAGGTGCAGGAGGCCCGGCGCGACCGGGATGTAGAACGTCTCCCACTCGGGACCGTGGGGACGCTCGGCGAGCGCGACGGGGTTGGCGGACGGGAGGCCGCGCCGCAGCACCTCGACGCCGTTGAGCCACCCGACCGCGCCGTCCGTGTAGCGCATCCGCAGCTCGAGCATCGCGAGGCCCTGATCCGCCGTTGCGAGCGTGAACGTCGTCACGCCGAACGCCGCGGCGATCCGGTCGGTGTCGCCCGGCGCGGGGATCGCGGTCAGCACGCCATCGACGTCGAACGGCCACCCAGCGGGAACGCTGCCCTCACCGAGGACGTCGATCGGAGCGGGTGCGCGACCCGCGGCGACGTCGAGACCACTGACGGCGAGCGCGCCGATCTGAGGGGCGAGCCTGGGCGCGGTGATCACCGTCCACCGCCACGCGGCCGACGGGCCGAGCAGCGATGTGCCGCGCGAGACAGGGATGGTTACCTGCGATGCGGGCTCCTCGGGTTCAGCAGCGGCGACGCTCGCCACGCTGATCAGACCGAGGACAGAGAGCCAGACCGAAACCAACACGCGCATCGTGCGCGTCGATCGTGACTCAGGTGCGCGCGGCGCGCTCGCTGGAGCGAGCGAGATCGACGAGCTGACCGAGCGAGAAGCCGTCGAGCATGGTGAGGTAGTCCTTGTCCTTGGACTTCTTCTGCGCGGTTCCGATCGCGGCGATCAGCTTGTCGCGGTTGCCCCACTTCTCCTTCACGAGCGCGACCATCTTCTGGAGGCGGAGGAGCTGCGCGTTCGATGCGGTCTTGAGGCGTGCCTCGAGCTGATCGGTGTCCTCGTTCGAGCGAGCGACCGACGCAGCGAGTGCCTTGGCGAGCTCCGCCTTGCCCTTGTGCACCTCGGTCACGCGCGCGCGCGGGTGACGAGCGCTGGTCTTGACCGCCGCGCCCTTCGGCGCCTTGACCACTTTCGCGGCCTTGGTGGTCGTCTTCTTCGGGGCAACGGGTGCCTTGTCAGTCTTCTTCGCCATTACGGTGGCGAACCTTGCTCGGGTGCCGGCTTTTCGTCAAGCACAGACAGCAGTTGATTGACCTCGTCCATGGTCAGCGCAGCGCGGAACCGGACGACGGTTTGCTCAGCGGTTACGGTGACTTTGCTGACGATCGGGCCGAGCGACTTGAGCTGAGCGGCCATCCCGACGACGGCGAGCTCGTTCTTGGCCCACGATTCCAGCGTCTTGGCCATCTCGGCCGTCTTCATCACCACGCCGAGGTCGAGCTTCGCGCCCGCGGTCGCATCGATCGTCGCGACAAACGCCTGGGGCTGTTCGCTGAGCTTGCCCTGCGTCGCGGTGACGAGGCCCTGCCCGACGCGCGGATCGATCCGGCCCACGGCCCAGATCGGCTTGCGCTGATCGATGAGCTGAAGCCACGCAGAGAGGTCGGGGTTGGACGCGGCCTTGAGGCCCGTGCCGAGCGCCTCGGTCACCCACGCCTCGTTGGTGCCGAGCACCACCGTGTCGGCGCGGCTGAACGCGAAGAACATGGTCCGGTTGCCATCGACGACCTGATAGATCGAGCGACCGACGACCGACTTGGCGGTGAGCGTGCCGCCGCCCTTGCCCACCATCGTGCGAATGCACGACGCGAGGTCCGGCTCGTTGAGTGTTCCGGTCGCGACCATCAGCACCGGCCCGGTGCCCGCGGCGCCCGGTGACGGGCCGATCGCGAGCATCACGTGACGGAGCTGGCGGATCGGATCGATCTTGCAGCTCTCCTGCACGTGCGCCCAGCTCTCGGCGAGCTTGGGCTCCGTCATCAGGAGGCGCTCGACCGCTCGCGCGATGATCGGCGAGTCGGTGAGCTTGGACACATCCGCACCGATCACGACCTGTGCGGTCGCTGGTACGGCCGCGAGGCCAGAGACCTCGGGCGAGAGCGATGTGTCCTTCGCCTTGCGCTTGCTACATGCGCCGGCGAACAGGAGGCTCAGCACACACGCCAGCGAGCAGGCAAGCGCGCCGAGCCTCGGCCGCATCAGGGACCGCCCATCCCACCGCCGAGACCGCCCATCATGCCAGCGAACTGCTGGATGAGCGCCTCGAGCTTCTGGGTCGAGAGCGCGACGTCGAGCTTGACGTCGGCGCCATCGGCGACGATCGAGAGCTTGTCGACCATCTGCTTGAACTGCGCGACCTGCTGGTTCGCCATGTTCGTGATCTGCGTGGCCTGATCCGGCGTGTCGAGGCGAACGCGCATGTCGACGGTGAGACCGTCGGTGACGTTGACCGAGCCGAACACGGCCTTCGGCTTGAAGCCCATCTGTCCGGCCTTCTCGAACACCTTCGAGTTGCCGTTCATGAGGACCCACAGCGAGTCCTGCGTGTTGATCTTCGAGTACATGTCGACAAACGCCGCCGACGTCTTGAGCGCCGAGGTGCCCGCCGCCGCCGCCTTGACGCCGGCCGTGGTCGCGTTCGGTCCAACGACGCCGACGAGCGTCGTGTCATTGACGTAGGTAAACGCGAACATCTCGCCGGTCTTCGACTTGACGCTGACGATGTCGCCGTCCATCGAGACGGTCGAGCCGTCCTTGGCCGCCTCGTCCTTCACCTTGGCGAGGCACGCCATCACCTTCGACTTCTCGGGACCGTGGACGACGAGGACGCCGTCGGGCTTGTCCCCACCGAGACCCTTGAGGCCCATGGAGAGGCTCTTGATCGAGGTCATCGGATCAAAGCCGCACTTGTCCTTGAACTCGGCGAGCTTGCTCTGCGTGTCGCCCTTCATCATCATGGGCTCCGCGAACTTCTTCCACAGCGCGCTCTTCTGGAGCTGGGCGAAGTTGAGACCGAGGACGATTTCGGAGTCGACCGGAAGGAGCGCGAGGTCGCTCGCGTTCGGGTTCACACCCTGCGTCACCGCGGCGGGGATCGCTCCCATGCCCGGATCGGCCGGCTTCTCGGCAGGCTTGTCCGTCGGCTTGTCCGCCGGCTTGACGTCGCCACCCGTCGCGGGTGCCTTCTTCTCGTCCTTCTTGCATGCAGAGGCGCTGAAACTGATGGCGAGTGCAGCGACGAGCCAACCATGGCGGATGCGAAGCATTTTCTGATCTCCTGTAGATGTCCGGTGAGGACGCCGGCTTATAACACGCCATGCCCTGGATGCCACACCGCCTGCGCGACGCGGAGGTCTGGGCAAAGGTCGACGCAACCGGAGCCCTGATCAAGGACGCCGACGGCCGCGTCGAGATCGTCTACAAGCCCGCGGATGGCGCCAAGGTGTACCGGGCGGGGGCCCGCAACCTCACGGCGACCTCTGGCCCCCCCGTCGACTTCGAGGCCGGCGAGCGGGCCCCGGAGAAGACCGACGCCAAGGCCGAGACCCGACCGGGCACCACGACGTCGGCGGCGACCAAGGTAGGCGCGGCGATCCCGCCGCCGGACAACGCGATCCATGTCTGGACCGACGGTGCGTGTACCGGTAACCCGGGGCCCGCGGGCCTCGGCGTCGTCATCATCGATGGCATCGAGGAACGCGAGCTGTCCGAGTACCTCGGCGAGGGCACCAACAACATCGCCGAGCTGATGGCGATCTATCGCGGCCTCGAGGAGGTCAAGGACAGGACGCGTCCGGTGTTCGTCTACTCGGACTCGGCGTACTCGATCGGTGTCGTCTCGAAGAACTGGAAGGCGAAGGCGAACGTCGAGCTGGTCGGCAAGCTCCGCGCGATCGCCAAGCAGTTCCAGGCGCTGACGTTCGTCAAGGTCGCGGGACACGCGGGCGTCGCGCTCAACGAGCGCGTCGACGAGCTCGCACGCAACGCGGTCTCGCGCCGCCGCTGACAAGGACCGCTCGCGTTCGTGGGACTCCCGCACGGGCCAGCTCCGTGCTCGAAGATCTCCGTGCTCGGCCACGCACGGAAACGCTCCGTGCTCCCAGAGAAGAGCCGCAGACGCAGAGGCCGCCGAGCAGAAGGGATCGGACTCGCTTCGCTCGTCGAGCACGCACCTGCAAGCACACGCGCCGTGACCTGATCTCTGCTCTGCGTCCTCTGCGTCTGCGGCTCACCGCTCGAACACGCAATGCTCGGGTTCGCGAGCCGCTCGGGTGCGCGAACCGGTCGGGTACGCGAGCCGGTGGAGCGCCGACCTGGGCGCCGCCGCTCGTCACTCAGTCAGCTGGACGGTGGCCGCGACCTCGCCGAGCGTCGCGAAGTCCCAGCTCTCCGCGAGCTCGTCGAGGATCGTCTCGAGTCGCGCGAGCTTGTCGGCGATCGGCACGCGCAGATCCGCCTGCCGCGACACGAGCTCGCCGGGGATGCCGTCCTTCTCGGCGTCGGCAAAATCGAGCCCGTGCAGCTCGAAGTTGAAGAACCTGCGCCGCACCATCTGCGCGACCAGGCGCTTCCGGATCGGCGTCGGCGCGAGGATCAGCCAGTTACCGATCGCGGGAATCCGCGCCCACGGCGTCACCGCGACCGGTAGCTCCACGAGCGGAGCTTGCCCACGGCGCCACGGTGCCGTCATCGACGGCCGATACGGATCGGGCGGTGCAGCGAGCGCGCGCGGGTTGGTCATCACGGCGCCGCTCGGCCGGCGGATCAGCGCGAGCGCGCCCATCACCGCCGCCTTCACCGCGTAGTAGCCGGGCGCCGGGAAGATCGACGAGTCGTAGTGGTAGCCGCGCTGCGCCAGCGCATCGAGCATCGTCGGCGAGAGGTCGTAGCCAGGCGCGCGAAAGCCGCGGACGGCGCGGTTGTTCGTGATCGATCGCAACACTCGATCGCAGCTCGCGATCTCGCGGTCGACGATCTCCGGCGACAGCCGCGCGAGATCGTAGGGGTGCGAGTACGAGTGGTTGCCGAGCTCGTCGCCGTGCTGGGCGAGCGTCTTCAGGCGCTGCGCGTTCGCGGAGCGCGCGGCGCGATCCGGGAGTGCGGCGTCACCGTCGGCATCGCGCCCGACGACAAACCACGTGACGTGGATGCCACGGCTCGCGAACAGATTCGCCGCGCGGGGCAGCGCGCGCTCGAGGATCACGTGCTCGAGCTCGGGTGGATGCGCGCCGAGGCCGTAGATCCGGTAGTAGCAGGCGATGCTGTCGAGATCGATCGAGATCGCGCAGCGCGGCCGGGTCACGGCTTTCCGCCGAACCGGATCACGTAGGTCATCTTCGCGATCCCGCGCAGCACGTTCGGAACGCGCTTGACGAGGTTGATCGCGGGCGGACGCTTTTCGTGGAGACGGATCGGGATCTCGATGACATGAAGACCTTCGCGGCCCGCGCGAATCACCATCTCGCTCGAGAACAGATCGCGCTCGATCACGCACGCTTCGACGACGGGCAACAAGGTCTTGCGGCGGAACGCCTTGAGGCCATGCGTGTCGGTGCCTCGGAAGTCGAGTGCGGCCCACAGCATCGTGTTGATGACGCGGGTCGCGAACCGGCGGAACAGCGGGCGCTCGTCGCTCGCACCCTTCATGGCCTTGCTGCCAACCACCATGTCGCAGTCGCTGTGGCGCAGGTGATCGAGGGCGCGGCGGTGGAAGTCCGCGTCACACAGATCGATCTCCTCGCAGATCACCCAGGTGCCACGCGCTTCGAGGATGCCGCGGCGGAGTGCCTTGCCGTAGTTCGCCTCGCCGAGGGAGAACGTGCGGACGACATCGGGGCGCTCGCTCGCGATGTGCTCGGCGAGCTCGGCGGTACCATCCTTCGAGCCGTTCTCGGCGATGATCACCTCGAACGTCAGGTCCGTAGGCAGAGACTCGAGCAGCTCGGTCACGGCCTCGCGGAGGATGCCCTCCTCGTTGTAGACCGGGATCACGATCGAGACGTCAGGCACGGACACGTCGGCGGTCTTAGCACGCCTCGTGCGTCTCGCGCTGGCCGGCGACAGACTCGACAAAACGTTCGCTCTGCCCTGCCGCCATCACCATCACGTGGTCGCGAACGCCACGCTCCTTCGCGAGGTCGACGAGCCAGCGCGCCGGTTCGTCGAGCTGCTCGTACGACAGGGCGAACGCGCCGTGGTGGATCGGGACGAGGAGCCGCGAGCGGAGATCCTCGAACGCGAACAGCGCGTCGAGCGGCGACATGTGCCGTGAGCGAAACGACGCTGGGAGGAAGCCGCCGATCGGCAGGACGGCGATGTCGGGCGCGAACCGCGAGCCGATATCGGCGAAGCCCGAGAAGTAGCCGCTGTCGCCGCACAGATAGGCGCTCGGTCCGGGTCCACGGACGACGAACGACAGCCCGCGCGCGAGGTCGTGATCACCGTGTGACGCCGCAGCCGCGATCACCTGGACCCCGCGCAGCTCGAAGTCGGCACCGGGCTGGAGCTCGATGACACGCGAGAACCCGAGGTGGGAGAGCGGTGCGGCCGCGCCGGCGGGCACTACGACCGTCGCGGTGCGCGGCAGCTTCTCGAGCGTCGGCAGGTGCATGTGATCCGCGTGGCGATGCGAGATCAGGATCAACTCCACGTCGGAGAAATCTCCTGGCGCGAGCCCCGGCTCGACGGCGCGGCGGACCCCGCCGACCCAGCGCCCTAGCATCGGATCGAACGCGATCGCGAGGCCGGGGTAGCGAATGATGGCGGTCGCGTGCCCGCCGAACGTCAAGGACAGCTCGCGCGGGCCGAGCGAGGGCACCGGCTCGTGCTGGGCCGCGCGAGGGGCCCGGAACCAGCGCGACACCCAGTGCCCCACGAGGCTGCGGTACCGCCGCACCGGGATTTCACGGTGCAGCCGCCCCAGCTCCGCCGCGCGCGCGGTGACGTCCGACACGATCTCCACTGTCGCTGGGCTTTTCGCCCAGCGCAAGTCAGGGGTACTTTCGCGCCATGAACGCCAGGTCGCTCGGCTCCGCGCTCGGCAGGTGGCCGATCGCGCTCGCGGCGGTGTTCGTGCTCGCGCTCGCGATCCTGTTCCCGGGCCTCGGAACGCCGGGACTGTGGGAGCCGCAGGAGCGCGCGCTCTCGGATCGCGCCGCCCCGCCCATCGATCCAGACGCGCCGAAGGTGGCGCCGGTCCCTGAGCCCGCGCCCACGCCCGCGGAGAGCTGCGTACGCACCCCGCCCAAGGACGCAGCCGCGCGCTCGCTCACCGCGAGTGCCGCGAAGTTCGGCCGCGACAAGATCAGTGACAGCGACACGGGCCGGCGGCTGCCGTTCGCGCTGATGGGTCTCCTCACGGTCCTCGCGACCGCAGGCATCGCGATGCGGTTCGGCGGCGCTCGCGCCGGACTGCTCGCCGGCATCGTGCTGCTCTCGATGCCGCTGCTCTCGCTCCAGTCGCGGATGCTGACGTCGGAGATCGGGACCGCGTGTGGCGGCGCCCTCATCATCTACTCGCTCGTCGCGCTGTCGCGACTCGGGGCCGCCTACGGCACCGCGCTCGCTGCGATCGACGCGGGCGTCGCGATCGGCTCGCTCGTGCTCGGCAGCTACCTCGGCTTCCGTGGCGGCGGCGCGCTACTCGGACTCGTCGTCCCGATCGGCGCGATCGCGGCAGCAGGTGGCTTCGGAATCCAGGCCGTTGCCGCGGGGCTCCGTCGCGAGCGCGTGCTGCCGCACGTCCCTGCCCTCGCCGCGGGGGTCGCGGTCATCGCGCTGATCGGCCTCCTCGTCCACGAGCTCTACGCGCTGAAGGACCCGGGCGGAGTCATGGCGCCGAACGCGCGCCAGGTGCTCGGTCAGGTGATCACGGCCGAGGGCTGCTGGTCGAAGCTGCTCGGCGGCCTGTGGCGGCCCGACGATGATCTGCGCGCGGTGTTCGATAGCTCGTTCGAGCAGATCGCTTACGGCACGTTCCCGTGGGGCGTGCTCGCGCCGATCGCGATGGCCGGACTCCTCGCGAACACGGACAAGGATCAGCGCGCTGCTGGCGCCATCTCGCTCGCATGGGCGGCAGGCGCGTGGATCGCGACCGAGGCGTTCCAGCGCAAGGTCGGCTTCACCCTCTACGCCGGGTTCCCGGCGCTCGCCGTCGCGATCGGCGTGTGGCTCGACACCGTGCTCACGCGGCGCGGTAAGGGCAATGCGGGCGGTGATGCCGACGCTGCACCGGCCGGCCTCATGCTCGTCGGTCTGTTCTTCCTGATCGCCGTGTTGAATCTCGGCAAGGACATGCACTCGTTCCCCGATCGCGCGTCGTCGCTGCTCGTCGGCATGGACCAGATCCCATACCCGAAGACCTCGAAGCTGCTGTTCCTGCCGACGAAGACCTGGATCCTCCTCACCGGCCTGATCGCAGGGCTCGGGTTCGGGATGTCGATGCTGCTGTGGCGCTCGCGCGCCGATCGCCTCGGCGTGACACTCCGCAAGCTCGCGAACATCGCCATGGGCATCGCGCTCGCCGGCACCATGGTGATGGCGGCGTTCTGGACGTTCGTGTGGCAGCCGCGGCTCGCCGAGCACCTGTCGAGCAAGGCGATGTTCGACACGTACAAGGATCTCCGCTCGCAGGGCGACCCGCTCGTGATCATGGGCGACCTCGGCTCGGCGCCGAAGGCGTACGCGGACACCAAGCCCGAGCTCGTGAACGCGCGCGATCAAGTCGTCGCCGCGCTCGCCCGTCCCAACCGCGTGTTCGCGATCGCACCACAGACCGAGCTCTGCACGCTCCACCGCGAAGTCGGCGGCAAGCCGTACTACGTGATCGACGATCGCAACGTGCGCAACCTCCTCCTCTCGAACAAGCTCGATGGCACGACGGACAAGAACCCGCTCGCGACCGCCATCGTGCACACCGAGCCCAAGGGGATCAAACAGCGCCCGAAGGTCCCGGTGATCTGGGACAAGCGCCTCGAGCTCCTGGGCTGGGACATCCCGGCGACGATGGAGCGTGGCTCCAAGGTCGAGGTGAAGATCTATTACAAGGTGCTGCAGGGCGTCGGCGGTGCGTGGAAGTCGCTGATGCACTTCGACGGCCCGCTGCGCTTCAACGGCGACCACCCACCGATCAAGGATCGCTGCCCGACATCGACCTGGCAGCCCGGTGACTTCATCATCGACACCCACACGATCAAGGTCGGCGGCGGAGCGTTCCCGCGCGGCAAGTACGACCTCTGGATCGGCTTCTTCACGGGGTCTGCACCCAACTGGAAGAACATGCCGATCAGCGCGCCCGTCGCTCCCCACGAGATGCGCGACACCGCGGATCGCGTGAAGATCATGAGCGTGACCCTCGATTGATCAATCGATTGACGTTCGTCGCGAGACAGGGGTATGACGACTCGCGATGGGACTGAAGGCCAACGGCGACGTGCTCGATCCAGTGTCGATCTCCGACGCTGAGCGCCGGCGCGCACCTCGTGTCTTTGTCGACCTCGAGGTCGATTACGCGAGCGAGGAGAACTACCTCTTCGCGTACATCACGGACATCTCGGCGACCGGCATCTTCATCCGTACGACGTCTCCCGAGCAGCCCGGTACGCTCCTCAATCTCCGGTTCGCCAAGACGATCGAGATCGAGGGCGAGGTGATCTGGGTCAACCCGTATCGTCCTGGCGCGCCCGACAACCTCCACCCCGGAATGGGGATCCGGTTCGTCGGCCTCGATGACGAAGTTCGCGACCAGCTGCTGGAGTTGATCCGCCGCTTCGCGTACCTCTCCTGATTGGCTCCTGATGACCATCATCTGCGGCACCGACCTCTCTCCCACCAGCGCCGGTGCGCTGGATGTCGCGCGCGCCCTCGCCGCCCAGCGGGGTGATGACGAGGTCGTCCTGCTCCACGTCGCCGACCCCGCCGGCAACGAGGTGGTCCGCGAGGAAGAGCTCGACCGCGCCCGCACAGAGCTCGACAAGCTCGCGGCGTCGCGCCCGGGTCTGCCGACGGTCCGCGCCGAGCTCACCACCGGCGACCCCGTCGAAGCACTCGTCGGCTTCGCCGAGACCGAGGGCTCGGATCTGATCGTGATCGCCCATCGCTCCGCGAACGCCAAGGACAAGCACCTCGGCTCGACCGCTAGCAAGATCATCTCGCACACCACCGTGCCCGTCCTCGTGGTCCGCGATCCCGAGCCGTGGCTCGCGTTCGCGCGCCGCGACCGTCCGCTCAGGGTCTTGCTCGGCATCGACGACTCCGCCGTGTGCGATCTCGGCGTCCAGTGGGTCCACGGCTTGCGCGCCCGCGGCCCGGTCGAGGTCGTGCTCGGTGCGATCTACTACCCCGATGACGAGGCCGATCGGTACGGCCTTGGGACCAAGACCCAGGTCGATCGCGATCCGGAGATCGAGGCGCTGAAGTCCCGCGACCTCTTGCGCCGGTTCGCCGCCGAGGGCGAGGGCATCACCGCGCGCCCGATGCGTGGCCTCGGACGGATCGGCGATCATGTCGTCGAGCTCGCCCGCGACGAAAAAGTCGACGTGATCGTCGTTGGCACCGGCCAGAAGACCGGCCTTGGCCGGCTCGGCTCCGTCTCCTCGATCATCGTCGCTGACGCGACGCAGTCCGTGATCTGCGTGCCGCCCCAGGCCGCGATCCCGACGATCGTCGTCCCGCGCCTGCGCTCGGCGATGGTCGCAACGGACCTGTCGTCGTTCGCGAACCGAGCCGTCGCGTACGCATTCGCGCAGGCCTCCGATGAGGTCCACATCGTTCACGTCATCAAGGACGACGCGGACGTTGACGAAGCCGACCTCACCCGCTCGCTCCTGGCGCTCGCCCCGGTCGGCGCGCGCCAGAAGGTTCATCCTCACGTCGTTCGTGGCGATGACGCGGCGATCACGCTAGCCCGGTGTGCCGCACGGCACGGCGTTGACGTGATCTGCATCTCCTCGCACGGTCGCTCCGGTATCGCACGCGCCCTCGTCGGCTCGGTCGCGGACCAACTGCTCCGCGCCACCCGCCTCCCCGTCCTCGTTCTCCGTCCGGCCTGATCGCTCTCTAGCGGAGCTCGCGTCGTCCCTGGAGCTTCAGCAGCCCACGGACCTCGACCTGCCGGATCCGCTCGCGGGTCAGGTTCGTGATCAGCCCGATCTCCTCGAGCGTCAGCGCACCCGCGTCCGCCACATCCAGCGCACACGTGTGCTTCATCTCCCACGGCTCGAGATCGGGGAAGTTGATCTTGATCGAGCCGGTCTCGGGGTTGATGTCGAGATAGAGGTGGTGTTTACACGCCACCCACGGGCACGGCCGCTGCTCTTGCTGGCAGTCGGCCCGCGTCTTCGGCCGCTCGATGTCGAGCACCGGCGGATACATCGCAGCCCCCAGCTGCAGCTCCGCGCGCGTCATCCGCTTCATCGCGATCGTCTTGCTCCGCGGCCTCGTACGCCGCGTCCTCCGCCTCACCTTACGACTGATCAGCGGTAACTCACGCTCGGTCGTAGCTACCTCGTCACTGAAATCGCCACCCCCATCCTCGTCGGCGTTCACATGACTCTCCTTGGTTTTCGCGAGGCCCACTCAGCCTCGCGTCAAAATCACCTTAGATAACTCGTCATCGAAGTGACAAGTCTTCGTCACACAAAGTTGCTCCGGAGAGATCTCGGCGCTTTCATGTCGTATAGATCCCACATGACGACGAAGGGGCACCCGAGGTGGGGCGGCGCGCGCTCGGGCGCGGGGCGGCCGCGTGCGCACGCGATCGCGAGCGAGCCGCACAAGGTGCGGCCAGTGCTGGCGGCGCGGCATCCGGTGCACGTCGTCACGCGGGTGTTGCCGGCGGCCAGGCCGCTGGGGCGGCGGGAAACGACGCGGGCCATTCAGGCGGCGCTGCAGGTCTCGCTTGCACGCACCAACTTCCGGATCGTGCGGATGACCGTGCGGGCGTCGCGGCT
Source organism: Myxococcales bacterium (assembly GCA_031421915.1). Classification (GTDB taxonomy): domain Bacteria; phylum Myxococcota_A; class Polyangia; order Haliangiales; family Haliangiaceae; genus JABFXX01. The sequence goes on along the minus strand of JANOPP010000755.1, from coordinate 30,804 downwards.
CGAGCTGCTCGTCGAGGCCGACAACAAGACCGCGCTCGCGCGCGGGATGCAGGGGTTTCAGGTATCGGCGGCGCGGCGGCTCAACAAGGCGCTCGGGCGCAGCGGCGCGGTGTTTCCCGATCGGTACCGGGCGGCGATCCTGCGGACTCGCAACGCCGTCCGGGCGGCCGTCGCTGCAGCGACCACTCCGCCGCGGGCCCCGAGGTCACGCGATGCGACCGCCACCGGTGCATTGATGGCGCGCGCGTGGCCCCTGACGTGGCTGCTCAGAGTCGCGTTGACGGGCGGTGTCCGCCCGCGACCACGTAGGCCGATCGCGTCGGCGCGATCGTGAGAATCAGTTCCAGACGCGGTTGACGAGGTTCGCGCGCGCCTGACGCACGAGCGATGGGTCTTGTTCGTACTCGGCGAGAGCGACGAGGAGCTCGCTCGAGATGCCCTGCTCGATCGCATCGACCCAGTTCATGTAGGGAGAGCGCGCGTGCCACATCCGCTCGAGGTTTGCGCAGACCTCGTCGCGTAGCTCGACGCCGAGCATCTCGGGGGGAGCGCCGAAACCGACGACGCGGCGCAGGAGCGAGCGGCGCCACTGCTCCTCTTCGTCGAGGCGTCCAGCGACGAACGTCAGGAGGGCCGCGGCGACCACGAGGAGCGCGGCGGGGAGCGCGAGCCAGCCCCAGATGTGGGGCAGCATGATCGCGGGGACGCCGAGGATGAACGCCGCGAGCCAGCTCGGGAGACGGAGATAGCCGAGGACGACGCTGTTGAGCTGGAGCGGGATCTTGATCCGCTGCTCCTGGCCGTCGGCCGTGCGGGTCACGTAGTAGGACTGCGACGGCCAGACCGGGATGATCACGCGGAAGAACCGGGTCGCGATCGCTTCGCTGTCGAGCCGCTCGACGACGCCGAACTCGTCCCAGGTCAGCCAGGAGAAGGTCTCTACTTCGTCGGCGCGATCCACCACACGGGGAAACTAGCACGCAGGTTCGCGGGCTAGGCGCGGAAGCCGCCGAACACCGTCGAGGCTCCCTGCTTCCAGAAACAATCTGGCCGCGGGAAGCCGGCATCTGCCAGGAGCGCCAGCTCGGTGGTGAGCGGGTAATACCGATCCTCGCCGGCCCACCGCGCGAACAGTGCGCGTGCCTCGTCGGCCGGGATGCCTGCCGTTGCCATCCGCTGTGCCCACTCGCGGTACGTGCGCGCGTGCTCCGGCCCATGCTCGTGGACTGTTGCGTCCGCGGACAGGAGCACGCCGCCCGGGCGGAGCGCGGTGTGGATGCGGGTGTACAGCGCTCGCTTGCGCTCGAGCTCGGGCACGTGATGCAGCGCGAGCGATGCGACCACGGCGTCGCACGCGGGGAGTGCATCATCGAACGAGGCGAGCCTGAATTCCACCCGCGAGCCGTGGGCCGCGAGCCGCGTGCGCGCGGCATCGAGCATCGCCGGATCGATGTCGATCAGCAGCAGCCGGGCGCGCGACACCGCAGCGAGGATCGCGCCGGCGAGTGCCCCCGTGCCGGCGCCGAGATCGATGACGAGAGGATCGGCGGGAAGGCAGTCATCGAGGATCGAGGTGACCGTCGCGATCATCATCTCGTGGCCAGGCACCCAGCGACCGATCTGCGCGTCGTAGGCCTCGGCGTCGACGCCGAGGTGACTCGCGACGCGATGATCGGGCTTCGTCGTCGTCATTGGTGCTCGTCGTCGCCGCCGCCCGGCAGACCTTCGGAGCCGACCTCGCTGCCCGCGGGTTCCGCTGGCACGCGGTACTCCTCGCCGAGCCACTTGCCGAGATCGACGAGGTGACACCGCTCGCTGCAGAGCGGCCAGAACTTGTTGCCGTCCTTGACCGCTTCGCCACGGCAGAGAGGGCAGCGCCGCTTCATCCGCCGGATCCGAGGCCAAGAGCCGCACAGCGCGCCTCGAGGTACGCGCGACTGATGCCGAGATCCGAGGCAGCGCCATCGCGATCGCCGAGGTGACGACCGAGGGCCTGCGTGATCGCGCTCGCCTCCGAGGTCGCGATCTCGTCGCGCAGCGACTTCGCGGGGGCCGCGACCATACCCGCGACGCGTGTCGAGACCATCGAGCCTGTGAGCTCGGTCGCATCGCCCGCGAGGACGAGCATCCGCTCCATCTCGTTCTCGAGCTCGCGAATGTTGCCGGGCCACGGATACGCGACGAGCCGCGCGAGTGCGCTCTGCGAGAGACGCGGTGCGGGCGTCGTGGCGCGCCAGTGCTTGTTGATGAAGTGTTGAGCGAGGCGTGGGATATCGCTGACCCGCTCGCGCAGCGGCGGCACGGTCAGCTTGAGAACGTTGACGCGATAGAACAGATCCTCGCGGAACTGCTTGTGCGCGACCATGGTCGCGAGGTCCTTGTGCGAGGCGGCGATGATCCGCACGTCGACGCGGACGGGCTTGGTGCCGCCGACCGGCATGAACGTTCCCTCCTGCAGAACGCGGAGAAGCTTGACCTGGAGTGCGGCGGACATGTCGCCGATCTCGTCGAGGAAGAAGGTTCCGCCATCGGCGACCTGGAACAGGCCCGGCTGATCCTTCACGGCGCCCGTGAACGCCCCGCGCACGTGACCGAACAACGCAGACTCGAGGAGGTTGTCGTTGAACGCGGAGCAGTTCTGGACGACGAACGGCTTCTTGGCGCGCGGCCCGTGATAGTGGATCGCGCGCGCGATCAGCTCCTTGCCGGTTCCGCTCTCGCCGTGAACGAGCACCGTCGCCTCGCTCTTGACCACCTTGGTCAGGAGCTTGACGACGTCGCGCACCGCGGGCGCATCGCCGACGATCTCGTTGAACGGGTGGCTGAACGTGGTTGGAGCGATCTCGGCGGGCAACGCGCGCTCGACCGCCGCGGCGGCGGCCGAGACGAGATCGCGGACGCGCGGGTGATCTTGCTCGGGCACGATCGGCGCGGCCAGCGTGAGCGCCTTCGCTTCGTCGGGCGTACAGCCGATCGTGGCGATCAGGCCCTGCTCCATCGGCGCAGGATCGGTGCCGTGTGCACCGGTCGCGTAGACGAGACCCAGCAGGCCCGCGACGCCGTACACCGGCGCCGCGACCATGGTCATGCCCGCGTGGCAGCCCTTGACGATCGCGCCGCGCTCGCGGCCCTTCGCGAACGACGCCGCGATGTCGGCCAGATCTTTCGCGCACGCTGCGCCCGCGACGCCGCGAACGCTCTCGCAGGTCGCGTGCGACGTGCGCTCGTAGCCACCACCCTTGGCGTCGGAGAGCCCGAGCTCGAGGCCCCACCACTTGCGCAGGAGCTCGCGGGTGACCGCGACTTCCGGTAATCCATCGAACGTCAGAGCCACAGGGACGCGCACTATAGCCGCGACCACCGGCCGGAGCCATCGTCCGTGGCGCGACCATCGCGGTCGAGCTTCGCGAGGTGCGCGAGGAGTGATCGCTCTGCGAGTGGCCACAGGAGCGTCGGCGTGTCGCCGTAGGCGGTCGGCAACAGCTCCGCGAGCGTGGCCGGCGCATCGGTCAGCGCGGCGAGCACGCGCGCTTCGCGCATCCGGCGGTGTGCGAGATATTCGCGAAGCTTCGCGGGACCGTCGGGGATCGCGGGACCGTGTGCGGGCAAGAGCATCGCCGCCGGACGCGCGAGCAGCCGCTCGAGCGACTCGAGGTACAGTGTCATGTCGCCCTCGCTCGGATCGATCAGGATCGTGCCGATGCCCGCGACCATGTCACCCGCGATGGTCGCCGCGCCGAGCTCGAAGCAGAGGTGGCCCTCGGCGTGGCCAGGCGTGTGCACTGCAGTCAGACCGTGAACGACGTCGCCCTCCGCGATGAGCTGCGTGACCTCGACGATGCCCTCGAGGCGCTGCGCGGTCGCCGGGTGTGCTCCGATCGGGACGTTGAACCGCGCGGCGAGCGCCGCAGCGCCACCCATGTGATCGCCGTGGTGGTGAGTGAGCAACACCGCGGCGATCGGCAGCTCGGCAAGGACGGCGTCGAGAAGTGCCTGCTGCTCGGGGTAGGGACTGCCGGGATCGACCACCACGATGGGGCCCACATCTGGCCCGACCAGATAGACGTTGGTGTGGGCAGCTGGCGGGAGCGTAGGTGTGCGCAGCGCAAGCACGCGAATCCCCGGAGCAACCTGGAGGGGAGTTGCCGACGCCTCAGGTCCGAAGGTCGGGACTGCCGCACGTACCTGTTCGTACAGAGACTCGATCGTCAGTTCACCCATCACGCCCCCAGTCGGCTCGCAAAGAGGATGACGACGGGGGGAGCATCTCTTAGACTATAGGTAAGCGACTTCATGGTCAGCGTCACGGCCCGCAAGATTCGTGAGCTCGGTACCGAGCGACCCTCCGGTGCGAGTGGTCGGCTCTACACGGGCTATCTGATCTCGTATCCGTACATCGGACGCGGCATGGTGATCTTCCGCGATCCGCATGGGCACCGCATGATCACGACGCCGGTCAAGCGCGTGCTCGGTGAGCCCGGCGGCAAGATGATCTACGTCGAGACCGAGAACAGCGTCTATCGTCTCGAGATCCACGGCGAGCCCCTGTTCCCGATGCGCGCTGCTGGCGAGTAGCTGGCTAGCTCCGCATCCAGTGACCGAGCGCGCGGACCTCTTTGGATCCGAGTGCCTTCGCGAACACCATCGGCAACTCGACCAGCGGCGTCTTCGCACGCTTCGCGAGCTCGCTGAGGTAGTGCGCGTTGAGCGCCCGGCGATCGCGCGACAGGCTCGCGTGTGTGGTGACCTCGGCGAGCGGCGATCCGAGCTCGCCGTCGACGGCGACGAGTGCATCGAGCACGCGCGCGAGCGGACCGTCCGGCGGGAAGTGCTCCGGGTAGACCTGATTGACGACGAGCTGCTGCGGAATGATGCCGAGCCCCATGAGCTTGGCCTCGAGCTCGAGCGCTTCGTTGACCGGCATCTCCTCGGCGAGCGTCACCAGTACTGCCGCGGTGCGCTTCGGATCCGTGAGCAGCTCCTTGACCGTGCGCGCGTCGCGCGTCAGCGGCCCCTCGGGGACGGTGTCGACGATCACCCACGGCACGCGCAGCATCGAGAACGCGTGACCCGACGCGGGCATGTCGAACACGACGGTGTCCCAGACGTGCTTGCCCTTCTTCTCCTCGGTCGTGTGGAACCACGCCTTGCCGAGCAGTGCGTAGTCATCGAGACCGGGAATCGCGCGGAGGAACGAGCGCGTCACGCGGTTCTCGAACACCATCTCGTAGACGCTCTTCCAGCGCAGGATCATCAGGCCGTACTCTTCGAGCGCGCTCGCGGGCGTCGCGTTCACAGCCCACAGGTTGGTCGCGAGCTGCACCGGCTGCGTACCGACCGGTGGCTTATCGAAGTAGTTACCGAATCGATCGTTCGCGTTGGTCTCGAACAGGAGCGTGCGCTTGCCCTGATCGGCGAGCTGTCCCGCGATCGCGGCAGCGACGGTCGACCGGCCGACACCGCCCTTTCCGACCACGAGGATCAGGCGCTTGGTCGCTAGCTCGGGCGTCACGGCTTGGGAGGATCTGGTTCGATCACGACTGCCACGCCACTCGCCTCCGCACTCCGCCAGCCGATCAGTTTACGCAGGGTCCAGATGCCCGTGTCCGGGGTGATCTCGACGTGGATGTTCACGACCTTGTCCGCGCCCAGGGCCTTTGCCGCGGAGATCAGCATACGGTTGACCACGCGATCGAGGTCGACCCGGCCGGGGATCGGGATGAACAGGAAGTAGGCACTGGTCACTTGTGCATGCACGACCGCGATCGGCCGCATGTTCGGGCCTACATACAGGCTCTCGGGCTGGACCCGCACCGTCGAGACCGACGCGCACCCGACCGCGGCAACCATCACCGCTGCGAGCGCCAGGGCTCGGAACCCAGACATGTGCGCACGCTAACACGGCGGCCCACGGCCAGCGATGATAGGATCACTCATCGTGGTGCGGAGGCTGACCTCGCTCGTCCTGAGCGTCCTCGTGGTCATGGCTCCGGTGACGGCAGTCACCGCGCAGCCAGCTCCTTCCCCTACGCCTGGCGAGGGACCCGAGGCTGCGCTCGATCAGAAGATTGCCGTGTGGCGGTTCGACGCTCTCGGCATCGAGCCCGAGCTTGTCGCGCGTCTCGAGACGCTGTTTCGCATGGAGCTCGCGCGCCTCTCCAAGGTCCCGCTACCGACCCGTCGCGACATCGAGCGCGCGGTGACCTCGGAGCAGCAGAACTGCACGGGCGAAGAGAAGTGCCTCGCGGCAATCGGTCGCAAGATCGGCGTCGATGTCGTCATCACCGGCACGGTCGGCGCGATGGGCGCGAGCTACGTGCTCAACATCAAGGCCGTCGACGTGGCGACCCAGAAGCAGATCAAGCGCATCGAGAGCGACCCGCTGCGTGGCAGCCCCGACGAGCTGATCGAGGGGATGCGCGTCGCCGCGTATCGGCTGCTCGCACCCGCGCAGCTCCATGGCTCGATCCAGGTCCAGACCGATATCATCGGCGCGGAAGTTCGGCTCGATGACAAGGCGATCGGCAAGACGCCGCTGCCCAACCTCGGCGTCCTGTCCAAGCAGCCACTCGGCAAGCACAAGCTCGTCGTCCAGGCGCCTGGCTACGATCCGTTCGAGGACGTCGTCGACGTTCACTTCCAGAAAGTTAGCCAGGTCGAGGTCCGGTTGATCCCGTCCAAGGAAGTGATCGGTACCGGCCGGTTCCAGGTTGTCGAGCGCAAGCCGTTCTACACACGCACCTGGTTCATCGTCGGCGTGGGAGTCGCTGCGGTCTTGCTGGGCGCCATCATCGGCAACCAGATCGGCTACGTCGAGAAGGTGCCTTGCCCGGGCGATGACCGCTGCAATGTCAACTAGCTCCAACTTCACCGTCGCGCTGTTGGCCCTGGTGCTCACCACCGGGACGGCAGCCGCGCAGCAGCCCGCACCTCGCGTCGTCGCGCTCGCCCCGCTGTCGACGCTCGGCACCGAGGACACGTCTGCCTCGACCAAGAAGCTGACGTCGCAGCTCGAAGCCGCACTCGCCGCCCTGCCCGGCACGAAGGTCGTGACCTCCGCGCAGGTCGTAGATGCGATCAAGCGTGCGAAGAAGCCGCAGCTCAAGGTGTGCGAGCGCGATCCGGCGTGCCTCGCCGAGCTCGGCAAGCTCGTCGGAGCGACCATCGTGATCGACGGCGAGGTCGGCGGCCTCGGTGATTCGAAGGTCGTCTATCTCGCCGCGACCGACACCGCGAACGCGAAGGAGCTGCGCTCGACGACGCTGTCGGTCGGTGTCAAGGAAGACACCGGCGGTGGCCCGGCGGGCGCCGCAGTGCGCTTGCTCGAGCCCGATCGCTTCCGCGGCGTCCTGCGCTTCAACGTCGACGTCAAGGGCGCCACGGTCTACGTCAACGGCAGCAAGACCGCGCTCGGCGGGAAGAACGAGATCGCGCTCCCTGTCGGCACCCAGGCCGTGCGCGTCACGCACCCCGAGTACCGCGACTTCGTCCGCTTCATCGACGTGCCGTACAACAAGACGACCGACATCGCCGTCGGCATGACCGCCTACCCGATCATCAAGCACGACCTCCAGGGCAAGCCGATCAACAGCGACACGATCCAGTACATCGATCCGCCGTGGTACCGCCGTCCGCTGTTCGTCATCGGCGGCGGCGTGGTCCTCACGGCCGCGGTCGCGGTGGTCGTCGGCGTGCTCGTCTACGATCCGCCGGGCGGTAGCTGCCGCATCGTCGGCGGCGGCCGGTGCTAGTGATCAGCGAACCGCGCTCCACAGAGCATTGATCCGCTTGTTCGCGGCGGCGAAGTCACCGTCGCCGAACTTCTGCATGATCTCCTTCATGCCCTGATCGAGCTGTGCTTGCGTCGCTTCGTCGACCTTGGCCGCGCTGACCCGGTTGTGGAGGCGCTGGTACTTCGCGTTGATGAAGCCGCGATTGATCTGGATCGCGTCGATCGTCTGCACGAGCTGGTTTGCGAGGATGTAGCCGCGCGTCCAGTCGCTCTCGCTCAACGCCTTCGTGATCTCGCCCTCGAGATTGGCTTGCGCGCCGAGGTCCGGCGTGATCAACGACTTCTTGGCCATCGCGGACTTGGCCTTGCCCATGAGGCTGTCGACTTCCTTGCGCGAGTAGTTGCCGCTCTTGGGCGGCGCGACCTGCTGGATGATCGTCGACGTGCCGCCCATCGAGCAGCTGTCTTTCCACTGCTTCGCTGCCTCGACCTGAGCGACCTGAAACTCGCGCTCGCGGCTGGCGAGCTCGCGCTCACGTGCGGCGAGCGTCTTCTCGCGATCGGCGAGCTTGCCCTCGCGCGCGGCGACGCCACCGGCTGCATCGAGCTTGCTCGAGATCGAGGACAGCTCGCTCGAGGTCGAGTTCAGGTTGTCCTCCTGCATCTCGATCTGGGTCTCGAGGGCGGCCTTCTTCTTCGAGAGCTCACTGGTGTCGCCACCGGTGGCCTCGACCTTCTTGATCTCCTCGCTCAGCTTGGTGGCCTCGCCCTGGAGCTTCTCCTTCTGGGCGAGCAGCGCATCGCGCCGAGCTACCAGCTCCTGCTGCGCTTTGACCGCAGCTGGGTCGGGCGGAGCCGCGTCGGCGTCACCCTTATTCTTGCAACCGCCGAGCAGCAAGCACAACGAGAGCAGGATCCCCACGGGCCGCATCGCGCCAATTGTACGATATCCTCGCGGTCGATGCTGCTCTACCACGATCCGCGCGCCCCCAATCCACGCCGGGTCCGGGTGTTCCTGGCCGAGAAGGGTGTGGCCTACGACACGATCGAGGTCCTGATCGCCAATGCGGCGCATCAGACCCCCGAGTTCCGCAAGAAGAACCCGATCGCCCTCCTCCCCGTCCTGGAGCTACCGAGCGGCCAGGTGCTCCGCGAGTCGATGGCGATCTGCCGGTACATCGAAGAGACCTACCCCGACCCGAACCTCATGGGAGTGGACTCCTGGGAACGGGCCACGATCGAGCAGTGGAACCGCCACGCCGAGCTCGAGCTGCTGTGGCCGATCTCGCAGGTCTTCCGCAACGCCCACAAGTTCTGGGAGGGCAAGATCAAGCAGGCTCCCGAGTTCGCGATCGTCATGCGTGACCACATCGCCGAGCGGCTCGAATGGTTCGAGAGCGAGCTCGGCAAGCGGTCGCATCTCGCGGGCGACCGCTTCAGCGTGGCGGACATCACGGCGATGTGCGCGATCGATTTCGCCAAGGTCGTGGACATCCGGATTTCGGCCGAGAAGCAGCCGAACCTCGCCGCGTGGCACAAGCGCGTCAGCGAGCGCCCGAGCTCGAAGGCGTAGCTCGCTACTTGGTCTTCCAGTCGCCGCGGTCGTAGGCCTCGCGCGACGCGCGGATCACGCGCAGCGCTTCTTCGTGACCGTACATGTCTCCGACGTCGACCAGGTCGCCCTTGCCCTCGAGCACCTTGTAGTCGCGGAAGAACCGATCGAGCTCGCGCATCAGGTGCGGCGGCAGCTGTTGCACCGTCTGGTAGTGCGCGACGGCGGGGTCGTCGATGCAGACCGCGATGATCTTGTCGTCGCCACCCGTCTCGTCGACCATCCGCAGACCACCGAGCGGGCGCGCGCGCATGATCGTCAGTGGCTCCACCGGCTCCTGCATCAGTACGAGGATGTCGAGCGGATCGCCGTCCTCTGCGTGCGTGCGCGGGATGAAGCCGTAGTTCGCCGGGTAGTGCACCGCAGAGTAGAGAACGCGGTCGAGGCGGAGCAAACCTGTCGGCTTGTCGACCTCGTACTTGAGGTGCGAGCCGCGCGGGATCTCGATCACCGCCGGCACGAACGCCGCGATGTCGGGCAGGACCTCGATGTCGTGAACGGGGTGCACGCGACGACGGTACTACAATCGCCGCACCTCGCCGAAGTAGGCGTCGCGCGACTGTCCACCGGCGAAGAAGCCGTGGCCGCCGATGATGCCCACGCCCTCTGCGAGGCAGAGCTGCCAGCCGCCTTCGTCGCCGCCCCAGCTCGAGACCATCACGCACCAGCCGCCCGCGTGTCGCTCGACGATCCTCGCGCTGCCGCTGTCCATGCCGGAGTCGGGATCCTCGTGCTCGACGTGCGCCGTGGCAGGAGCCGTGGAGAACAGTGCGTCAGTAGCATCGAGCTTGCTGACGTCGTCGGTGAGCTCACCGTCGACCTTCCACAGCCCGCGCTCGGTGCCGACGTAGGTGCCATTGATCTGATCGATCAGCTCGAGCCCGGAGCAGTGCAGCACGCAGACCTTGCCGCCGCGGAGGTCCCGGACGTCGCTGATCGTGCAGGTAACCTCGCCCGGTGTCTTCTCGGTGACCGGCCCGGAAACCTCGGAGTGCGAGACGATCAGCTCGCCGGGAAACGTCTTCTCTCCGGCGACGAACAGCCTCGCGAAGTGCGGCGGAAGCGTGACGCCCGTCGGGGCGGCAGAACCAGCGTTGGCAATCGGCTGGACCGGCGTTGGCGAGCCACCACACGCGGCGACGAAGATCAGCACGTGACGCATCACCAGCTCCCCTTGGGGCCGGTGCCCCATGTCTCGGTACGCGCGCGATCGCCCATGCCCTGACCTCTGCCACCGCCGCCGACGATGCCCTCGCCGGCGCGCACGCAGAGGTACGCCTGCCCGTTCCGCGTGATGCACCACGCGTCGCCCTGCGCAGCAACGGTGTACGTCGTGCGCTTGCGCGCCTCGTCGATCTGGACAGTGCGCTTCGGTGCCGGCACCGCGGTGAGGATCATCCGCTTGGGGTCGAGCTTGCTCGCATCGTCGAGGTTCTCGTCGGTCTCGATCCACAGGCCGTCGCGCGTCGCGATCAGGATGCTGTCGAACGTGAACATCATGATCTCGCCACCCATGCCGTACGGCGCGCAGGTCAACCCGCCCCGGATTCCGCCCGGAATCACGTCGGGGTGCACGTAGCAGCGCATGTCGCCCTTGATGCTGTCGCCGGAATGTCGGACCTCGAGCGGATGCTGGAACACGACCTCCTCGGGGAAGTCCTTGTGGTTGAGCGTGAACAGCGCCTGAAACGTCGGTGGCAGCGCGGCGATCGCAGCGGCGAGCTCGCGCTTCCATTCGACGTGGTGGCGTTCCGATTCCTGGCGCGCGAGCTCGTCCTCACTCGGCGGCGCTTCGATCGGGTGGGCAACGTCGACCGGCGGTGCGCTCGCGACCGCGGAACCGGTGGACGCCACCAGAGGTGTCGTCATCGTCGGTGCCGGCGCCTTGTCGCGACACGCGACGAGGAACGCCGCGCACACGAGCACGCGGCTCACGTCACACCGCATTCGCGAGCTGCCCGCACGCCGCTGCGACGTCGCTGCCGCCGGAGTAGCGCCGGTGCGACGGCAGACCGGCCGCCGAGAGGACGTCTCGGAACGCCGGCATTCGTGGCGAGCGTCGGAATGGATCGGCACCGCCCGCTGCGTCGTCGCCGATCGCGTTGTAGTCGAGCAGCGAGATCCGTGGGCGACGTTGGGTGCGCGCTGCAAACGCGAGCACACGGTCGGCGAGCGCACGCGCATCGTCGTCGCTGTCATTGATGCCGTCGAGCAGGGTCACCGCCCACATCGGCGAGTGTCCCGTGAGCTCTGCGTGCTCGGCCGTCGCAGCGAGGACGTCGTCGAGATCGTGGCGCTCGGCGATCGGCATCACGCGCTTGCGGTTCGCCGCGATCGCGCTCGACAGACTGAGACCGAGGCGGACATTCGGTGCCTCGTGCGCGAGCCGGCGGATGCCGCTCGGCAACCCGGCGGTGCACACGGTGATCGCGCGCGCATCGACTCCCTGTGCGCACGGGTCGGTGAGCACCGCGATCGAGTCGAGCACTGCATCGAGGTTCGCGAGCGGCTCGCCCATGCCCTGGAAGACGACACCGTGGACGCGCCCCCGCGGCAGTCGCGCTCGCACGATCCGCACCTGCTCGACGATCTCCCATGCGGCGAGGTTGCGAGCGAGACCGAGCCGACCAGTCGCGCAGAACGCACAGGCGAGCGCGCAACCGACCTGCGAGCTCACGCACACCGTGAAGCGGCCGGGATGCTCGAGCGGGATCCGGACCGCCTCGAACCGCGCACCCTCCGAGTCGAGTGCGTACTTCACGAATGGGTCGACCTCGCTCGCGGACTCGGCAACCACGGTGAGCGTGGGGACCGTGCCAGCGGCGCGCACCGCCTCTGCCGCAGCGCGGCGTACCGACGAGCTCGCGGACACGGCTTCGCCCCGATGGATCTGTGCGACGAGCTTCCGCGCCTCCGCGAGACTGACCTCCGGAACGGCGGCAGCCAGCTGGCTGGGAGTCACCGCCTGGAGCGCGAGCATGCCTGGCTATACCACCAGTCTCACGGTACGCTGGGACATGGGTTACCCTGAGGTGATTCGGGTCTTTGCGACCTCCCAGGACCCCGACTTCGACGGCCCCTGGCAGGCTCGGACCCCGTCAAACAGCACCGGTTCGGCCGTCGTGATCGGAAAGGGTCTCCTGCTCACCGGGGCGCACGTTGTCGCGAACGCGACGTTCCTCCAGGTCCAGAAGATGTCCCATCCGGACAAGGCGATTGCCCGGGTCCGGGCGGTCTCCCACGACTCTGACCTGGCCCTCCTCGAGGTCACCGAGCCCCCCGACTTTCTGGCCGACATCGAGCCCGCCGAGCTGGGGCCGATGCCCAAGCTCCGGGACGAGGTGGCCGTCGTTGGCTACCCCGTCGGAGGCGAGGAGATCTCGATCACCGAGGGCGTGGTCTCGCGTATCGAGGTCCAGCGCTACAGCCACAGCCAGCGCCACCTCCTCGCGGTCACGGTCGACGCAGCGATCAACGCGGGCAACAGCGGTGGTCCGGTGTTCGGCGACGGCAAGGTCGTCGGCATTGCGTTCCAGAAGCTGACGGGTGTCGACAACATCGGCGAGATGGTGCCGCCGCCGCTGATCCGCGCGTTCCTCGATGGCGTCATCGCCGGCAAGCGGCCTGAGATTCCGGCGCTCGGCATCACGACGCAGAACCTCGAGAATCCGCTGCTGCGTCGCCAGCTCGGTCTCAACGCGAGCGAGCGCGGCGTCGTCGTGCTCCACGTCGACTTCGAAGGCTCGGCGTACGGCCACCTCGAGCCGCGCGACGTGATCACCGCGATCGATGGTCTGCCCATCGCGAACAACGGCACGATCCAGTACATCGGCCACTACCGCACCCGGTATGACGTCGTGCTCGGCCACCGCTACATCGGCGATCGGATCGAGCTCGAGATCAAACGCGGCGGCATCGCGCGCACGATCGAGCTCGAGCTCAAGCCGTGGCAGCCGCTCGTGCCTCGCTCGCGCTACGACATGCCACCCGCGTACTTCGTCTACGGCGGCCTCGTGTTCCAGACGCTAACGCGCGACTACCTGACGACCTGGGACAAGTGGTGGAACAAGGCTCCGAAGGAGTTCCTCAACTACTACTACCTGGGCTTCCGCTCGGCAGATCAGAACGAGATCGTGGTCCTGACGCAGATCCTCGCGGACGAGATCAACGTCGGCTACGGCCACCTCTACAACGAGGCGATCGCCAAGCTCAACGGTGAGATCCCGCGCGACATGGAGGACTTCGTCGCGAAGCTCTCCGCCGCGCGTGGCGTCGTCGAGATCGAGACCACGTCGGGCGGCATGATCATGCTGGACGCCGAGGAAGTGCGGAAGGCGCAGTCCCGGATCCTCACGCGCTATCACATCCCGCGCGATCGCACGGCGGGGCTGCCGGGTGCGTCGGTCGTCCAGACGCCGCTGCGCGCCGCGCTGCCGTGACCGCACTCCTGCTCGCGTCGCTGGCGGTCTCACTCGGCGCGTGCCTGCTCGCCCGGAAGAGCGTGCGGACGGAGCTCTTCGACGTCGTCGACTTCCACGCCTCGCGGTGGCGAGCCCGTCGCCGGTTGCCGCGAGCGCGGCTCACGAAGCGATCAGGTCAGCTCGACGAGTAGGTCGCCGGTGTCGACGGCCTGGCCCGCGGTCTTCGTGATCGTGGCGACCGTGCCGCCCTTCTCCGCGATCAGCTCGTTCTCCATCTTCATCGCCTCGAGCACGATCACCGCCATGCCCGGCGCGACCTGATCGCCGACGGCGACGAGCACCTTGACGACCTTGCCGGCGATCGGGGCGCGGATCGTCTCGCCGCGGGTCGACGCCCGGGGAGCAGCCGCGCTGGCGAGCCGCTTGTGCCTCGCATCCTCGACCTGGAGCAGTGCTTCGCTCGCACCGACCGAGGCGGCGATACCGTTGCGGCGGCGGTCGAGATCGACGACGAAGCTCGTCCCGTCGATCACGAGGGACCAGGTTCCTGGGCGAACCGCGCGGGCATCGACGAGGCGCTCGGCACCATCGATCGCGACCTTGAACCGACCGTCGGGCAATGGTCCTTCGATCGTGACGGTGCGATCGCGCCCGTCGGCAGTAACGATGAGCTCTCGCCTCACGAGGCGTGGTTCATACCATCGCGACGCGCGTTGCCACCAGCTAGCCTTGCATGCTATCCGCGGAGAAACCGTGCCCCCTCGCCTGGTCGATGTGCTGCTGGAGCGACGGATCCTCGTCTGCGTGGGCTCTGGAGGCGTTGGCAAGACCACGACCGCGGCCACCCTCGCGCTGGCAGCGGCGCGACGCGGCAAGAAGACGCTCGTCCTGACGATCGACCCGGCGCGGCGGCTCGCGAACTCGCTCGGCCTCTCCTCGCTCGGCCACCAGGTACAGGAGGTCGATCGCGCGCTCGTGCACCGCCACGCGCCGAGCAAGAGCGGCTCGCTGCACGCGATGATGCTCGACCAGAAGCAGGCGTTCGACGAGGTTGTCGCACGCCATGCGAAGGACCCCGAGGCTGTGAAGCGGATCCTCGCAAACCCGGTCTATGCCCAGATCTCCGGATCGCTCGCGGGTGCGCAGGAGTACGCCGCGATGGCCAAGCTCCACGACTTCGATCGCGCGGGCGACTATGACCTGATCATCGTCGATACACCGCCGACCTCACACGCCCTCGACTTCCTCGATGCACCGCGCAAGCTGAGCGAAGCGATCGACTCGCCCGCGATCGAGTGGTTCCGCAAGCTCCGGGGCGAGGGCGGGTCGCGGTGGTCGATCGTCGGCAAGACCGGTTCGTTCGTGATCAAACGGCTGGCGAAGTTCGTCGGCACCAAGTTCCTGGACGACCTGTCAGTGTTCTTCACCGAGTTCAACGACATCCTCGGTGGCTTCCGCCAGCGCGCGGAGGAGACGTTCGCGCTCCTGCGCCAGCCGCGCGTCGGCTTCCTGCTCGTCGCGAGCCCCGAGCCGATGGCCGTCCGCGAGGCGCTCGCGTTCCACGAACGCCTCGTCTCGGCCGGGATGCCATTCGTCGGCTTCGTCGTCAACAAGGTCCACACGCCGCGCCCGGTGCAGACCTCGCTCGCGCAGCTCGAGACCGCCCTCGCCGAGCAGCCTCAGGTCGCGAGCCTCGGGCTGTCGGGCACCACGCGCACGATGACCGCGCAAGCGCTGCTCAACGCGCACGGCGAGCTCGAGACACTCGCGCTAGCCGATGCCGGCGCGATCGCGAAGCTGCGCACTGTGGGTGGTGCGAATGCGTCGTTCGTCGAGGTGCCGCTCCAGAAGGACGACGTCCACGACGTCGAGCGACTGGTTGCGCTCGAGAAGTTCCTGCTCGCCTAGCGAGAGCGCTTCTTCACGGGTGGCGGCACAGCCTTGGTCGCGGCCCATACCTCGGTGGCGAGGGCCTCGGCGGTCCACGCCGGTGCACCGACGACCACCATCACCGACGGTCCCTTGCGCTCGATCCACGACACGGTCCCGTCGAGCGCCATCCAGCGTGTGCGCTGGAACCCATGCTCGATCGTCGCACCGACGATCCACTGATCCAGCGCCTTGCCGATCGCCTCGGATGCCTCCATGGCATCGGGCTCGGAGTCCCACTCGCTGCGCGCGATCCCGACGGCGTGCCGCGGCTTCCGATTGGTACCCTTCGCGAGCGTGATCACGCGATCGCCTCCCCACCCTTCCGCCGCGGTGGCAGCGGTCGCTGGGTCGATGCCATGCGAGCGCAGGAACAGATCGTACGACAGCTCGCCCCACACGCTGTCGTGCACGACCGAGTAGTCGCGCAGCGCGGGCGGCGTCGTGATCTCGACGCGGATCGGATCGTCCCCGGCGAGGTAGCGCTCGGGATGGATGATCTGTTCGGTCGATTTCGGCGGCTTTGCGTAGGCCGCATCGACCGCGCTCCATGGCTGACGCCGTCGCAGCGCCGCTACGAACGACAGCCCCGCGCGATACGGAAAGATCAGCGCGTCACGGATCGCGAGTGGTGCCTTGTCGAGAGCGTCACCGTTGCCCGGCACCGTCATCGCCTTCTCGATCGCGTGCGTGACCTCCGGGTTCGACCACGGCGCGCCGGTTCCTTCCCGCGCGAGCATGACCTCGATCATCAGCGCGATGCCGTCTCCCTCGACGAGCGCACGCCGTGCCGCACCCGCATCGCCCTCGGTCGGCGGGAGGCTCTCGAACTTCTCGAGGTCGAACGACTGATCCTGGAGCGCGTGATCGATCTCGTGGGCGAGCACGAGCTCGGCCCATGCCGGATCGTCGCCCGCGGACTTCGAGACCGTGAGCATCTTGGTCTTCGGGTCGTAATACCCGGCGACCTGCTCGGTCAGAAGATCGACGAGCAGCGCCGCGTAGTCGGTCGCGAGAGGGATCATTCCCCACCGGGCCAGCGCCAGCCCCTCGGCGGCGGTCTCGCGCTGCGCCTTGTCCTCTGCCGCCATCGCGAGGAGGCGAGTCCGCAGCTCGGCCCTGTCGACGACCTCCTTGGGAATCTTCTTCTTGAGCGGGAGGCCGCGGATCTTGGAGACCTCCTTGGCCACGTTGTCGGTCCGCGCGAGGAGCTTGTCGAGCGCGCTGGGCTCGGCAGCGGCCGGCACTGTGATCAGCGCGACACCGAGGAGTCCCAGCACACCGACGGAACGGCCCATCGACCGATCGTACACGATGTGCGTCGGGCCGCCAGCTGTGGCAGGCTCTCGGCCGTGGGTGGAACCAAGTCGCTGTCGCTGATCGCCGCGGCGCTTCTCGGGGGCTGCGGCGACAACCTCAAGCCATACGAGTGCGAAGCGGTCTCGGGCCACGCATGCACGTGGGCCGGCAGGTCCGGCGTGTTTGGCTTCAACGGCGACGGAAATCATCGCCTCGAGACCGAGCTGTACTGGACGATGGACATGGAGTTCGCCGCGGACGGCACCGTGTGGTTCATCGACTGGAACAACCACCTCGTCCGCCGCATCGACGACGACATCGTGACGAGCGTCGTCGGCTGGATCGACCCGATCTTCCCCGGAGACGGCCTAAGCGGCATGGCCGAGCGCATGCCGGCCGGCGTGCTCGGTACCGACGTCAAGCTCAACCACCCCACCGACCTCGCGATCACCGCCGAGGGCAAGATCCTCGTGATGGCGTGGCACAACCACAAGCTGCGCGAGATCGATCCGACGACCGGACACGTCCGGATCGTCGCCGGCGGCGGCGCGGGCTTCGCCGGTGACGGCGCGGCATTCGAGACGTCCCTGTTCCGCCAGCCCAAGGCGCTCGAGCTCGATTCGCAGGGCAACCTGTACATCCTCGACCAGCAAAACTTCCGGGTCCGGAAGTGGGACAAGGCCACCAACCTCATGTCGACGGTCGCCGGCAATGGCATGCAAGGCTCCGAGGGCGACGGCGGCCTCGCGACCGCGGCCAAGCTGTTCTTCGAGGCAGGCTCCAACCCCGAGCCGTCCGGTGGCCTCGCGCTCGCGGGCGGCAAGCTCTATGTCGCCGAGACGCTCGGCCACCGCGTTCGCGCGGTCGACCTGGCGACCAACATGATCGAGACCGTGGTCGGCACCGGTACGCCGGGCTACTCCGGCGACGGAGGCAACGCACGCGCCGCGCAGATCAACGCGCCGCGCGACCTCGAGATCGGACCCGATGGTCACCTCTACATCGCGGACACCGACAACAGCGTGATCCGCGCTGTCGACCTCGCGACCGGGACGATCCGCACCGTCGCCGGCACCGGCGAGATCGGCCTCGATCCGGTCGACGGCAAGCTCGCGACGGAGACGTTGCTCGCGCGGCCGTGGGGCATCGAGTTCAGCCCCGCTGGCAACCTCTACATCTCCGACACGATCAACAGCCGCATCGTCGAGGTCACGAAGTGAAGTCCCTCCGCACCCTTCTCCTCGCGTTCGTTCCTGTGGTCGCCGTCGCCTGCGACGACGGCCCCTCCGGCCCGCCGCCGTGCGATCCGACCGAGACCGGCACGATCTGTACGATCGCGGGCGACGGCAAGAACGGCTACTCCGGCGACGACGGCCTGGCCATCGAGGCACGGATGTCGCTGCCACAGGACGTGCTGGTCGCACCCGACGGCATCGTCTACGTCCTCGATTGGAACAACCACCGCATCCGCTCGCTCCCCGGAGATGGAACGATCCGGCACGTCGCCGGTCGCGGCGAGCTGGGTGGCACCCTCGATGATCCTGCGAACACCGATCTCAACCATCCGAGCGGCCTCGCGCTGCATCCGGACGGCCTGAAGATGGAGATCGCAGCGTGGCACAACAGCAAGCTCCGCACGATCAACCTTGCAACGGGCGAGATCACCGACTCGTGCGGTGATGGTCGTCGCGCTTACTTCGGCGACGGTGGGCCCGCACTGACCGCGACGCTCGATCTACCGGCGAGCCTCACGTACGCGCCGAACGGCGATCTGATCGTCATGGATCAGGCGAACCAGGTGATGCGCAAGATCGACACCGCTGGCACGATCACGCGCCTCGCCGGCAAGTGCGTAATCGAGGCGCCGATGCCGGGTGGTCCCGGGTTGTGCGCCTCCGGCGTGCTCCCGACCGCATGCCCGTCCCCGTCGGGGAAGTTCACGTGCGGCAATCCCGCGACGTGCGGCCTGCCCTGCACGCCCGGCTACGCGGGCGACGATGGTCCCGCGCTCGAGATGCGCATGGGCCAGCCGTTCGGCCAGTCCGCGGATCCGGCGGGACGCATCGTGCTCGACCGCGCGGGCAACATCATCTTTGCGGACACCGCGAACCACCTGATCCGGAAGATCACGCCGGGCGGCATGGTCCAGCGGGTCGCGGGCACGCCGACGATGAGCGGCTCCTCCGGCGACGGTGGCCCCGCCCTCTCGGCGAAGCTGTTCAATCCAGTGGATCTCGCGCTCGCCGACGACGGCACGCTCTACATCGCCGACGTCTACAACCACTGCGTGCGCGCGATCGCGCCCGATCAGACGATCAAGACGGTCGCGGGCATCTGCGGGCAGTCGGGCTACACCGGTGATGGTGGTCCGCCGACCGCGGCGCTGCTGAAGCGGCCGTACGGGATCGAGCTCGCGAACGGCGTGCTGTACATCGCCGACACGGGCAACCATGCGATCCGTTCGATCAAGTTGTAGCGTCGCTCTCCTCTTGCTCGCGGCGTGCGGACAGGATGCCGCGACGCCGGCGTTCCGCGCCGACTACGGGGCGACGTTCGTCGAGGTCCGCAACTGCCGGTCGAGCGCCGATCACGATCTGCACAAGATCCGCGTGCTCGTCGATTCCGACGCACTCGCGCCGTACCGCGATCGCAACGCGGAGTTCCCGCTGGGCGCGATCGTGCTCAAGGAGGAGTACGATTTCGCCGACGGCGACTGCAGCGGCGTCGTGATCGAGTGGACCGTGATGGAGAAGGTGCCCTTCGCCGACAACCTCGGCTGGAGCTGGCAGCGCGTCGATGCCGACCGGCGCGTGATGACCGAGGACGATGCACGCTGCATCACGTGTCACACGTCGTGCGGCGTCGCGCCCGATGGCTACCTCGGTACCTGCGCCGTTCCGTAGGCCCCAGATCCAGGATCGAGTCACGATGAAGGCCACGGTACCGAGCCCCTACATCGAGAATCTCAGGAACGACGCCGCGGCGGAGAGCCTGCGTGACGACTGCTGGCTTTCGGCGCTCCCCCCGGACCAGCAGCCTCCCACCGCCGCCGAGTTGCGGTGGTTCAGCAGCCTTCTCCGGCGCGATGAAGTCCAGCGTGCCATGGTCGCCTCCGATCAGGCGACGCTGTGCGACAGCGCCCTCGCGATCGAGCGGCGGATTCCGATCATCTCGGGAGAAGGCCACGCCCTGCCGGCGGCGCATCGTCTGTACATCTCGCTCGAGGTCGCGAAGGTCCTGTTCGCGCGGCCGAGCTCCACACTCGATCTTCTCCGATCCGTCGTCGTGTACTCCGACGCGGGGAAGCTGATCCAGAACAAACGCGAGGCGGGAATCGCCCAGGTCCGCGGCCGCAACCATGTCGTGGGGCGCCTGAAGCGGATCGAGGCAATCTGGAACGCTCTTGATCCAGCCGTGTCGCTCGCCGGCAAGCGACTCGGTTCAGATCGGTGGCGCGATCGGTCTTTGGAGGCGAGCCGCAAGCAACTCCGGTTCTGGACCGATCGCCTGCACTCCGAGCCGCAGCCGGACGACGAGGCACAGGTGGTCGCCTTCGTCGAGACCCTGACAACGGAGCTCCGACCGCTGCTGCTCGACACGGCTCGATCGCTCGCGCCCGATGGCGACACGGCGAGTCGCAAGCTTCAGGAAGGGTTCGCTTCCGCCGCCGACATGATCGCGCAGGTCGCGAAGGAGATTGTCGCGACCCGACACACGATCGGGCTCGCCAACGTGGCGAGCATCCACTTCAGCTGGTTCTCGCAGATCACAGGTCACCAGAGCCCCCACGCCAACCTGCTCGTTCACGAGCTGGCACATGTCCTCGACTTCGAGAACGGTGGGCTCGACGGCTGTCCGAGCCCGAGCGATTGCGACGAGCGCTCCGTGGCAGAGTTCGGTCGACGGTGGGCCATGGCCTACGACCAGGCGGTCGCAGGAAAGCTCGCGCTCGTCGATGCGTACGGCCTCGAGAACCGCATGGAGTTCTTCGCCGTGTGCACGGAGCACTTCTTCACGGAGGCAACCTCGCTCCGGGACCAGGCACCTGAGCTCTTCGATCTCTTGCGCACGACCTATGGCTACGTCCCCAGCGACCGGCGGCGCTCGTCGGTCTTCGGGACGATCAAGACGCTGTTCTTGTCCAGGCTGCGAATGTTCTGAGCGCGATGCGCTGGGATTCACGGAAGGGCCCTGTCTGCTCGAACGTCAGAGCACCATCGGCGCCTTGGACCTCCGTCGGGACGTGGATCCCGACCCGCTGTTACGGGCGCGGCAGCTCGAGCGCGATCACGGGGCCGGCGCTCGGGGGAGCGAGGCGCTCGGGCAGGATGTCGAGGTCGGGCTCCTTCATCGCCGTGAGGTCGCGCTCGCAGCGCGCGAGCCAGTCGGAGGCGAGCGTCGTCTTGCGAGATTCGGCGACGCAGGCGCGGAGTGCAACGAGCGCCTGGTCGCGATCGCCGAGGTGGCGTTGGAGCGTGCCGAGGCGGGCGTGCGCTGCGATCCGGGCACCGGGGTCCGTTGCGTCGAGGATCAGCCTCTCGTAGGCGCGTGCAACGGGCTCGGCAGCGATCGAAGCCGGGCCCGCGCTGGGATCCGTGACCGCGCCGTTGCCGACGGTCGGGGCCTTGGGCGCGGGGACGCGGATCGCGAGCACGGACTCGAGGTCGAGATCGATCGCGGTGAGCGTCGCCCAGTCCGCGAGCGCTTTGTCGTCGACCGTGGGGCGGTTCAGCCGCTTCGAGGTGCGGTCACCCGCGTACGAGAGTAGATCGTGTGTGGTCCGATCGAGGCCCGGCGCGCGCGGCTTGCTGCAGAGCTCGTCGACCGGCGCGTTCGGACAGGTCGCGGCGACGATCGTGCGCGCCGCGTGGAGTGCGCGAAGGGGTTCGCGCTGGAGCTGCGAGATGTGGCGCGCAACTCTCTGAGCGGCCGCGACGGCGCCGTTGCGCGGGCTCACCTCGAGCAGGATGACGGCGACCTCCGCCGCCTCGCGTGGACGTTTCGCGGCGAACGTCTTGATCACGAAGTTCCCGATCCGGTTGACGCGCTCGTGATCGCCGAGCCCTCGCGCGTAGAAGATCGCATCGGACGCTGCATGGAATGCGTCCTTCTCGCCGGGGTACTTCGTGAAGTACTTCTCGAGCGCGTCGATCGCCTCGCGGTAGTGACCGACGTTTGCTTCTGCCGTGCCGAGCCGCGCCATCGCCCTGCCCGCCAGTGACGAGTGGGGGTGCTTTGCGATCAAGATGCGATAGACCGCGGCTGCCCGCGCGATCGAGCCGGCGCTCGTGTAGCAGACGCCCGCGTTATAGAGCACCTCCGCGTGCGAGCGCTCGTCGATCCCTGGCTCGTCGGCGATCGCGATGTACTCATCACCACAGCGATCATACGTCGCGAGATCGCGAGTGGCGCGCGCATCGCCTTCGAGGCGCACCCCGCGCACGCGGAGTGTTTGCATGCGGAGCTGCGCCAGGGTCGCGGCGAGATCGGGGCGCGTCGCGAGGAACTTCTTGTCGAGGCGGAGCTTCTCCGCGAACGCGATCATCTCGTCGTAGCGCTGCAGGCGATTGTAGCTGTCGAGCACGAGGTTCGCGGCGTACTCGGCGACCTCGAGATCGCGATGGGCGTCGACGATATCGAGGAAGATCGGGATGGCTTTGTCGAGGTGGTCGTAGCGGCGCAGCGTGTTCGCGCGGAGAAACTTCGCGGACGCGAGCTCGTCGGGCGGCGGGCTGTGAGCGATGTAGATCTCGAGCGTGCGGAGCAGCGCCTGCTCGCGCGGGGGAATCAGGCGCGGCGTGGGAACCTTGTCGAAGTCCGTGTCTGTGGAGGGCGCGCGCGTCGCGACACGAGGATCCACACTCAATGCGTTCTTCCACGCGAGGATCGCGGCGTAGGCGGCGTCGCTCGCCACGCCCTTGGTGACGCCCGGATCCTCGGCGATCGCGAGGAACGCCGAGGCCGCGGATTCCCATGCCGCGGTGGCCTTCGCTGGATCCTTCTCGGCCGCAGCAGCCATCCACGCTTTCTCTGCCGCGACCCACGCGGGACTACTGGAGCTGACCGCAGCCCGATCGTACTTCGGTGCTGTCTCGGCCACAGACGCGAGCAGACACAGGGCGAGGAGCGTGCGACGCACGGACCTGGGACACCATCCGCAGTGCTAGGTTGCAGCGTTCTAGCGAAGCAGCGCTTCGACGGCCTCGACCAGCTCCGCGGGGGGAGCTGTCTTCTCGAACGTCAGCGCACCGTCGGTGCCATAGACCTTCAGGTGCGGTAGCTCGAAGCTCCCCGGCGCCAGGTAGCGCAGCCATGCGGCGCTATCGTTGTCGACGACGTCGAGCTTACGGATCGCGAGCTTGCCAGGATAGCGACGCGCGAGCGCAGCCAGTCGCTCGTCCAGCTCGCGGCACGGCGCGCACCACTCGGCCCACAGATCGAAGACCGTGATCACGCCGGGGACGGGTACGAGCACGGGCGCGGTGCCTGGCTCGCCGATCGTCTGCACGTCGGTGGCGCCATACGAGGCGCGCGGCTTCAGGTCGAACGAGGTGACCACACCGAGGCCGGCGACGATGCCGTAGTCGGACTGCGGCCCCGAGACATGGGAGTAGACCGGGACCTCGAGGCTCGCGAGGACGGCGATGCCTTGCGTGATGCGGAACGCTGCAGAGCCGCCCGCGAGGAGATCGACGCGACCGGCGTTGCCTTCGTCGACGGGCACGACGCCCTGCCACGTCTCCGCGGTCTCGCCATGGAGCGCCGTGGACAGACCGAACGTGAAGGACTTCGTGCCCAGCACCGACGACGCATTGAGCCCGACCGAGTAGCGATCGCCGGCCTGGAAGCCGTGGTTGTTGTCGTAGAGGGAGAGCCGCGCGATGCCCCACGCCGCGCCGGTCACCGGTCCGAACGCGCGCTGCGCCTCGACCGCGACGAACGGGATCAGCGTGCCGGTTCCGAACTGCACGTGCTGGTGCTCCTGTCCGATCTGGCCGAGCAGGAACGGATCCTCCTCCGTGTGCGCGAGCGGGATGCTCGTGCCGAGGCGTGCGTGGAACCGGAACGCACCGACCTCGCGCGCACCGTGGAGCGTGATCGTCGGATCTCCGATGCCGTGGAGCCGCTCGTCGCGCGCGTGGATGCCCGCTTGCTGCGACATGACCTCGGCGCCGGTCGCTGGATCGCGGTAGGTCACGCTGACATCGACGACGCGATATGGCATCGCGACGCCGAGGGCGAACCATGACGTCAGGGCATATTCTGCCGCCAGCCGCGACTCGACGAGGGCGAGGCCCGCGTCGTAGCGCACGTTTCCCTGCCCCTCCGCCAGGATCTCCGTGCTGCTCACGGTGAGGAGCGTGGTGGTCAGCGACAGCGTCAGGCGGCCGGGGAGCAGATCGCTCGATGCCGATGCGCCGACCGGAAGACCCGGATTACTGCAGGTCGCCTGCCCCGCTCGGGCAGCGCGTGGCGCGGCCACGACGAGGGCGACCCCGAC
This sequence comes from Myxococcales bacterium, assembly GCA_031421915.1. Lineage (GTDB taxonomy): Bacteria > Myxococcota_A > Polyangia > Haliangiales > Haliangiaceae > JABFXX01. The sequence goes on along the minus strand of JANOPP010000755.1, from coordinate 6,310 downwards.
AGCGATCGCAGCGAACCTCACGCAAGCGTCGTATCACGCCGATCCTCGACCGACCAGGTATGCTCGGCCGCGTGATCCGCATCGGCCTCGTCGCTGTTCTCGTCGTGAGCTGCACCTCTGGCGACAACAAGGCCGCACCCACGGTAGAGGCGGCGCCCGCGAAGGTCGCACCGTGGAGCAAGCGCGAGACAGCGGACTGTCCCGCGTATCCTGGCCGCGCGAGCGTGACGGTCGCCGATGTCGAGGGTGGCTACACCGTGACGATCACGACCACCGATGAGACCGCGGTGCGCGACATCCGCGAGCACGCGCGCTACGTCGAGGCCGCATCGGCGGCGAACGCGGGTGCCGCGGCGCTCACGTTCGACCGCAGGATGGGCGATCGCACGGCGAACTGCCCCGTGATCCTCGACGGCACGAAGGTCTCGGTCGCAGAGCGAGACGCGGGTGTGGTGATCACCGTCGCGGCGAAGGATCCGAAGACGATCGCCGCGCTCCGCGTCGAGGCGAAGGAGAAGGCGGAGACGCTCGCGATCATGCGCGAGGCGATGAAGGACGCGATGAAGTAGCAGGTCTCGCCGCCTTCCCCGAGGGCTACTCGTGCGGCCGCTGCGTGCGCGCGAGCAGCGGGTTCGACTGGTTCGAACCGACGACCTGCTCGACCGTCGAGGTCGACATGACGCCCATGGACGCGTGTAACTGGACCTAGGCGCGCTAGGGTTCGGACCGCATGTGGTCCGATCTCGAGAAAGCGCTGCGCAGCGACATCGTGATCGCGCACGGCGCGACCGCGGGCTGGGCAGCCTGGCTCGCGGCGGAGCTGGCAGAGCGCGAGCCACTCGTTGTGGTCGTCGCACCTGATGATCTGGCGGCGCGGCGGATCGAGGACGAGATCCGGTTCTTCCGTCCAGGCACGCACGATCCGGCGACGATGCTCGATGCGATTGCCTCGTTGCCGGGGATCGATGTCTCGCCTTACGCAGATCTGTCGCCCGATCGGTCATCGATCGCGGAGCGTGTTGGAACCCTGTACCGGCTCGCGGTGCCAGCGCTGCGGCCGCGGATCGTCGTCACGTCAGCGGAGGCCCTCGGGCGCCGGACCGTCGCGCCGGCAGAGCTGGCGGCGCGCGGACGCACGATCACCAAAGGCGAGATGATCGATCGCGACGAGGTCGCGGCGCTGCTCGTCGCCGGCGGCTGGACGCGGACGCCGGTCGTCGACGAGCCCGGTACGTTTGCCGTCCGAGGTGGCGTGATCGATCTGTACGCACCACTCGCGCCGCATCCGATCCGGATCGAGCTGTTCGGCGACGAGGTCGAGTCGTTGCGCTGGTTCGAGGCGGAGTCGCAGCGAACGCTGCGTGCGGTCGAGCACGTCCACGTGCATCCAGTGCGCGAGACGATCACCACCGGCACACGCGATCTGCGAACCCGGCTCCGCGACTACGCGGACGAGATCGCGCACCCCACCAAGGCGACGCGGCGGTTGATCGAGCAGCTCGAGCAAGGCGAGGTGTTCGTCGGGATCGAAGGGCTGACGCCGGCGTTCCACGACGTGATGGTCGCGCCTGCCGCGTTCGTGCCGCCCGAGGCGCGCTGGCTCGTGATCGATCCCGATGCGTGTCGCCGCACGATCCGTGATCTGTGGGACGACGCAAACGCGCGATATCCGCAGCGCCGCGACGAGACCAAGGTGCTGGTCTATCCGCCAGATGCTCACTTCGTCGTCGCGGAGGAAGCAGGGTTCACGGCGCCGCGGCGAATCTCGCTACCGACGCTCGAGCTGGCCGACGAGGTCGGGACCAAGATCCGGGTCGACGTCGATGACCTGCGTGTTCTCAAACAGGAGCTCGAGCACGCGCGCACGTTCGGCGACACCGAGCACGCGGCGCCGCTCGTCGCTGCGATCAACCGATGGCGGCGCGACGGGGTCCGCATCGCGATCGCGTGCGATTCGCAGAGCCGGATCGATCGGTTGCACGGTGTGTTGACCGCACGTGGTCTCGACGTCCGGATCGCGCAGGCCGGCGAGCGACCTGCCAGCGCCGAGGGGATCGCGATCATCTCGGGCGCGCCGGCGCACGCCTTCGCATCCCTGCGCGATCGGGTCGCGATCGTGACGGCCGCCGACGTGTTCGGCGCGCGCACGCACCACGCGAAGTCACAGCGCAAGAAGGCGAAGGACGCGCTGCTCGGCGGAGTCGCGGACTTCAGCCAGCTCGGGCCCGGCGACTTCCTCGTCCATCAGAAGCACGGCGTCGGTCGCTACGTCGGACTGAAGAAGCTCGCGGTCGGCACCACGTCCATCCTGCAGACCACCGCGGTCGGCGCGGCGACGCCGAAGCTCCTCGAGATCGACGCACTCGAGCTCGTCTACGACGGCGGCAGGCTCTACCTGCCAATCTACCGCCTCGGCGAGGTCCAGCGCTACGTCGGCGCGGAGGGCCACCCGCCAAAGCTCGACAAGCTCGGCGGCGTCACGTGGGAGGCGACCACCAGCAAGGTCAAGCGCCACATCCGCGCGCTCGCCGAGGAGCTACTCCAGCTCTACGCGCAACGCGCGAGCCTGCCCGGCCATCAGTTCCCGCCCGCCGACGACAGCTTCCGCGAGCTCGAGGCCACGTTCCCGTTCGACGAGACACCGGATCAGGCCGCTGCGATCGACGCCGTGCTCGCCGACATGGAAGCGCCGCGCGCGATGGATCGCCTGGTCTGCGGCGATGTCGGCTACGGAAAGACCGAGGTCGCGATGCGAGCGATCTTCCGGGCGGTCCAGGGCGGCAAGCAAGCGTGCATCCTCGCGCCGACCACCGTGCTCGTCGAGCAGCACTTCCGCACGATGACCGAGCGATTCGGCGGGTTCGGCGTCAACCTCGGCAAGCTCTCGCGGTTCCAGTCCAAGGGCGAGCAGATCGAGACCGTGAAGAAGCTGTCCGAGGGCAAGCTCGATGTCGTCGTCGGCACGCACCGCGCACTTTCGCCCGACGTTCGGTTCAAGGATCTCGGCCTGCTCGTGATCGACGAGGAACAGCGGTTCGGCGTCGCGCACAAGGAGCGGATCAAGAAGACGAAGACGCAGGTCGACGTGCTGACGCTGACCGCGACGCCGATCCCGCGCACCCTCCACCTCGCGATGGCCAACCTGCGCGACCTGTCGATCATCGCGACGCCGCCGGCGGATCGCCGCGCCGTGCGCACGTTCGTCTCGCGCGTCGATGACACGACCGTGAAAGAGGCGATCGAGCGCGAGATCGGGCGCGGCGGCCAGGTGTTCTTCATCACGCCGACGATCGGAACGAGCGGCACGAAGGCGCCCGACCTTCGACTGCCGAACGATGACCGTCCGCAGAAGCGTTCGAAGCCACGCGACGACGACCGCACGATCACCGAGTGGGCGGAGTACCTCCAGATGCTCGTGCCGACGGCGCGAATCGGCGTTGGCCACGGCAGCCTGACCGCGGAGCAGCTCGAGAAGGTGATGGTCCAGTTCGTCCAGGGCGAGCTCGACATCCTCGTGGCGACGACGATCGTCGAGAGCGGCCTCGATATTCCGCGGGCGAACACGATGTTCGTCGCGCGCGCCGATGCGTTCGGGCTCGCGCAGCTCTATCAGCTTCGCGGCCGGATCGGCCGCAGCAGTGCGCGCGCCTACTGCTACCTGCTCGTGCCGGAGCCCGAGCACATCACCGAGGAGGCGCGACGCCGGCTCGAGACCTTGCAGCGGTTCACGGAGCTCGGTGCGGGCTTCCAGATCGCGTCGATGGATGTCGAGATCCGCGGCGGTGGCGAGCTGCTCGGCGCGAAGCAGTCAGGCTCGATCGCGGCGGTCGGCTTCGACCACTACGTGAAGATGCTCGACGCGGCGGTCGCCGAGCTCGGCGGCAAGCCGATCCACTCCGAGATCGACCCCGAGCTGGCCGTCGAGACGCCGGGCTTCATCCCCGACGACTACGTCCCCGACCCGGGCCAGCGCCTCGAGCTGTACAAGCGGCTGTCCGCGATCGACAACGACGACGAGCTGCGCGACGTGATCGCGGAGATCGCCGATCGCTATGGACCGGTGCCCGGGGAGGTGATCCTCCTCGGAGAGTTGATGGGCGTGAAGGCGATCGCGCGCGGCGCGGGCATCGTCGCGCTCGAGATCTCGAGCACCCGGGTGGCCGTCGCGCTTCCGGCCGGGAGCGGCCTGTTCCGGCAGCTGATCGACACCGGATGGCGCAAGCTGCCGGACGGCCGGTTCTCGATCGTGCCTCCGTCACCCGGAGGGCCTGCGGGCGCCAGGAGAGCCTTGTTGGACGCCCTCGCTCGTGCTACGTGAAGTCATTGTGATGACTCGGTTTCTGCTCATCGCCCTGCTCGGCGTTCTTGCACTCGGCGGCTGCCAGAAGAAGGCGGACGAGACGCGCGCAGAGCCCGGCAAGCCCGGTCGCGGAACGACGGCGCCGCCACAGAGCACGGAAGAGCTGAACCAACCGCTCGCCAAGATCGACAACGTCACGATCACGCTCGGCGAGTTCCAGGAGCGCATCAACCGGCAGTCGCCGTACATCCGCGCGCGCTACACGTCGCTCGAGCAGAAGAAGGAGTTCCTCGATTCGCTGATCCGGTTCGAGGTGCTCGCGAAGGAAGCCTACAAGCGCGGCCTCGACAAAGATCCCGAGGTCGTCCGCACGATGAAGCAGGTGATGATCCAGAAGCTGATGCGCGACGAGTTCGATGCCAAGGTCACCGCCGAGTCGGTGCCCGAGGCGGAGATGAAGACCTATTACGACGCGAACCTCACCGAGTACGTGAAGCCCGAGGAGGTCCGCGTCTCCGCGATCATCCTCAAGAACCGCGCACAGGCCGATCGCGTTGCCCTCGAGGCGCGCGGCGACGCTGGCAAGACCAACAAGGGCTTCCGCGACCTCGTGATGAAGTACACGAGCGACGAGGACTCCAAGCTCTCCGGTGGAGACCTCCGTTACTTCGACACGACGACCAAGGAGATTCCTGCGCCGGTCGTGAAGGCCGCCTTTGGCCTGGTCAATACCGGTGATGTCTCGACCGCGGTCGACGCCGGCAACGGCACGTTCTACGTCCTCAAGCAGACCGGTCGCCGCAAGTCGATGACCAAGTCGTTCGAGGATGCGAAGCCGGCGATCCGGAACAAGCTCTTTCGCGACAGCCGTATGAAGGCGCAGAAAGACTTCGTCGACAACCTCAAGACGTCGTCGAAGATCGAGATCAACGAGACCAACCTGTCCCGCGTACGCGTCGACACCTCGACAGCGGTCGATGATGGCCACGGCCACGACCTGACCCCGCCCGCCATGGGCGGCGCACAGACCCCGCCCGCGCCCCCCGTGGCACCGGAGGTGGTCCCGTGAATACCGCAGGCAACGCAAACGTCGGGAGTGCAGTCGAAATGGTCGTGCGCAAGCTCACGAGAGTGATGATGGTCCTGGCCCTGCTCGCACCCGGTGCAGCAAGCGCTCAGGACAAGGCGACGCCGTCGCCCAACGCCGGCAAGAAGATCATTTTCGAGCGTGTCGTCGCCGTGATCAACGATGCGATCATCCTGCGCAGCGAGCTCGAGGCCCGCATGATCCCCGTGGTCGGCGAAGCGCAGCAGATCACCGACCTCAAGGAGCGCGAGCGCCGGATCGAGAAGCTGCGTACCCAGGTGCTCGAAGAGATGATCAGCGAGGAGCTGATCGTCCAGGCTGCGGAGGCTTCGAAGATCGATGTCGAGTCCGCCGAGGTGCAGGCCGCTCTCGACGAGATCAAGACCTCGAACAACCTCGACGACGCCGCGCTTGCGCAGGTGCTCGCCGCGCAGGGCTACACGCTCGCAAACTACAAGCAGGATCTGCGGCGTCAGATCCTTCGCCTCCGCGCCGTCAACCAGCTCGTCGCCCCGAAGGTGCAGATCTCGGACGAGGACATCCGCGCCCGCTACGACCAGATGCAGCGCCGCAGCGAGGCGGTCAGCGCGGTCAAGTTGTCCCACATCCTGTTCAAGCTCCCGGAGCACCCGACGGAGCAGCAGCTCGCGGAGGCCAAGGAGAAGGCGGCCAAGGCGATCGTGCGGATCAAGGCCGGCGAGGCGTTTGCCGTCGTCGCCACCGAGATCTCCGACGATGTCAGCACCAAGGCGACCGGTGGAGAGCTCGGCTACTTCCAGCGCGGGAGCATGGCGAACCCGGAGTGGGAGCCGATCGTGTTCGCGATGGACAAGGGCGACACCCGTGGCCCCGTCAACGGGCCGCAGGGCCTACACGTGTTCCACGTCACCGAGGTTCAGAAGTCGAACCTCAAGCCGTTCGCC
>JANOPP010000754.1:0-2325 GCA_031421915.1 Myxococcales bacterium | reverse complement strand
GGAACCCAGTCGCCACTCGCATCGACGTACGCGCCGGCGACGGGCGTCAATGGATTCCCCGTCGTGTAGCGGACGCGACCTCCGATCCGCCAGTGCTTGCCCATCGCGGTGCTGCCGACGACCGTCAGCGAGTGCGGCTGGTCGAGGACGTACGGGTGCGTGTCCTTGCTCTTCGTCGGGTTGTTGCGATACGAGCGCGCGTACGTGTACGCGACCCAGCCCGTCCAGCGGCCGACGTTGCGCCGCGCGATCAGCTCGAGGCCATACGCGTGGCCGGTGCCGATCGCCTCTCGGTAGCTGTACGACCCGAACTGGGTGTCGACGAGCTCGCGACTGATGCCGAGCAGGCCGCCGGACTCGGTGCCGCCGTTTGCGCTCGTCGGCGTCGCCGAGGTGATCGCATCGACGGGGAGCTGCGAGAGGTGCTGGTAGTACGCCGTCGCCGAGACCTCCTTGTCGTCGCCGACGATCGCCTTGAGCGTCGTCGCCACCTGGGTCGCCGCCGAGCCGAGCATCACGCGCGTGCCGAAGATCGGATCGAGGTCCGTGACGAGCGGAGGCGCGTGGTAGCGGCCGAGCGACTGGATCAGCGTGAGCTTCTTCGGCAGCTGCACGGTCATCGCGATCCGCGGATCGAGCGTCCACTGATCCGAGAGCCCGAAGTGGTCGCCGCGCAGGCCGGGGCGAACCTCGAGCTTCTCGTCGAGAACGAACCACGATTGCTCGACGTACGCGCCGGCGTCGGCGCTCCACCGCGACAGGTTGCGCTGGATCACCATGTCCGGCGATGGATCCATCGGGCTCGGCGGCGGCGTGTTGAGCATGTCGTACGAGTGGCGCTGTGCACCCCCGTCAATGCCGATCGAGAGCGTTCCGCCAGCGACCGCGGTCGAGACCTCGCCGCGAATCGACAGCGGAACCGCGGTGCGGTGCATCCCCTTGTCGATGTTCTCGTGGTTCGCACGGGCGTTGATGTCGTCGATGCCGACCGACGGCAGGACCACGAGCGACGTCGCGCCCCGCACCGCGCGGTACCGCACCCCGAGTCGCGCGAACCGCGACGTGTAGAGGAACGACTTCACGTTGCTCGTGTCGATGCCGCCCGCGCTCGAGTCGTTCGGATCGTGGACCAGCGAGAGCTTGTCGTCGGAGCCGAACAGGATCGCCATCCAGCGGCCGTCGCCGGACTCCCAGCGCAGCTGCGCGTCCATGTAGCGAGGCGCCAGGACGAGGTCGAGCTGCGCGGCCTTGATGATCGCGTCGAAGTACGAGCGTCGCGCCGCGACAAGCCAGCTCCCCTTGAGCGGGCCCGGGCCCTCGGCGATCGCGGCCGCGTGGATCAGGCTCAGCTCGCCACCGGCGCGCCACCGATCGCCACGACCGGTGCGCGACGTGACAACGGCGACGCCGCCGAGGCCGCGGCCGTAGCGCACGCTCGCACCACCGGGTTCGAGCGTGACCTCGTCGACGGCGCCCGTTGGCATGAACGAGGCGAGGCCGCCGAAGTGATAGAGCAGGGGCACCTCGATGCCGTCGAGGTAGACCTTGGTGTCGCGCGGTGCGGTGCCGCGCAGCGCGAGCCCGCCGAGACCGAACGGCGTACGCGCGACACCCGGCATGCTCTGCAGCGCGCGGAGTACATCATTGCCAGCCCCGGGCTGGTTCCGGATCGCCGTGGTGTCCAGATGCAGCGGGGGGCCACTCGGTGCGCGTCCCGAGACCCGGATCACCTCGCCGTCGCCATCCTCGGGCGTCATGCGGATCGTCATGTCGGCGCCGATGCGCGTCGAGCCGAAGTACGCGCGATAGCCGTCCGCGATCACGACGACGTCGAGCCGCCCGAACGCGACGTCGGTCACCTTGAACGTGCCGTCGTCGCCGCTCGCCGCCTCGCCACTGCCGACCGCTACCAGTGCACCGACGACCGGCAAGCCCGTCGCATCATCGAGGACGGTGCCGTGGACGGCGCGCTCCGCGCGTGCAACCCCCGGCGCGGCGACAGTCACCGCGATGGCGGCGATCACCGAGGGCCGGAACATCGGGCGAACGCTACGACGAACCGGGTCCGAGATCGATCACGGATAACTGAGGGGCTGTGCGACCGACCGCCTCGACTCCCGATGCTGGATCGGCCGCACAGCGGCGCACGCAGAATCCGCTCTGACCCGCCGTGATACGGTCGCCCCGCCTCCCGGCGGTGCCCCTGCCAGGACGGAATATTGGACCTCCATGGGGCGTAGGCGGAGATGTCGATGCGCAAGGTCGAACTGGTTCTCGTGGCGCTCTGTGCGTCCGTCGTGGGCTGTGGTGGGGGTGGGAGCAAGA
>JANOPP010000753.1:0-7468 GCA_031421915.1 Myxococcales bacterium | reverse complement strand
GCTCGTACGTCGCCGAGGCATCGGACCACTTGCCCGGCTTGCTCGCGGTCAGCTCGCTGATGAACGTGCCCTTGGCGTCGAGCAGCTCGACCTTCTTGACGCGCACCTGGATCGGCGCGCCCGTGCCGCGGCCCTCCATTGCGAGCTGGATCGAGGTCTGGTGACAGTCGCCGCGGCCGCCATATCCGCCGCAGTTCTGCCCCTCGGCGCAGTCGGCTGGTGCCTCGCTCGGCGCGACCATCGACGCCGGCGGCGCCGCACGGCTCGGCGCCTTCGCGGGCTTCGGTGGCGGCGGAGGCGGAGTGCCGCAGTCGTTGCCGAGGGTGACGGCGGACAGCGCGACCATCACGTCGCTCTGCGCCGGCTGGGGTTGCGGCTGTGGCTGCGGCCTGGCACCCGTGCCGTCGTCGACGTTCGAACTTGCCTTCGTGCAGCCGGCAGCGGCGAGGGCGAGGAACAGACTCAGTGTCGCATATCTGGAGATCACGAGCTCCAGTCTAACATCAGGGGCAGGTCGCGCCCGAACGAAGGCGAGCGACCTTGAAGGTCGTCGCGCCCACGCTGTCGAACCACGCCCACACGATGTCGCCATTGGTGTGCGTACGGAATGGATCGTCGCGCTCGCCCCACCTGGCAGTCGTGATCGTCGTCGGCCCCTCGAGGAACACGCCCGCCGGGGTGACGCGCCCGAGCCTGTAGGCCGGCGTCGCGCCGCTCACCGACCACCCAACGACGTACTGCTCTGCGGTGTCACCCATCGGCTGCCACTGCGCGATCGAGGAGTTCGCCTCGTTGCCCGGCGTGGAGGTCAGCCACACGATCGGTCCCGCGGTCTTGTTGTTCGCGATCGCCGTGAAGCCGATGTCCTGGTTCATCGTCGCCGTCGCGTACGAGCTCTGGCCCAGCGCGGCCGCGTTCTGGTGGGTGTTGAACACCATCTTCCAGCCGACCGGTCCCGGCGCTGCACCACCGAGCTCGCCCGCGACGCTGCCGTTACAACCGGCGTCGACGTCGCGGACCTTCGTGTTGCGCTCGAGGTAGATGCCGCCGATCGCGTTCGTCGCGAAGTTGGAGCCGCTGGTTCCGGGGAAGCAGTCGGTCACGCATGCGGCGAGGGTCGCGTTGGCCGCGGGGCTGTAGCGGAGCAGGTCGCTCATGCTGTGCGAGCAGCCCCAGTTCCAGCCGAGCGTGCGCGCGCCGGTCGGTGCGTCGAGCCAGTGCAGCGCGTCGCCCTCGTGACCGTTCGCGAAGCCGGAGATGCCATGGACGTGGAAGTAGGCGCCGTAGCGGCCGTTCCCGTACTCGAGGCGACTCTCGCCGATGCCGAAGTCCGTCGGTGCGGCGAGCGCATCGTCGAGCGGCGTGGACCAGCCCGCGGTGCCGTTCGCGGCGAAGCGCGTGACCTCGAGCGTCTTCGGGTTCGGCACCTGATCCCAGAGGAGGGCGGCGAAGTGACCATCGGGCTCTGCGGCGAGACCGCGCAGCGTGAACGGGCCGAGGTCGTACGTGGCGACGAGCTGATCGTTGCCGTCGAGCTTGGCGACCCGGGCCGTCGGTGCGGCGACCGTGCCGGTGGTGTAACCGACGAGCGTTCCGCATGCGGTCGGGAGAGGAACGGTGAACACGGGACCGATCCGGAGATTTCCGGTCCCCCAGATCCGCCAGTTCGAGATGCCGGCGATCACGCCTGCGGGCGCGGTCACCGTGTTGGTGGTCAGACGATCCTGCAGCGGCGCGCTCGTCGGCGGCGGGCAATCGTCGTCGGTGGCGAAGTTGCAGCCGACCGGGCAGCAGCCGTCATCGGTGACGCAGGTGTCGATCGTCGTGTTCGTGCACGCGAGATCGCAGGTCGCCGCGGAGCCCGTGCTGGTGTCCGCTGTGCACGCGTTGTTGTCGTCGCACGTGGTGGGCGTGCCGTTCTCGCAGGTACTGGCGTCGTCGCCGGGACCCGCGTCATCGCCACCGGCAGGCGGCATCGACGATGACTTGCACCCGACAAGGCCCATGACGGCCCACAAGGCGACGCAGCGAGCGGCGTTGTTCCCCACGTCCCCATCATCCTCCAATCGGGATGCCGGGGGTGGAATCTTCGACACCTGGGCGGCTACGATGCCCCGCCATGCGCCTCGATCCGGATCAGGACTACACCGTCGAGCTCGGTCTCGACGAGCCTGATGATCCACGCGCACTTGCCCGCAAGCTCGCAGCCCAGCTCGACGTCGCGACCGAGACGCTGCCGCCGCTCGAGCTGCGCAAGCGTTCGATCGATGCGCGGCGCGGTCGCGTGCGGTTTCACCTGATCGTCGGCGCCGTCACCCCCGCGGTGACGCTCGGCGGTGCGCCGCTGCGCGAGGTGTCGGGGGAGCCGGTCGTGATCGTCGGCGGTGGCCCGGCGGGGTTGTTCTGTGCGTACGAGCTCGCGCGTGCGGGCGTGAAGTCGGTGATCGTCGATCGCGGCAAGCAGGTGCAGGCGCGGCGTCGCGATCTCAAGGGCCTCACGCAGCACGGCGTCGTCGATCCAGACAGCAACTACTGCTACGGGGAGGGCGGGGCAGGCACGTACTCCGACGGCAAGCTCTACACGCGCTCGCACAAGCGCGGCGATGTCCGTGACGTGATCGAGGTGCTCGCCGTGCACGGCGCCCCCGAGGACATCCTCGTGGACGCGCGACCGCACATCGGCTCGAACAAGCTCCCGAAGGTGATCACGGCGCTGCGCGAGCGGCTCGAGGCGGTCGGCAGCGAGGTGCGGTTCGGCGCACGCGTCACGGAGCTGGTCGTGCGCGAGGGCCGCGCGGTCGGCGTGCGGCTCGCCGACGGGGGCGAGGTCATCGGTCGCGCGGTGGTGATGGCGACCGGTCACTCGGCACGCGATGTTCACCAACTGCTCGCGCGCGCAGGTGTGAAGCTCGAGGCGAAGCCGTTCGCGATGGGCGTTCGCATCGAGCATCCGCAGCCGCTGATCGATTCGATCCAGTACGGCCGCGCGGCAGGCCACGCGAAGCTTCCAGCGGCGGCGTACAAGCTGGCGTTCACGCCGAGCGACAAGCGCGGCGCGTTCTCGTTCTGCATGTGCCCCGGCGGCTGGATCGTACCGGCAGCGACCGAGCCCGATGGTGTGGTCGTCAACGGAATGAGCCTGTCGCGGCGCGACTCGCCGTATGCCAACTCGGGGCTCGTGGTGTCGATCGAGCTCGCCGATCTGGATCGACTCGGCCTGTCGCGACCGTTCGGCGGCGTCGAGCTTCAGCGCAAGCTCGAGCAGGCGGCATGTGCGGCGGGCGGTGGCGAGCTGCGCGCACCGGCGACGCGCGCGACGGACTTCGTGCGCGGCAAGTCTTCGACGACTGTGCCCTCGACCAGCTACCAGCCCGGGCTCGCCGCCGCAGACATCGGTGCGGTGCTCGACACGATCGGCGTGCCGATCGCATCGCGGCTGCGCGAGGCCATGGGCCACTTCGATCGGCAGATGCGCGGGTACCTGACGCAGGACGCGGTGCTCGTCGGTGTCGAGTCGCGGACGTCGTCGCCGGTGCGCGTCCCGCGCGATCCCGAGAGTCTCGAATCTCCGGACGTCGCGGCGCTGTATCCGTGCGCCGAGGGCGCCGGCTACGCAGGCGGCATTGTCTCGGCCGCGCTCGACGGGATCCGCGTCGCGCGCGCGATCACGTCGCGCGTCTAGGCGCGGACGTGTGTGCGAAGGATCTCCGCGAGGCGGTAGGTCAGCGCCACGAGAGTGAGCCCGCTGTTCGCGATCCCGGCAGCGCGCAGGAGCGATCCATCGCAGACGTAGGCGTTCGGTAGTCCGGTCACGCCGAAGAACTCCTTGCGGGTATCTCCAGGAGCTGCCACGAACGAGCTCGCGGTCCCCGAGTGGTGCGCCGCATTGCGGAACTCCCAGCTCGCCGTCGGCACGACATTACGTTCGATGATGTCGTCAGCGAACTCGGCGTAGAACTTGTCGACGCTCGCCTCGTACGACCGCAGCTCTTCCGGCGTGACGTGCCAGTTGAGCGCCGGCCGCTTGCCCTTGGCCATCTGGAGGCCGCGACGCGCGAGCGGGGTCTGCTCGCCGAGGATCAGCACCGAATAGTAGTTCCCGCGGAACCCGAGCCGGGTCTTGAACAGAATCGCCTCGCGTACTGCCTCGAGGTTGCCGAGCAGCATCATGATCTTCTTCGGCGAGAACGGGTCGTTGCGAAGGTCTGACAGGATGTACCGCGCAGGTCCCATGATCGAGCCGAGCCGCATATCCACCGCGGGGCGCAGATACACCACCGTCTTCAGATCGTCCGTGTCGTAGATCAACCCGGCGCGGACATCTGCCGACAGCGTGGCCGTGCTCGAGATCTTCTTCAGCCGGCTGCCGGCTCGCAGCTTGACCTTCGCGACGTACGCCATCGGGTGGTCATGGTAGCCGGGGACAAAGTTGTTCTCCTGACCGAGGGAGCTCGCGAGCAGCACCGGCGTGCCGAGTCCGCCGCCGCACGCGATGACGTGGTCGGCCTCGAGACGCTTGCCTCCCTGGAGCTCGACGCCGCCGTCGACGATCCGCTGTGCGTGTCCGTAGACGACGTCGATCTTGTCACCGGGGTTGCGCTGGTTTGCGAGGTTCCACACGTTGTGGCGAGTCTGCGGCAGCACCATGTGCGCGATCGTCGCCGCTCCGCCGTGCAGGCTCGCCGCGTTCGCGTCACGCGCACGGTTGCAGTCCTCGAGCTCTCCCTTTGACAGAAAGAACTCCCAGGCCTGCTGGTAGTACGAGGCGAACTCGCGCGGCTCGATCCCGGCCTTCCGGAGATCTTTGTCATCGAGCTCGATCAGTGCGTTGTGCCAGTAGTTCGTCGTTCCGCCGAGGCCCTCCGCGCGGTTGATCGAGGTGTTCAGCTCGCCGGTGTCGCAGTCGACGTCGTCGAAGAGCGGCTTCTTCTTTCGCCCCTGCTCGACCACGGTCACGTGGAAGTCGTTGCGAAGGAGGGTGCTCACGACCGAACCGCAGAGCCCGGCACCGATGACGACTACTCGCTTCTTCATGACGCCTTCTCCATCGACATGCTCTTGATGCCCTCGCGAACACCGACGCGCGGCACCCAGCCCAGGACGTCACGCGCGCGATCACTGTGGTAGTGGATCCGTGCCAGTGCGGACTTCAAGCGATAGACGCTGATCGGGCTCGGCTTGCCGATCAGGCGGAGCGGGAGCTCGCTGAGGCGACCCGCGGCGAACACGAGCGCGCGAGGCACGTGAAGGCTCGACCTGGCTCCACCGGCGAGCGCGAGGACATCGTCCTGGGTGAGCGCCGCTGGATCGATGACCTGGATGATCTCGCCGCCCGTGACCTTGCGCTCGATCGACAGCATCACCGCGTCGACGACGTCGTCGATGTAGACCAGCGGCAACTCGAGCCTGCCGTCGCCGAGAACGAGCCATCGGCCGCCCACGTTGCGCGCGACCGCGCCCGTGATCAGGGGAATACCACCGCCGAAGATCTGCCCGGGACGCAGGATCACGACCGGCAGTCCGCTCGCCGCGGCCGCCGACACGAGTTGCTCCGCTTCGAGCTTCGCCCGGGTGTACGCACCGCGCTCCTCGGCCCGCGGCTCGAGGTTAACGGTCTCGTCGACCGGTGCAGCGCCCGAGCTTCCTGCCCAGTCGACGACCGACATCGAGGAGATGTGGACGAGCTGCTTCACACCGTGCGCCTTGCACGCGTCGATCACGTTCTGCGTACCCGTGACCGTGGCGGCCTGGTGCTCGGCCCAGGTGCCCTTCATCGCGGCACCGCAATGAACGACGATCTCCGCACCCGCGACGGCCTTGTCGATCGCGACCGGATCGCCGAGGTCGCCGTGGGCGTACTCGAGGCCGTCCTGCGGCTGCTCGGGGAGCCGGCGCACGAGCATGCGCACCGCGTGACCGTCGGCGCGCAGGCGCTTGGCGACAGCGTTGCCGAGCGAACCCGACGCGCCGGTGACCAGGAACGTCATCGCGACGCTTCTCGAACGACGGTCTCCGTCTCGTCGAGTGGAGAATGGCTCGACTGCGTGGTGCGGACGATGGGCGGGCTGGTCTTGTCGCGTTCGATCGCATCGACGGTCTCGGAGATCCGCGCAACGCGTGCCGGCCAGGTCTCCGCACGCATCGACTCGCAGCGCAGCCTGCGGGCGTCGAGCGAGCCTTCTCCGAGCGCTAGATCGAACGCCGTCGAGGTCTCCGCCGCGGTGTCAGCGATGTACGCGAGGTGCTTGAACGGCAGCACCTCGGGCATCGACGTCGAGATCACCGGGACGCCTGCCGAGAGGTACTCGCGCAGCTTGAGGGGGTTGATGAACTTCACGTTGTCGTCGATCCGGTAGGGGATCCAGCCGACATCGAAGCCCTTGCAGTACGCCGCGAGCTCGTCGTGCTTCTTCTGCCCGAGGAAGTGGACGTTCGGCATCGCCTCGAGCGCTTCGAGGTCAACGTGCTTCTGTCCGATCAGCGCGATGTGCACGTCGGGCCGGGCCTTCGCCATGGCGAGGATGAGGTCGTAGTCGATCAGGTCGCGGAGGGTGCCGAAGAAGCCGAGCCGGGGCTGAGGGATCTTGGCCAGGTCTGCAGGGATCGCGAGGCTCTCGTCCTCCACCGCGCGTGCGAACGACGCGAAGTTGACGCCGTGGGGCGCGAACTGCGTCAGCTTCGTGTGCTGACTCTTCGAGTCGACGAGCGCCTGGCTCGTGCAGAACGTGACGTCGACCTTCTTCAGCAGGCGCTTCTCGGCGGCGATCGTCGCCTGCGCATCGAGTGCGGTGAACGTCGACCACTCGTCGACGCAGTAGTAGACCGCGAGCTTCTCGCCGAGCGTTCCGATGTAGTCGACGACGTTCGGCAGGAACGTCCACAGCTGGAAGTCCTTGATGCCGAGCTGGTAGCGCAGCACGCGGATCGTCGCTCGGATGATCTGCTGGTTGATCTTCGTCGCGATCGGGCTGTGGGGTAGGGGGAGTACGAGGGGCGTCGCGACCCAGAGATCGTTCTCGACGTTGACCGCGCCCTTCGCGAACTCGGCCAGCTTGCGCTTGATCTTGCCGAGGTCGCGGCTCGATGACATCGACGGCTTGCGCGTGCCGACGGAGTTGAGCCACAGCACGCGGCGCGTCTTCGCGAGCTCGCGCAACACGTGGTGATTCGAGGTGTGGTCCTCGTGCCAGTCCTTCGAGAACGCGATGATTGGAGTCTCACGGCTCATGGTTCAGTCCTCGACGAGCACGGTGCCGGCGACCTTCGCGGCGCCGAGTTGCTCGATCGCCTTGCGGAGATCGCGGGTGGTCGAGACCTTCGACCGCACTGCCATCAGCACGGTGTCGGCCGCATCGGCCATCAGGTTGACGTCTGCCGATCCGAGGACCGGAGGGGCATCGATCACGATGTGGTCGTAGCCACCGAGGCGGAGGCGGTCGAGCGCGATGCTGAACGCCGGACCGTCGAG
>JANOPP010000752.1:0-2284 GCA_031421915.1 Myxococcales bacterium | reverse complement strand
CGGGAAGCGTCTTGCCGGCGAAACTGTTGTCTTTGCGCCAAGCGCCCCCGTTGCTTTTCTGAACGACCAATCCCATTGGCTCCGAGGCGATCCTGTAGCTTCGCTGACCTAGGAGGGTCGGAGCGCCGTCAGCAACAGCCCAATCTAGGACGGTTGGTCTCAGTTCGTGGATTGCCGCCATAAATGATGAAGCGTTTGAGAAGCGCTTTTCCGAGTCAACATGACAGGCCTTGTTCAGCAATCGCCGCAAAGGCTTGGAGACCCAGGGCGGCAAAGTTCCGTGATCCATAACTTTTCCGGCGACGATTCGCGCTCGGATGCATTGATCGACAAAATCCTCTTGGTCGAGCGAGACGGGAAGCGACTCGTAGTGTCGAAGCTGTTGCGCCGAGAGCCATGTGCGACCATCGTAAGGTAAGGCCCCGCCGAGCAACTGGTAGAGAACAAGTCCTGCCTGATACACGTCGCCGCTGACCCCATACGAGTTGCTAGTTATCGTTTCCGCCGGCCTGTACAAAAGCGCGTGGCTGGATGCTGGAATGAAGGTCGCGCCTTCTGGCATCCTTTTCACTGACCCAAAGTCCCCGATAACCACTCGCCCTGCGTCCGCCAAGTACACGTTGGCTGGCTTTATGTCTCGATGCAAGTATCGCTTGGCATGAAGGTGACTCAGACCCGATAAGACCTGATACGCATAGTCGATGGCAGATCGATTTCCAACGCAATTCGCTTGCATCACGTCGTCCAGATCGCCCTGTGAACAGTCAGGTGTGATGAAGTACGCCCAGTTTCCGTCGAGCAACGCAGCGTCATAAATTTTCAATACGTTGTCGGATTCGATCTGGGCCAACTGCTTGGGCTCGGCGTGGTACTCGGTTTTGCCGCCCCAGTAGTAGAACTTGACGACAACGTTGGCATCGGTGATGCGATTTACGCCGAAGAAGACATAACCGTTTCCAGCTTTGTGGTCCTCCCGGGAGAAGTCGATGTTCTTCGACAACTGATGCAGGGCTGCTCTAATGTTGCCCGGCGCATTTGTGCCGTCTATGTATAGCTTGCTCACCACAATTCCCGGGCAATCGCGGTGCAGGCAGTCAGATAAGCGTCGTGCTGATACTTAGTCAACGTGTCGGGAAGATCAAAGTGATGCTTCCTATTCTGCGCACTGATGGTTTGCGGTGACACCAAATCAACGACACAGTTGCGCAGAAGCTGGAGTACGCCCTCGATTTTGAAGGTCGTGGGGCCACCTGCGTACTCACCTTTCTTCCCGCGCTTCTTGATCGCCAAACGTTCGATTCCGTTGTCGCGTGCATAGCCTTCGACAAGCTCCGAAAACGAACGCACGTTCGCACAATCGTCGTCATCAGCAAGAGAAATCTTCCGAGTCTGGAGCGGCAAGTGAGTGACCGACCCATCCTTTAGCACCGCTATGGCAAGGATTGCTTCGCTGCCCCTTATATCGACTCCGCAGACCTTCATACGCGTTCGCCCCTTTTAGTCGCTCGTCTTGCGACTGACCCCGGAAGGTAAATATTCTCGGGCACTCCTCGGCCCAGTAAGCCGAAAGTTCGCCGGGCAAGTCCGCAAGGTGAGCGCTACCAGGGAAAGGTGCACAGAAGGCCAGCGCTGCGCGGCCACATTGGTCTCAAGTGATATGCGTGACGGCACATCAGTGGAGTGGCGCAGCGCATGTATGAACGAGGCGAGGGCGGAAATCATGGACAGGCAGGGAGTTCCCATCCCGGCAACACGCGTCGATGTTTCGCCGATCGAGCGGTGCGGGAGGGCCGATCGACATGAGCGATTGGCATCTCGCCTTCACGCAGGGCGAGACGGACATTGCTGGCGCCACTCTGTGTCCCGTCAATGTTGAATACGTCGCTGTCGTGTCAGGCGCTGCGCCCTCACCGGGTGGCTTAGAAGCGAATCGAGCCTGCCGTGCGTCAGAGAGAGATCGATTGGTGCTCGTCGGTAAGCGCGAAGAGCGTCCAAGCGAGCTGGTCGAGAGCGATCTCGCCCTTCGTCTCGCACTCCCAGATTGTGAGCACAGTCCAGCCAAGTTCTCTTAGCTTGTCTTGTTTGGTGGCGTCCCTGACGACGTTCGCGGCAAACTTGTCCAACCAGAAGTCACGGCGCGTACTAGGAGTAGACGCATCAGGGCATCCTGCATGGCGGTGCCAGAAGCATCCGTGGACGAAGATCGCGGTCTTCAGGCGTGGCAGGACGAGATCGGGACTTCCCGGCAAGTGCTTGCCGTGCAGCCGGAACCTGAACCCCACTC
>JANOPP010000751.1:0-2904 GCA_031421915.1 Myxococcales bacterium | reverse complement strand
GTCGCGGTGATGACGATCTTTCCGCGCTTGTTGGTCTCTTCGATGATCCGCTTCTGCCACAGCGGGACCTTCTCGGGACCCATCTCGACGCCGAGATCGCCGCGCGCGACCATGATTCCGTCACTGACGTCGATGATGTCTCCGAGTCGCTCGAGGGCTTGCGGCTTCTCGATCTTCGCGATCACGGGGATCGACACGTTGTCGACCGTGAGCAGGCGCTTGGCCTCGATGACGTCCTCGGGGCGGCGCACGAACGACAGCGCGACATAGTCGACGCCGTAGCGCAGCGCGAAGCCGATGTCGGTCCGGTCCTTCTCCGACAGCGCGGGCGCCGAGACCTCGACGCCGGGCAGGTTGATGCCCTTGTTGTTCTTGAGGATGCCGCCCGCGACGACGACGGTCTTGACTTCCCGATCGGCGACCGAGGTCACGGCGAGCGACAGATATCCGTCGTCGAGCAGGATATGGTCGCCGACCTTCACGTCGCGCGTCAGCATCGAGTACGTCGTCGAGACGCGGTTGCCCTCGCCCAGGATCGGCTCGGTCGTGATGATCAGCTCGGCGCCCGGCTTGAGCTCCATCTGACCGTCTTTGATCTTGCCGACCCGGATCTTGGGGCCCTGTAGATCGAGCAGCGCCGCGATCGCCTTGCCGCGCTTGTCCGCCTCGGAGCGGACCGTCTGCAACATCTTCGCGTGATCTTCATGACTGCCGTGCGAGAAATTCAGCCGGGCGACGTTCATGCCGGCGTCGATCAGCTCGCCGATGCGTTCCGGGCTCGACGAGGAGGGGCCAAGAGTACAGACGATCTTCGCGCGCGGCATGACGCCGCGGAGTAGAGCACATCCGGCAGATCGCCCCGGCGTTATGCCTTGTGGAAAATCGAGCGGCTGGGATATGAACCCCGCGATGCATCGTCGTCTGGCCGTCGTGGTGGCCACCGTCTGCGCCGGCGCCGCAACTCTCTGCGGCTCGTGCACGGTGTCGCAACCTCAGCCCAACCTGGTCGGGCAGGACATCCGTCTGACGTTCATCCATACGTCGGACATTCACTCGCGGTTGTTCCCCTACAACTTCGTGCCAAACGTCTTCGATCGCGCGGACGGTCTGCAGCAGGCGCCCTACGGCGGCATCGCGAAGATCGCGACGCTCGCGAAGCGGATCCGCGCGAGCTCGAACCGAACGCTCTGGCTCGACTCGGGTGACTGCTTCCAGGGCGCGCCAGTGTTCAACCTGTTCAAGGGTGAAGCCGAGATGCGTGCGCTGTCGCTCGCCGGCATGGATGCCGCGGTGATCGGCAACCACGAGTTCGACCTCGGCGCGAAGAACCTGTTCGACAAGATCGACAACTGGGCGACGTTCCCGGTGATCGCCGCGAACTACGGCTGGGATGATCCGCCGCCGGGCGCCGTCAACGCGGATGGGCGCTCGCTGCGCGACGTCGTGCCGCCGTTCGTGATGTACGACGTCAAGGGCATCACCGTGTCGGTGATCGGCATGGGCAACACCAGCACGATCAGCTCGATCTTCGAGGGTGGTAACTCGCTCGGGTTCCGCCCGATCGCCGACGAGGCCGCGCTGTCGAACTGGGTGCGGATCCTGCGCCCGGTCTCCGACGTGATCGTCGTCGTCAGCCACCTCGGCCTCGAAGAGGACGAGGATCTCACGGCGTCGCAGGTCAACGATCCGAACCAGGAGTTCAAGCAGGAGACCCTCGCGGGCGTCGACCTCATCCTCGGTGGTCACCTCCACATCGTCACCGACCCGCCGAAGCTGATCCCGAACGACGCCGAGGGCCACAACACGATCCTCGTCCACTCCGGCGCGTTCGCGAAGTTCGTCGGTCGCCTCGATGTCGTCGTGCGCGTCGGCGATCAGAATCACGACCCCGCGCGCCGCAGCCGCATCACGTCGTTCACGTTCGACAACATCCCCGTCGACAGCAAGCTGTGCAGCGGCGTCCCCTGTATCCCCGAGGATCCGGACGTCGCGAACTTGATGTGGCCGTACTCGGTCAAGATCAACCAGGAGATCGATCTCAACGGCGTGTTCGCGTACATCGATCGCCCGGTCGGCGAGAAGGTCCTGCGCACCGATGCCACAGGCGGCGACTCGCAGCTCGGCAACATGGTCGCGCGCTCGATGCAGCTCACCGACGGCGTCGAGGCCGAGTTCGCGATCACGAACTCGCTCGGGATCCGCGCCGACTTCGAGCGCGGGCCGCTAACGATCGAGCAGATGTTCAACGTGTTCCCGTTCGAGAACTCGATCACCGTGATGTATCTGTCCGGTGCCGAGGTCCAGGAGACGCTCGACTTTATCGCGCGCCGCTCGTCGAGCCGCGGTTGCCGTACGCAGGCACAAGTCTCGGGCATCGCGTTCGACATGGTGTGCAACGGCGCGTGTGGCCCCAACGGCGAGCGCGGAGCGTGCGCGAAGAACATCGTGATCGGTGACGACTGCCGGTTCGATGCCGCGCTGAACCGGGTCAACCCCGACGGTCCGATCAACCCGAGCAAGTGTGCGCCGCTCGTGCCGAGCAGCCTGTACCGCGTCGCGGTCAACGACTACATCGCGGGCGGCGGCTCCGGCTTCGAGGTCCTCAAGCGCAACACGTCCAAGCAGGACACCGGCATCTCGCTGCGCGATGCGCTGCGCGTGTACCTCAACCTCCGCAGCCCTTGCACGACGCAGGTCGACGATGCCCAGGTCCTCGTGACCCAGAGCTACGGTGACATCTCGTGCCTCAACGAAAAGATCGAGCCCCACGACTGGCGGATCAGGCCGGTGTTCGAGTGAAGAATCTCCTCCTCGCCGGCGTTCTCCTCGTCGGCTGCAACACCGAGAACGGTGCGATCAGCGGCACCCAGTCGATCCGCGTCGAGGTTGTCTCGCCGACGACGA
>JANOPP010000750.1:0-4760 GCA_031421915.1 Myxococcales bacterium | reverse complement strand
GCGGACCCCGGCATCCTTGATATAGGCATCGAAGAAATAGCGCATCTGGGCAATGCGGTCTGCCTGTTCGGGCTTTTGATCGAGCAGGAACTTCTGGAACTCGTCATCGATCAGCTCATCCTTCGATTTGAATCGGGGGATATGGCCGAACGCCTTTTCGATGATTTCGCGCACGGTCAAGCGGCGGTCGAGGCCCGTTGCGCGGCGGAGCTTGTCGAGGTTGAAATAGTCGTCGGGCTTGTCGAACAGCTCCTCCATCACGCGGCGGATCGCGGCTTCCCAATTCTGCTGTTCGACCATTGCGGCGAGCGCTTCATCGGCGCGCGCCAAATCTTCAAACTTCTGGAACAGCTCGCGGTCCACGCGCATTCCGGCAAGGCCGATCTGCTGCTCGTTTTGGCTGGCGATGGCATCGAGTTGGAATGTCTCGAAGCCTTTGAATGTGGATTTCGGGGACTCGAAACCCCCGCCCGAGTAAGGCTGCGCTGCGGGCTTGGGCAGCCTCAGCTCTTCGTCATACTGGTATTTCTCTTCAAAATATTCGCAGTTGGCGAAGAAATCGAACAGGCGGAAAACGGTTTTCTGTTCGCCCGCCAGTTCGGCCTTTCGCACCGGATCGCGCATTTCCTCGGCAAAGCCATGCTTGCGCGTGCCGCGCCCCTTCATCTGCACGAAATCGGACGGGCTGAATATCGGGCGCATCATTGCCAGATTGAGAATATCGGGGCAGTCGTAACCGGTGGTCATCATGCCGACCGTCACGCAGACACGCGCCTTGCTGGTGGCATAGCTCTCGTTGAAATTGGCTTTGCCACCAAGGTTGTTGTTGGCGAACTGCACCGTCATTTGCTGCGCGTTCATCACCTCGCTGGTAACCTGCATGGCGAAGTCGGATTGGTATTTGCCCGGCCAGATGGCGTCGGCCATTTCGTTGAGAATTTGGGCGATCTTGGCGGCATGGTTCTGGCTGACAGCGAAGACGATGGACTTGCCAAACTCTCCTGTCACCGGATCGGGCATTCCGTGCTGGAGGAAGGTTTCGCAGAAAACGTCATTGGTGGCTTCGGCGAAGAACTTCTTTTCGAAATCGCGCCCGCCAAAGGCTTCCTTCACTTCGTTGCCGTTCTCGTCGGTCGTTTCGACCACGAAGCCTTCGTCAGACAACAGCTGGGTCGTGATCTCGGTGCGGGCATCGACGACGTAGGGATTGATCAGGAACTTGTCCCGAACGCCGTCGAGCAGGGAATAACGGAAGGTCGGATCACCGGTCTCGCATCCGAAAATGCGGTATGTGTCGAGCATCATGCGGCGCTCGGTCTCGCGCGGGTCGCGGGTTGTGGAACTGGCCTTGGATTGCTTCAGATAGTCCTTGGGCGTCGCGGTGAGGCCGAGCTTGTAGCCGACGAAATACTCGAACACCGCCCGCGCATTCCCGCCGATGGACCTGTGCGCTTCATCAGAAATAACAAGATCGAAATCGGTCGGCGAAAAGAAGCGCCGGAATTTGTCGTTAAACAGCAGCGACTGGACGGTGGTAACGACGATATCGGCCTTGCGCCAATCGTCACGCTGCTCCTTGTAGATGACACAGGTGAAATCGTTCTTGAGCAGAGCTTTGAATGCCTTGTCGGCCTGAATCTCCAGCTCGATCCGGTCGACCAGGAACAGCACGCGGCGCGCGTTGCCGGTTTTCAGGAACAACTTGATGATCGCGGCAGAGGTCAGGGTTTTGCCGGTGCCGGTCGCCATCTCGAACAGGAAGCGGACGGCACCCTTCTTGGCGTCGCGCTGGACGGCATGGACTGCCTTTTTCTGATAGTCGCGCAGGAAGCGGAGCTTGTTCTTTTCGATGAAGGCGGGTTGTTCGGCCTCATTCTTCCACCCGGCCTCGTTCGCGTAACCGGGCATCTGCGTCAGTGCGATATAGTCCCGCTCGACCACTTCGCTCGCGAGGCGTTCGGCGTCGGGCTGGAAGGCGTGATGGTCCTTGATCGCATCAGGACTGGGAAACTTGGTGATGACGCTCGGGTTGCCCTGCTTCAAATCCCACAGATAGTGAATGTTGCCATTAGACAGGATGACAAAGCGGGCATTCTGCTCCCGCGCATAGCGTCGTGCCTGTTCCTTGGCTGCGAGTGGATTCTTTCCTTCGGACTTCGCCTCCAGGACGATCAAAGGCCGCCCGTCTCCGTCGAGCAGCAGGAAATCTATGAAGCCGTTCTTGGTGGTCTGGAAATCCTCACCAAGTGCGTCGATCTGAGATTCCGTGATCTTCGTGTTCGGCTCAAGAACGATGTTTGCAGGGCCAGAAGAATCATCAAAGAAACGCCAACCAGCTTCCTCAAGAAGCCGGTTGATCTTGATTCGCGCAGTAGCTTCCTTAGCTTTCACTCATGCCCCGCAAAGCTCTTGTTTGAACAACCGGCATATTGACTGGCAAATGCCGGTTGGCAAGCTGACGGTGTCTCCCGACATCGCCAATTGATGGTTCGCACCAACTCACAGACTAACCGGATAGAGCCGAGGAAACCAGCGCTCGACGACATCAGCAGGGAAGGCAAGGCGCAGGGCGGCGCGATGGCTGGTAGCCGTCAGCAACCTCCTCTCGACAAGTGCGGAAGTCACCATCCGGGCGGCGCGCTCCTCGTAGCCGGTGAGCATAGGAACCTTGCCCCGTTCAACCTCTCCAGCCAGTGCTGCTTCGCGCAGAACCATGTAGCTGCCTTTGGGCAGCCGCTTCGCCCGGACTTCCTCCTCCACGTAGATCTCCATGCGCCGGAGCATTTCCTCCGGCTCAAGCAGCTCGTGCATGAAGCGCACCTGGTCGATCGCACGGTCGATGAAGAACTGGCTGAACGTCATGAGGCCGCGCTGGGTGAGATTGCCACGTCCGTCACGGTCGCCCTCGCGCGGGCCGTCGGCGGCCATGAGCAAAGCCTTGTACTGCGCTTGCTCGCGGGCAAGTCCTCTGGCGACCGACCACAGGCTCGTGCCGATGCCAAGGCGCTTGAGCAGTGCATGAGACATTAGCCGCGCGACCCGTCCATTTCCGTCCAGGAACGGGTGAATCCACAAGAAGCGGTGGTGCACTGCCCCCACCGCCTGGATCTGCCTCAATTTCGACAGCGGCGGCGAACCGTAGGCCTGTTCGAACCTTGCGAGGAACGCAGGCAAGTCGCCGTGCTCCGGGGGTACGTGCTTGCCGACGAAGACATCGCGCTGGCGCAGTTGACCGGGCACGATGGCAATCCGCTCGCCGGTGTCGGGATTTTCCACCCACCGCATTTCGTCCGGCAAGCGTTCGCAGAATTCGCGATGAAGCCAGCAGGCATACTCAGCAGTTGCTGGCCAGACTGGCGGATCGCTGCCCTCGTCGATCAACCGCTGGACGTGGATATGCGCCAGTGCCTCCTGCTGGAGATCGCGCTGCTTGGGCTCATTCGAGAAATCATTGGCGAGCGCGCGCGCAATGTCGCGCGGATGCGTATTGTGCCCCTCGATGAGGTTCGAGTAGTAGCAGTTCATCGAGCGAACGAGCTCGCCGATTGATTGCTGCAATACGGGATGGACGCGGCCGGCAAGGCGGTTCGCCTCGGCGATCAGCGCTACCGCGCCATCCTCCAGGCCATGGGCTGCCTCTTCGGGCAGCATCGGTTCCATCGAGAAGATATTCATGCCGCTTTTTATGCCGGTTGTTATGCCGGTTGTATAGACCGGAATTACTGATATTCGATTGCAATGTCCAGGCGCTCTTTGCCGGTTATAATGCCGAATTATCTCGGCGCTCCAGCGGCATTGACGGGTTCCCGCACTGATCGCCTCGCAATCCAGCCAACAAGGGCGCCCTTGCAACGGCGCGAAGCCGCCGGACGCCCTGCGCGCGCAAGTGCGCCAGCGGGCGGCGGGCAATGAGAGAGGCAAGAGTGCCAGCGGGTTAGCACAGGAAACACCGCACCCTCAGGAGCGCACAGCGCGGGACAGAGTGCGACCGCTCACCCCTCCCGCTCAGCTTCGCCTGCTCCCCATCGTCACCCGAATGGGCCGGGACTACAGGCCCGGTGCGCGCCAGCGGATAGAGCGGGTTGCACGTGAGGGCAGCCCGGAACAGGTCAGATTTCAACAACCAGGATCGGATCGAAGTTCGTGTTCTCGAACCGGCCTCCACGCCGGATCGGTCCATAGCCCTTTGGATTACACACCACCCGCGTTTCACCCGCCACATAGTCGCAACTCTCATGAGTATGGCCATGCACCCAGAGCGCCGCACCCGAACTCTCGACCAGCTCTGAGAGGTCGCTGCAGAAGGCTGGCGTCAGGGCATCGTCGGCAAACCGGGGATGGATCGAACCCGGATGCGGCAGGTGATGGGTAACCACCACGGTCTTCCCTGCGAATGGCACTTGTAGGCTTGCCTTGAGCCACGCCAGCGAAGACTCATGCCATGTCAGCGCCAACTCGGGGCTCAATGGTTCGCCTTCGCCATCGGGGTGGATCAGGCGATGGTCATTCATCCCGTTGCGGGCATAATTCATCGCGGCGGCAGGATGTCCGAACAGTGCATAGTCCGTCCAGAGCGAAGTGCCGAGAAACCGGACTCCATCGATCACCGCGACCGCTTCCTGCAGCAAGTGGACGCCTAGGGCGTCAGCAAGCTCCTGGCCTCGCGGGGCTTCCTCTTCGACCTTGAATCGCATCCGATGGGCATACCATTCGTGATTGCCGGGCACATTGATGACCGGTCGCCCATTGGCGCGTGCCGC
>JANOPP010000749.1:0-3122 GCA_031421915.1 Myxococcales bacterium | reverse complement strand
CGACCGGAGACATCGCGTGGCTGAGCTTCGCGTCGACGCGAGCCTATGGCGAGATCATGCCGACCGCCGATCGAGGACAGATCTGGATCACCGGTCTGGATCTTCAACGCGAGGGTGACCCCTCGTTCGCAGCGTTCTGGCTGCCTTCGCAGGACGTGCGGGTGTTGAACAACAACCCGATCTGGGCCGTGACTCCGAGTCCGGGCCCGTTGTGACCGGGCGAGGTGTTGTCTGACGTCTGCAAGGAAGGGCGGCGGTGACCGGCACCGACATCAAGGCGTGCAAGCCGACGTAGCTCTCGCGAGGTACGGTAACTTTTGCGTGCCACGGCTCCTCTAGGTCGGAGGAGATCCGATGGACGAACGTCGAGAGCACGATCGTGTCGAGGCAACGATCACGGCGATGGTCCTCGTGCGTCACAACGCGGGCGCCGAGTTCCTGATCGAGAGCATCTCCGTCGGAGGTGCTCGTCTCATTGGCCCCGTCACGCTCGCTGTCGGCGAGCACGTGCAGCTCCTCTTCGAGCTCGAGGGCACGCCCATCGAGGTGGAGGGAGTAGTCGTTCGTGCCGATCGTCAAGACACGATGAATGACCGGGTGGCGGTCACGTTCAAGAACCTCTCGACAGCGACCCAGGGGCTGCTCCATCAGCTCGTGGTGAAGGCCTTGGATCTTCAATCCGAGCGCCCGCAGTCATGACGAATGCAACTGTCGACCGACGCAACCGCGCCCACGGCGGCTTCCTCGGTACTCGATGTGGCGCCATATCGACCAGGTCCTCGCGCTAGCCGCTGCGTAAGGCGCTATGCCGAACCTTCTGGCAGACCTACCGACGGACTTCGAAGATCTTCATCGGCTTCTCCTTGCCCTTGAGCGAAGCGTCGGGCAACGGCTGGAGTGGAAACCGCCCACCGAGCTGGATCGCCGTCGCCTCTGATACGAGGATCTGGCCTCCGGCGGCGATACCGCACAGGCGCGCGCTCGTGTTCACGGTGTCGCCGATGACGGTATACGAGAGCGACTTCGAGCTACCGACGTACCCGGAGATCAGCGACCCGGTGTGAATCCCGATGCCCGCCGCGAGTGGGACCGCACCGAGCGATGCGCGGTGCGCGTTGAGCTGGTCGAGGACCTCGAGCTGCTCGAGCGAGCATTGCACGCAGCGCACCGCGTCGTCGGCATGGAATGCGGGCGCGCCCCAGAACGCCATGATGCCGTCGCCCATGAACTTGTCGAGGGTGCCCTCGTACTTGAAGATGCACTCGACCATCAGCTCGAAGTACTCGTTCAACAGCTCGACCATTGCCTCGGCCGGTATCGCCTCGCTCATGCGCGTGAAGCCACGAAGGTCGCTATTGAAGACGGTGGCCATCGGAACGTGGATGCCACCCTTCTTGATGTCCAGCTTTCCGGAGATCACCTGCTCGGCGACGTTGGGCGAGAGCAGCCGCGAGAATCGATCACGCGTCATGATCTCCTGCTGCACTTTGAGGCCGAGCAAGGTGTTGGAGATCAGCATCGCAACCTGATTGCCGACAGCAGTGAGCAACTCGAGATCCTTGGCCTTGAACGAGGCGATCTTCTCGGAGTCCAGCCACAACGCACCGATGACGTCCTTGTCGTGAAGGAGCGGCACGACGATCGCGCTGGTGATGCGGTTCAAGAACATCGACTTACCGCCGGCACCAAAGTCCGACCCTGCATCGTGGGTCATGACGCCGGCCCGTTCCTTGGTGACGTGCGCGAGGATCGTCGATGAAATATTGATCGGCAGGTTGGCGCCGTCGCGGCGACGGTGGGCGCGCGGCGTCAGGGTGCCGTCAGGCTCTTTGAGCAAGATCACGCCGCGATCGGCATCCACGAACCGAAACAGCGCCACCAGGATCTTCGACAACAGCGTATCGAAGTCGCGCTCGAGACCGATCTCGCGCAAGAGCTCCCACGTGATGCGCAACCGCTCGTAGTCCAGGCGCAGCGCAGCGTTGTCGCGGGCGGCCTCTTCGAACGGCAGGAACTCCTTGCTCTGCGCGGCCACTTGCTGGCCGATTGCGTGCTTGGAGTTGTCGACGCTGACCAGGTGATCGTGTGCCGGCACCTCGATCGCCTCCGCCGTGCGCTTCTTGACCGTCCACTGCGGCGTGCCTTTGGTGAGAGGGGCTCCCGTGGCGGGGTCGAAGTTCGCGACAAACGGGTGATGAATCACGCCAGGTGATGGCGGTGGGGGTACGAAGTGGAACGGCGCGGACCCGTCGTCGAACTGAAACGTGGTGTTCCCCAACCGGATCTCGTCCCCGAGACGCAGGAGGCGCGAGCCCACGACCCGTTCGCCGCTGACGTACGTGCCGTTCATGCTGCCGAGATCCCGGAGCATCATCGACGGGCCCTGCTGCTCGATGACGCAGTGTTCTTTGCTCACGATCGTGTCGAGGAGCTGGATCGCGTTGCTGGGATGTCGCCCGACACCTCGATGCGGCTGGAGCTCGATCGCTTGCCAGCCCTGGTCGGTGATGTAGATGATGCGGGCCATACACTCCAACGGTATCGCGACTGGCGGCACTTGATGCGGTCAGCGCGAGTGCATCGAGTCGAAGTGCCCACGCGACCCGGGCGCTTGCGCGTAAGCCGCCTCCTCGATACAGCAGCTCGTCGACCACGCTTGACGCTGTCGACGCGTCGGCCGATCCAAGTCCGTGATGTCTCCCGGCTAGATGCGCGGCACACCCGCTGCACTGCTGTGGTTCGTCATCGAACTTCCTCGACGAGAACCCCAACGCAGCAGGAGACAGCCATGTCACAGCAGATGAAGCTGATCGAGCTCAGCTGGGCTCGCCGGTCGCCTTCGCAGGCGCTGCCTTGGCCTCGACGAAGGTGACCTCTGTGAACCGGTCCGGGTGTTTGCCCTGGACGTCCTTGTAGAACGCGCGGATCAGCTCGCCGTCGCGGACCAGATCGCCCGTGGGTTCGAGCACGGTGCCGAAGCCGCCGCGCTTGCGCGCGAAGTCGAGGTAGCCGAGAACGATCGGGACCTGGGCGTCGGTCGCGATCCAGTAAAAGCCGGTCTTCCAGCGCCCGCCGCCGCCCCGGGTGCCTTCGGGCGGGACGATCACCAGCAGCTCGCGCGC
>JANOPP010000748.1:0-4134 GCA_031421915.1 Myxococcales bacterium | reverse complement strand
GGCGAGCCTGCGCCGGATCGCGCACTACGACTACTGGAGCGACAAGGTCCGTCGCTCGGTCCTCGTCGATTCACACGCGGATCTCCTCGTCTACGGAAACGCCGAGCGTGCGATCGTCGAGATCGCGCATCGCCTCGCGTCGGGCACGCCGATCAACGAGATCCGCGATCTCCGCGGCACCGCGTTCACGCGCAACGGTCACGACTGGAGCGAGCTCGACTCGACGACGCTCGATGCACCAGGCCGCGTCGAGCCGATGCCGGATCCGTATGCGATGGAGGAGGTCCGCCAGGAAGCACCGTGCTCGACCGGCGAGGCAGCTCCGGCCGAGACCAAGCTGATCCCGCTGACGAAGAAGCGCGTCGATCGCTCGCGCCAGGTGATCCGGATGCCGAGCTACGAAGCGGTCGTCGCCGATCCGATCCTCTACGCACACGCGTCGCGAATCCTCCACCTCGAGTCCAACCCCGGGAATGCGCGGGCACTCGTGCAGCGCCACGGCGTTGGACCCAAAGGCGTCGATGTCTGGATCAACCCGCCGCCGGTGCCGCTGACGACGCCGGAGATGGACGCGCTCTACGAGCTGCCGTTCACGCGCAACCCGCACCCCAAGCACCAGGCGACGAAGCTGCCTGCGTACGAGATGATCAAGTTCAGCGTGACGATCCTGCGTGGCTGCTTCGGTGGCTGCAGCTTCTGCTCGATCACCGAGCACGAGGGCCGGATCATCCAGTCACGCTCGGAGAAGTCGATCCTGTCCGAGATCGAGCGCATCCGCGATCAGACGCCGGGCTTCACCGGCAACATCAGCGATCTCGGCGGCCCGACGGCGAACATGTACCGGCTCGCGTGCAAGTCGCGCGAGATCGAGTCTGCGTGTCGCAAGCCGTCGTGCGTGTTCCCCGATATCTGCGACAACCTCGGCACCGATCATTCGCCGCTCGTTGCGCTCTACAAGAAGGCGCGCGCGCTCAAGGGCGTCAAGCGAGTCTTCATCGCGTCGGGCGTTCGCTACGATCTCGCGGTGCGCTCACCGGAGTGGATCAAGGAGCTCGCGCAGCACCACACCGGTGGCTATTTGAAGATCGCGCCCGAGCACACCGAGGACGGTCCGCTCAAGCACATGATGAAGCCCGGCATCGGCGCGTACGATCGGTTCAAGGAGCTGTTCGACCGCTACTCCGAGGAAGCGGGCAAGGAGCAGTACCTGATCCCGTACTTCATCGCCGCGCACCCGGGCACCACCGACGAGGACATGCTGAACCTCGCGCTGTGGCTGAAGAAGAACGGCTTCCGCCCCGATCAGGTCCAAGCGTTCTTGCCGTCGCCAATGGCGAGCGCGACCGCGATGTATCACACGGGCTACAACCCGCTGAAGTCACTCAAAGCGCGCGAGCGCGTGCACGTCGAAAAGGACCTCACGCGTCGCCGCCTCCACAAGGCGTTCCTTCGCTATCACGATCCGCACAACTGGCCGGCGCTGCGTGAGGCGTTGACCCGGATGGGCCGCACCGATCTGATCGGCGGCGGCAAGCATCAGCTCGTTCCGTCGTGGCAGCCCGCGATGGGTGATCGCCGTGGTGGTCCGCGCGCGAGGATCCAGCCCGGCGTCGCGCTGACGCAACACTCGGGTCTGCCGCCGAGATCGACCCGCGACTCTCCACGTCGCGCCCCGGCACGCAAGCCCAAGGGCCGCTGAGGCGGGCGGGAGTGTCCCGCACACACATCGACCCCTTTTGTGGTCTCTGCGCGGCGCGGTAGTGTGGTGTTGGTTCATGGGCGTCTCGCCTTCTCCCTCTCCCGACGCCGAGATCTCGATCGGCAGCGTTCTCGACGGTCGATACCGGATCGACGCCATCCTGGGCACCGGCGGGATGGGGCGCGTCTATCGCGGCGAGCACACGGGCATCGGCCGCGCGGTCGCGATCAAGGTGTTGCACGCAGACCTCGGCCGCAATCGCGAGGCCGCGCAGCGCTTTCAACGCGAAGCGATCGCATCTGGTCGACTCGACCATCCGAACATCGTCGGCGTCAGTGATTTCGGCGTCCTCGATGACGGTCCCTGCTATCTGGTGATGGAAGCCCTCGAAGGTGAGTCCCTCGGGCAACGCCTCGAGCGCGAACGACGCATCCCGTGGCAGGACGCGATCGAGATCATGCGCGGCGTGCTCCACGGGTTACGCCACGCGCACGATCGCGGCGTCGTTCATCGCGACATCAAGCCCGACAATGTGTTCCTCGCGCGCAAGGACGGCGAGATCATCGTCAAGATCCTCGATTTCGGGATCGCGAAGCTCTACGCGGGAAGCCCCGATGATCCGGCGTCGACGCGTGCCGGATTGACGGTTGGAACGCCCGCGTACCTCTCGCCCGAGCAGGCAGTCGGCGGCGAAATCAAGCCGGCGTCGGATCTCTATTCGGCGACGATTCTCTTGTTCGAGATGCTCACGGGGCGCGCGCCATTCGAGGACAAGGATCCGCTCGCGATGCTCGGCGCTCACGTCAGCCGCGAGCCGCCCCGGGTGGTCGAGGTCGCCCCCGACGTCGTGATCCCGCCGCAGCTCGAGAGCGTGATCCAGCACGGGCTCGTGAAGACACAGGCGGATCGAATCTCGACGGCGAACGAGTACCTCGCGGCGCTCGATAGCGTCGTCGCGTCCGACGGCCCAGCGCTGCAGTTTCTCGGGACGCCCGTCGGCGTCGCGGCGCTCGGCACCGCGCCGACCGGATACTCGCAGGCAGCGATCGCGACCCCGGCGCCGGGAACGCTGACGCCGTTCACGCCGGTGCCCGGCACGATCGGGAGCCTGAGCGCACTCGATCAGGACGCGACGGTGATCTCGCCGCCCACGCATCCGGTTGCACTCGGTGATGCACCTGCGCTGCCGCACAACTGGATCAAGATCGCTGTCATCGTGATCGTGGTCGCAGTGCTCGTGGCGATCGCGCTGACGATGGCGGCGAGCGACGGCGACTCCACGCCTCCTGCGAAGCCCACCAAGCCCGAGGTCAAGCCGCCGCCGCCGAAGCCCGCAAAGCCAACGTCGTACAAGTCGCAGGCGGGGGGATCCGTGCCTGACTCGGATCCGCCGAAGACCGTGCCTCGCCCGGATCCTGCGCCGCCCGAACCCAGGCAGACCGTGCCGGCGGTGGTCGAACCGACGAGCGCAGGCGGGGCGACCGAGCTCAAGGCGTTACTGCACGATCTCGCTACCGCGAAGACCTGTCCCGAGCGGCGCAAAGCAGTCACGGCGATCGCCGCGCTCGGTGACAAGGCCGCGGTGCCCGCACTCAAGAAGGCGCGCTACCGGATGCGCGGTGGCCTGCTCGGCATCGGCTCGTCGAACGCGAACCACTGTCTCAAGGCCGACGCCGAAGCTGCGATCAAGGCGCTCGGCGGCACGCTCAAGTAGCTTTCGACTTCCAGTCCTTTTGCGTGAACACGTCGAAGTCGACGACGAGGCAGACCGGCTTGTCGGTCGCATCGACCGCCCAGTACGCGGCGAACTCTCCATTGCCGCAGGGAAGGGCGAGAGCGCGGCGGCCGTCGGTCAACGGGACCTCGACCGGCGTGACGCTGTTCGCCGGTGGCACCGCGACGCTGCCCGGTGCGCCGTCGCGCGCATCGAGGAGAACGAGCCAGCCATTCGTGACGCTGACGCGCGGGAGCTGATCGGCGGTCTTCGGCTTCTTCTGACCCTGGTAGTGAGCAACGGTCCACTTCGCGATCGGCGGGCGACCGACATGAATCACGATCGCGGCGAGTCGCTCCTTGTCACCGCTGCGCGCGACGCTCAGCATCACGCGGAACTGACCCGCGCCGACCGGACGATCGAACGCGCGGAAGCTCTTTGGTGCGCCGGGATCGAACGCACCGAGCGCGCCCGATGCGACTCCGAGCTGGAGTGGCAGCATCCGGACGTCGATCTTGTGCGGACCGAACTGCTCTCCGTAGCGGAGCAGGCGTCCGATGTCGCGTGCGGCGATCAGCTCGTCCCGCTGCGCAGGCGGTGGCGGCGGCGGTGGCGGCAGCGGCAGCGACGGTGCCGAGGCCTTCTTCGGCTTCAGCGCGACCTTGGGGAGCTTCGCCGGGGCTGAGCTGGCAGAGGAACGTGTGGGCAACGCCGCACGCTT
>JANOPP010000747.1:0-4915 GCA_031421915.1 Myxococcales bacterium | reverse complement strand
GCTCGGCGGCCGTGAACAGGTGCGCGAACTTCTTGCTGCTCCAGACCTCGAGCAGGCTCTTGTGATCGAGGTCGCCCTGCAGTGGCGACAGCACGCGGTTCTTGCGCACCGCCTCGCGGAGCACGGTTAGCGGGCCGGTCTCGTCCTCGATCGCGAGGAGGTCGCGGAGCTCGATCGCGCGGTACGCGATGTCGATCGGATGGCCGTCGTGGACGAGCTCGCCGCCCTTCCACTCGAGGTCGCGCGGATCACACACGACGGCGTAGTGCCCCTCGCGCGTGAGCTGCTCGACGAGTGTCGGCCCCTCGGTGATCCCGGTCTCCCAGGCGCGATCCTCGAGCCAGACAACCGCAGGCTTTGCGCTGGGGCGACCGAGGGCGCGCGTGTGCTCGCGGCAGAGATCCATCCACGCGTCTGTCATCGAGCCCGGCATCGCGAGGCGCGCCGTCGGATCGAGCGGCACCACGCGCTCGAGGACCGTGGCCGATGCGGCGGGGCCGTAGTGCAGGCCGCCGATCGCGCAGCCGTTGAACTCGAGCAGGTGCGCGCTGCGGGCGCCGACCGCGGGATCGACGTTCATGTCGAACCGGCCGATCAGCGGCGCTGGCGCGTCGGGTGCGAGGCGCAGCCACTCCTCCTCGCGCTCGTGCATCGGCAGGATCGCGCGAACGTCGGGATCGACCAGGCGCGCGGCCGCGGTCTTGCGTACGGCGCTGTAGAACGTCAGCACCAGCTTGTGGAGGTAGGCGGCGTCCGCGCGACCCAGCAGCGCCGGTGCGAGCAGGATCGGCATCGTCTGCGTCTTGCCGTCGTCGCTCGTGTACGTCAGCGCACGCTCGACGGAGCGGCGCGCGACGTCCTTGCCGAGCGCCTTGAGCTTCCCGGCCTCCAGCTTGGTGAGGACGCGGGACAGCTTGGTCTGACGCTCGGCGACGGTCGGCACGCCACCCAGTGTATCGCGGGCGCTAGAGGATCACGCCGATGCAGCAACCGTTCGAGCAGTACGTGTCGGGACCACAGGCTCCACCGGCGCCGCAGACCGTCGTACCGACCGGACACGTCGGCGTGTTGTTGCACGACGGAGGCAGCGTGCTCGGATCCTGGCCGGGGCACAGGATGCACGTGGTGCCACCGCACTCGTCGTTGCCGCACGCGGTGTTCTTCGTGCACGGCCGACAGGCCAACGGATCGGCGAGGTTCGTCTCGTTGCAGTTCGGCGATGCCGTCGGGTTGGTGAGGATGTCGTAGCAGGAGCTCGGGTTCGCCGGATCGCAGATCGTGCAGCAGGCGAAGCAGTCGCAGCCCGGCGGCGTCAGGGCACCGCAGGTGTCGATGCACTTCTGCGGCAGCGGCGTCGAGCCGAGCGGCGGCGGGCACTCCGACACGTTGTAGCGGTTCGCGCCGATCGGACACGATGCCTTGTCAGGCGCGCCGAGGAGGCAACAGACGTGGATGTTGCAACCGTCGTTGCCGGCGCCACTGTTGCCGTCGAAGAAGCAGTCCTGCATCACGGCGTCGACGTTGTCGCCGGGGATGCCCGTCGAGAAGCTGCCCTCGTCGTCGTCGAGTGGTCCGCTGCACTCGATGTCGTAGCCGTCGGTCTTGCCGTCACCGTCGTTGTCGACGCAGTCCGAGCATTGGTTGGGGCCGCCCACAGTGCAACCACCGCCGAACGGCGGGGCATCGGTGCACAGGCCAGTACAGCCGCCATCACCATTCCCGCCATCACCGTTGCCACCATCACCGTCCCCACCACCGTCGGAACCGGCCCCCTTGTCATCGCCGCAGGCAGCGGCAAGCGCGATCACGACACAGCATGCGAACGACAGGACGGTCTTCATGGCGTAGCTCCCTTCAGACGGTTGAGGAGGTCGCGGGCGTCGGCGGCATTCGCACCGCCCGGAAACCGGCGCAGGTAGATATCGAGAAACGTGGCGGCCCGCGGATCCTTGCGATCCGCGGAGAGTCGTCCCGCAGCGTACAACGCGACTGCAGACCAGCTCGAGTTTCCTCTCGATAGCGCGAGGTACCCTGCGAGGGCGGCGGCCGGATCGCGCGCCTCGAGGGAGGTGAGGCGATCGAACTCGGCGCCCTCGTCGAGTCGCGAGGGGTTCGCGGTAGCGGGGTTCGCGGTCGTAGGTTTCACGGTCGTGGGGGGCGCGGTCGTGGTCTTCGACGAGCTCGCGGTCGCGGGGTCCGCGGTTGCGGGGTTCGCGGTTGCGGGGTTCGCGGTCGCGGGGCTCGCGGTCGTGGGGTTCGCGGTGGTGGTGGGGGTGGTCGAAGGCGTCGGCTCGGTCGTGGTCGGGCGGGTCACCGTATCGTTCGGCGCACTCGGCGCGAGCGCGGTCTTGGTGGGTGCCTCCGAGCGCCAGGTCTCGCCGGCACCGACGCTGTGGGTCGCACCGCGGAACTGGACATCGACGAGGCCGTGCTCGACGGTCACCGTGATCTGCTCGTCGCTGCGCGCCACCGTGAACTTGGTCCCGACGACGCGCACGACCGTGTCGCCCGCGCGCACGACGAACGGCTTGCGGTTCGCGCGCGGAGCGACCGCGAACGTCGCGACGCCGCGCTCGAGCAGTACGCTCGGCGAGCCTGCCTCGGACGACATCACGATCGCACTCTGGGCGGCGAGATCGATGTGCGCGTCACCAAACGAGACCGACGAGGGCGCCGCACCCGCGACCACGCGCGACGGCTCGATCGAATCTCCGGACGCGATCACCGGAGCCGATTCGCGCGACGAGAACGCGCCAGTGCCAACGAGGATCGCGACGACTGCCGCAACGGCGA
Organism: Myxococcales bacterium; assembly: GCA_031421915.1. Lineage (GTDB taxonomy): Bacteria > Myxococcota_A > Polyangia > Haliangiales > Haliangiaceae > JABFXX01. The sequence goes on along the minus strand of JANOPP010000747.1, from coordinate 2,122 downwards.
GCGTGGGAACGGCGAGCCACAGCCAGCGGCGCTTTGGTGCCTCGGGAAGCGCGTCTGCCGCACCACCGTCGATCCGCGACCACAGGTTGCGTTCGACGCGCGCCCACGCGACATCGGACATCGGCTCGACCGGCGGCGGTCCAAGGCGGTCTTGGTCGTTCATGCTGGTTCGCCTCCGGTGAGCTCGGCCAGATAGGATGCGAGAACGGGATCCTTCGCGGCCCGCTTCATGAGATCGCGGCGCGCGCGCCAGACGCGGGTCTTGACCGCGATCATCGTGCTGTCGGTGAGATGCGCGACCTCGGAGAGCGAGCGGCCGTCGATCACGGCGAGCGCGAACGCGATGCGCTGCTTCGCTTCGATCTTGTCGAGCGCGACGTAGAGCCGGCGCGCGGCGACGCGAACCTGCGCGTGGCGGCGCGTATCGTGGTCGCCCGCGATCTGATCCTCGACCGCGTCGAGGTCGATCGTCGCGGGGCGGCGGCGCGAGATCGAGAGGTAGGCGGTTCGCGTCGCGATCGTCTGGCACCAGCGCGCGAGCGTGCTGTCACCGCGGAACGAGTGCAGGCCGCGAAAGATCTCGAGGAACGCGTCCTGGACCAGATCCTCGAGGTCGCGATTCGCGCCGAGGATCCGGTACAGCGTGTGGTGAACCGAGAGGCGCTGGTTGTGGAACAGCTCGCGCTGCGCTACACGATCTCCCTCGGCGGCCCTGCGCGCGAGCGCGAGGTCCTGGTCCCGGGCGGGGGAGATGGCTGCCACCAAGATGTAGTGGGGGGGAGGGAGCAAAAGGTCGCAACAGATCAACGGCCTAGATCGGCCGCTGCGAACCCACCGAGCGTTGCTGCAAATCCCGGTACCTCGAACAGCGGGCTGGGCATGCCCATCCCTTGCTGCTTCATGTAGGTGGGAGCGCCCGGCACCAGATCCGCGTCGAGAGACACGCCGAGGCTCCAGCGCCCGAGTGGCCAACGCACCGACACACCGGCGCGGACGATGGCGAGGAGCGAAGATTCCTGATGGCCCATCTGGCCGAGCTCGCCGTCGAGGTCGGAGCGCGTCAGGCCGGCGCCGATCGTGGGTGCGAGCTCGAGGGGGCCCGCCGACCAGCTCCAGCTCGCGATCCCGAGCACGGCCCAGTCGCTCCACGTTCCCTTGAACCCCGCGCGCGAGACCGCGGACGACGTCCCGAGATCGCCGACGACGCCGAGGCGCAGACCGAGCGCCCGCGAAGGCCGCACCAGCACCGCGAGGACCGCGCGTCCTCCAAGCTCCGTCTCCGAGCCTTGGGCGAGCCGCGCGCCGGCCCCGACCTGGAGACGGAGCTCGCGTCCGGTGTCGGTCGCGGGAACGGTCGCGACGAGGGCAGGGGCGGGCCGCTCGGGACTCGAGGCCTCGTCGGAAAGCGGAGGGAGCCGGAGCAGCGTCTTGACCGTGAGTGCCGCAGCGGCAGCGCTCACCGGATCGAGTGGACCTGCGCGCGAGGCTCGTCGCTCGGTGGTCCCCACGGCGCGATCGAACACGACGAGCTCTGCGTCGACGCGCCACACGACGAACTGCGCATCGACGGTCTCGCCGCGTGCGAGTGCGCGCGCCTCGGTCGGCGCGGCCTCGACGACGACGGCGATCTTCCACGGCGCGAGCGCCTTTCCGATCGCGCGCACCAGCTCGGGATCCGCATCCGCGACGAGCACGCGCGCAGGTGCCTCCGCGAGCGCGGTCGCGGTCAGTAACACGAGGAGGCAAGCGATGCGGATCATCGGGGGCAGTCGTCAACGACAGGGCCGGTGTACGTGAACGAGATCGAGCGCAGGATCGCGACGTGATCGAGGATGGCCTCGTCGATCTCGCTCGTGCGAGCGCCGAACGGATAGGCGAACGAGCTGACCGGAAAGCCGTCGTCGCGCATCCGCTGGATCGAGGGCAACGCCTCGTCGGCGATGTAGCGCGCGAGGCCGTGATCCTCGACGAACTCGGGCGCGCGGAGGTGGAGCACGCCGTGCGCCTCGATGGCGTGACCCTCGGCCGCGAGCTCGTGGAGCTTCGCGTGCTGTTCGGGGCGGAGTGCGGCGTAGCGGCTGACGAAGAACGTGACCCGCGCACCGACGGCCTGGAACTGCGG
>JANOPP010000746.1:0-7328 GCA_031421915.1 Myxococcales bacterium | reverse complement strand
TCGGGCCGCTCCGGCTGGTTCGAGGACGAGCTCGTCGAGCTCCAGCGCGCCTGCCCGGATCTGCGGCTCGCGATCTGCTTCGGGTGCGGGCTCTCCGATTACTCACCGTACGGCCATGGCCTGTTCGGCAACCTGATGTGCTTCCGCGGCACCAAGGACGCGTATCGAGCGGTGCAGTCCAAGCAGGACCTGTTCGCGATCATCGACACCGTCACGGAGCAGGTCCAGGAGACCCACGTCTGTGCCGAGTACGAGCCGCGCACTCCTGGCACGGGCTATCGAGGATAGTAGAGTCGGCCAATGCTCGACGGCTCCTGCCACTGCGGCGCCATCACGATCCAGCTCGCAACCGAGCGCGCGCCGGCAGATCTCCCCGTACGCACGTGCGGCTGCGGCTTCTGTGCTCGCCACCGACCGCGCTACACGTCCGATCCCACAGGGCACGTCACGATCCGCGCGAGCGATGCAGTGCTCACGCGCTACCGGTTCGGGCTGCGGCTCGCGGACTTCCTGATCTGCCGGACCTGCGGCGTGTTCGTCGCCGCGTTCGAGCCAGGTGACCCGGGACGCGCGGTGATCAACCTGGAGGTGCTCGGGCGGGCGGGGGACTTCACGGGCGCGCCGGTGCAGTTCACGGCGTACGACACCGAGGACGCCGCGAGCCGCAGTGCGCGGCGCGCGAAGAACTGGACGCCCGCCACGCTCGAGGTGCGGTGATGCCGGCGTTCGTTGCACTGCTGCCAGCGATCAACGCCGCCCGCAACATCAACACCGTGACCAGGCTCGCCGCGATGGCGAACGCGATCACGAAGCCGTGATCGCTTCGTCGAGCGCGTCGAAGATCGCCTGAGCTTCCGCGGCCGGGATCGCAAACGCATCGGCGATCCCACCGAGGAACTTCAGCTCGTCGTCGTGGACATCGTGATCGCAGAGCGCGGTCACGCACGCGAGCTTGTAGGCGAGGCGGCGCGAGTCGTGGTCGAGGATCGCGGCGGTCGCCTTCAGGCGGCCCTGGAAGCCATCGGCCGCGAGCTGGCGCGCGAGCTGCTCGAACAGCTCGACCAGGAACGCGGGCTCGAGCTTGGCCTGAAGCCACGACTGGAGGTTGGCGACGAGGTGATCGATCTCCTGATCGGTCAGGACGTCATCGGCGGACGCCGCGAGGTAGCAGACCTCGAGCAACGCGTGGAGGCGCGCCGCATCTGGATCAGACGGTGTGTCCTTGAGCGCGCCGGCGCCGGCGGCGAGATCGGAAGGGAGGGTGCGTCCCAGGGCGAGACTACGTTCCTGACGTCGAGCTTGGTCCATCACCGAGGAGCATATGTTAGCGGCCGCGCGGCGGGGTGACCTGGTACGCGCGGAACCGCTTCTTCTTGATCCGGCCCGCGTTCAGGCCGGCGAGCACCTGTGGACCGATCGCGGACGTCACGGCGACAAACGAGATCCGATCCATCACGCTGATCTGGCCGATCTCGGTGGCGGCGATGCCGACCTCGGTCGTCAGTGCACCGACGATGTCGCCGGGTCGCAGACGATCGTGACGCCCGCCCTGGATCGCGATCGTGATCATCGCGGGCGGCGCGGCGCGCTCGTCGCCGGGCTCGGGCAGAGAAGAGACCGGGACATTCGCGAGCGGTCCACTGCGCAGCTCGTCGAGAGCGCGGCGATCCGCGGGACCGACGAGCGTGATCGCGAGGCCCTCGTGACCGGCGCGCGCCGTGCGGCCGATGCGGTGCGTGAACACATCGTCCTCGCGGGGGAGGTCGTAGTTGATCACGGCGCCGAGCTCGTCGATGTCGAGCCCGCGTGCGGCGACATCGGTCGCGACGATGATGCGCAGCGAGCCATTCTTGAGCAGCAGGAGGACCGTGTTGCGATCGTGCTGGTCCATGCCGCCGTGGAGCGCGACCGCGGCGAACCCCGAGAAGCTGAGCGCATCGGCGACCGTGTCACAGGTCTCGCGGTGGTTGCAGAACACCACGGTCGAGGCGGGGCGGTGATGGCCGAGGATCCGGACGAGCGCGTTGGAGCGGTCGCCGGTGCCGACGTCGTAGATCAACTTGGTCACGCGGGACGCGGTCTCGACGACGGGCGCGACCACGTGGAGCGCGTCGCGCTGGAAGCTCGCGCTCATGGCGCGTACGGCGTCGGGGAAGGTCGCCGAGAACAGGAGCGTCTGGCGATCCTTCCAGGTCTCCGCGGTGATCGCCGTGACGGCGTCGATGAAGCCCATCTCGAGCATCCGGTCGGCCTCGTCGAGCACGAGCGTGCGGATCGCGCCGAGGTCGAGGCGGTTGCGCGCGAGATGATCCTGCACGCGGCCCGGCGTGCCGATCACGATATCGACGCCACCCTCGAGTGACGCGCGCTCGCGCTGGATCGAGCTACCGCCGCTGAGCACGAGGATCCGGGTGTGGGGCAGGGGACGCGCGAGGCGACGCACCTCCTCGGCGACTTGCGCGGCGAGCTCGCGGGTGGGGCACAGGACGAGGGCGCCGGGACGCCCACTTCGAGGCGTGACGCGCGAGAGCAAGGCGAGGCCGAAGGCGGCGGTCTTGCCGGTGCCGGTGCCCGCCTGGCCAAGGACGTCCTTCCCGTCGAGCATCGCCGGGAGAGCGAGCGCCTGGATCGGCGTCATCTCGCGGTAGCCGAGCTGGTCGAGGTTATCGAGCCAGGGCTTGGCGAGGGACGGCAGCGTCGAGAAGCTGAGATCGGACAACGCCGGCAGGGTACTCGATCGAGGGTATGATGGCTGCCGTGGATCGTCTCCTCGCGGGCGTCGTGGTCATCCTTGCGTCGGCCTGCAATGCCGAGCCAACGCCCGCGGAGACGGATGCGCCGGTCAGCGATGCGAGTCCCGATGACGCGGCCGTCGACGCCGCGATTCCCACCAGGCTCGTTGCCTATGTCAGCGGGGGTGCCGACATCGCCTGGTACGACGTCAACACCAGCACGGGCGCGCTGACCCCGATCTCGACGATCACCGCGTTTCGCACGGGGGCGTCGTTCCTCGCGCATCGCGGCACGAATCTCTACGCGGTCGCGTCGGGCAACCGCGTCGGCGCGTACATGGTGACGCCGGCGACCGGCGCGCTGACGTTCATCAATGATGTTGGCGCGGGCGGAACCGGTCCGACGCACGTCTCGATCGACGCGACCGGCGCATACGTGTTCGTCGCGAACTACAACAACGGCACGATCTCGGTGTTCCCCGTGCTGCCGAGCGGCGGGCTCGGCGTCGCAGCGCAGACGCTGACGCCCGGTGCGAACGCCCACATGATCCAGGCCGACGCGACGAACCGCTCGGTGTTCGTGCCGTGCCTCGGTGCGAACCACGTCGCGCAGTACCGGTTCGAGCCGACCACGGGCGTCCTGACAGCGAACACGCCACCAACGGTCGCCACCGCGGCCGGCGCCGGGCCGCGCCACATCGCGTTCGCGCCGAACGGCACGCGCGCGTACGTCATCAACGAGCTCGATAGCACGATGACCATGTTCGCTCTCGACGTGGCGACCGGGCGCCTGACCTCGATGCAGACGCTGTCGACGCGCGCCGCCGGGGCGGTCGGGACCAACTCGACCGCCGAGGTCGTGGTGCACCCGACGGGCAACTTCCTCTACGGCAGCAATCGCGGCGACAACAACATCGTCGTCTTCGCGATCAATGCCGCGACCGGGATGCTCACGCTCGCTGGCCACACGAGCACGCAGGGGATGACGCCGCGCAACTTCGCCGTCGACCCGACGGGGACGTTCCTCTACGCCGCGAACGCGGGTTCGAACAGCGTCGTACCGTTCAGGATCGATCCCACCGCCGGCACGCTGACCTCAACGGCGGCGTCGATCACGGTGCCGACCCCGCAGTTCGTCGGGATCTTCGCGCTTCCGCTGTGACAGCTCGCGAGGACGGCGGCGCCTTGCGCGAGAAAGCGGCGAGACCGAAGTCCTGAACCAAAAAAACCGCCGGCGCAGATCGCCGGCGGCTGACTCGTGGTTCTCGCGGCAAGCACCCACGAGTCATGAGGCACGTGCCTCGCGCGCAACCCGTGCACGTGGGGGGCCGTCGGGAACGTCCCCGGAGATCGAGCGTCAGCGGCGCAGGTGTGTCATTCGGTGAGCGCGCACACCACGAACGTGCGGGGTTCGCTCACTCGCCCTGCGCGGAAAAGGTTGCCTGCGATGTTCTCGCGTGGACCTGCACCGACTTGCAGATCTGGTCCCGTGCTTGCTCATGGGTTGGCTTGCGGCAAGCGGCTTCCGCTTCGCTCACCAGGTATCCCGCGAATAGCGAGAAGGACTTTCATTATGCGTACGATTTCAAAGACTCTGTTTAGCTCGATCATCCTCATGGCCTCCGTTGCTGGCGCCCAGCCGGCCCCCGCTCCCCCGGCCGAGCCGGTCCCCTCCGGCGAGCAGCCCCAGGACGCCGGCACCGGCACGCCGGGCAAGGTGTCTGCGCCGACGCCGACGGTGGATCTGCCAGCATCGCAGTCCGACAACGATGTTCAGCCCGAGGTCGCCTCGCCCAGCATGCCCGCAGGCGGTCTGGTCTCCCAGGCCGGCGTCGGTGGTGTGGTTGGCTACGGCCGCGCGGGTGTCCTCGAGCTCGGTGGCTCGGCGGGCTTCACGTTCGCATCCGACTACCGCAACCTGAACCTCTCGCCGTCGATCGGCTGGTTCGTCGCAGACAACCTCGAGCTGTCGGCCATCCTCAGCATCTCGAACATCAAGGCGGGCGGCAACTCGTCGACCCTGTGGTCGGCGCTGATCGAGCCGAGCTACCACCTTCCGTTCAACCGCTCGACGTTCGGCTTCGTGGGCCTCGGCATCGGCGCCTCGCACGTGTCGAGCCTCGGAACCGGCTTCGCGATTGCTCCGCGCCTCGGTGCGAACTTCATGGTCGGCCGCTCGGGTGTCCTCACCCCGTCGATCTCGTACCAGTACACGACGATCGACACCGACATGGGCAACCCCGACGTCACCGTTGTGGCTCTGACCAGCGCAGTGCAGGTCAACATGGGCTACACGGCGATGTGGTGAACCGCCCCGCGGTCACTGGCGCTTGAAATCGTGCGAGCGAACATGGGCAACCATGTTCGCTCGTTCGTGCGTTCTGCGGCGGAACTCGTTACAGCAAGGCACCGATTGTCGAATCTGAATCTCGAAGGACCTGCGCGCGACCAGCTGAGGACCATGGTGGCTGACGTCGAGCGCGAGCTCACGCGGCTGCCCGATACCAACCCCACCGGCAAGGATCTGCGCGCCTCGTGGAATCTCCTCGTGGAGACACTCGCGCTCGGCGAGTCTCCGGCGATGCGGACCTGCCCGGCCTGCAAAGGCGAGGGTTATCGCGCCGCGAGCCGCTGCAGCATCTGCTGGGAAAAGCTCGAGGCGCTCCCCGCGCTCTGAGCGCGTGATTCCGAGTAGCCTCGTCGAGTGAAATCCGACGAGGTGCTTGCGCGTGTCCTCCTCCCCGACGGCAAGGAGATGACGCTCGTGCGCTGGGACGGCAACATCGGCATCGAGGTCGGTGGTCGCAGCCTGATGACGAGCCACGATCATGGCTCGGAGGACGAGCTCGGCGCCGTGGTCGGCGATGCGGTCAAAGGCATCGCGAAGCCGCGCGTCCTGATCGGCGGACTCGGTCTCGGGTTCACGCTGCGCGCTGCGCTCGATGCCCTTCCGCGCGCGGCGCGGGTCGAGGTCGCGGAGCTCGTACCCGAGGTCGTCGCGTGGAATCGCGGCGCGCAGGGTGTGCTCGCGAAGCGTCCGCTCCGCGACAAGCGCGTCGTCGTGCTCGTCGAGGATGTCGCCGACGTGATCAAGCGCGGCAGCGACTACGACGCGATCCTGCTCGACGTCGACAACGGTCCCGATGCGCTCGTACACAAAGGGAACGCCGGGCTCTACAAGCGCAGTGGACTCGTGCGGGCGAAGCAGGCGCTGCGGCCCGGTGGCGTGCTCGCCGTGTGGTCCGCATTCGGATCGCGCACGTTCACGCTGTGGCTGAAGGAGGTCGGGTTCGCGGTGACGCTGCAACGCACCCAGCCGACGACGCCGGGCGGACCGCGCTACTACATCTGGCTCGCGAGCCGCGCCCAACGAACCAAGCGCTGAGCTACTTCTGCATGTCGGCGAGGATGTTCACCGACTCGTCGAGCCACGGGTCACGCGCGAGGCCGTCCCGCCACTTCTGCGCGCGATCATCGGTCTTTCCACCGGGGCCCGGCGCGACCGGCGGCAGAGCATCGGGATCTTCGATCGTCTTGACGCCGAGCTTGGCGGGCGTCGTGGCGAGGTCGGGCGACGCGGCCTCGAGGGCAGCGCGCTGCTCCTTGCGGCGGGCATCCCACGCCGAGCGCTGGAGGGGGACGCGCGTGTCCTTCTGCCGTTCGCGGAGGACGGCGACGGTGGTCGCGATCCGCGAGAGCAGCGGGTTCTTCGCGACGCGTGCGGCACTCGCGGCCGCGAGCGTCGACTGCTTCCACGTCTGCTGCCACTTGTCGTGCGGCGCCGGAGGGATCTGCGACCACGCGATCGCGTGCTCCAGCTCGCGCTCGCCCGTCTCGAGGTGGCCGGCCGGGTTCGGCAGCAGGATGTCGGGCTTGATGCCTTCGCGCTGCGTCGACGAACCGCTCACGCGGAAGAACTGCTGGATCGTGATCTTGAGAACGCCGAGATCCGACGAACCGCCGCGATCGAGATCCGCGAGCGTCTGGACCGTGCCCTTGCCGTGCGTCGGCGAGGTGCCGACGATCAGCGCGCGGCCGTAGTCCTGGAGCGCGCCGGCGACGATCTCGGACGCGGAGGCACTGAACTGATCGACCATCACGATCACGGGGCCGTCGTATTCGAAGCCCTTCTTGTCGTCGTCGTGGACCTCGCGCTGCTTGTGGCTGTCCTGGACCTGGACCACGGGGCCGGTCTGGATCAGATCGCCGGTCATCTCGACGGCGTCGCCGAGGATGCCGCCGCCGTTGCCGCGCAGATCGAGGATCACGCCCGCGACCTTGCGCGTCCGCATCTCGGCGAGGAGCTTGCGCACGTCGCCGGCTGCAGTGCGCGGGCTCCCGCGACCACCGTAGAAGCTCGGCAAGTAGATGTAGCCGACGTCCTTCTGACCCTTCTTCGAGAGCACGGCAGCCTTGGCATAGGCCTCCTCGAGGACGACCTTGTCGCGCGTGATCGTCACCGTATCTTCGGTGCCCGCCGACTTCTGGATGCGAAGGCTGACCTTCGTGCCCTTCTTGCCCCGGATCATCTTCACGACCTCGTCGATCCGCATGTCAACGACGTCGATCATCTCCTTGCCGTCCTGCGTGACCGCG
>JANOPP010000745.1:0-3454 GCA_031421915.1 Myxococcales bacterium | reverse complement strand
CCGCCGAGATGGAACGCCTGCGGCTCGAACGACTCGTCGGCGCCGAAGGTCGAGATCGTGACCGTCGCAACGGCCTCGGCAGGCAGCACACGCAGGTCGACTGCGAGCATCTTCGCAGCGGCGAGCTGCTCGGCGAGCTGGCGCTCCGCATCCGCCATCCACGTCGGCAGCGGATCACTCGCCGTCGCGCGCTTGCGACAGAGCGCGAGAAACAGCTCGGCCCGCGGCAAGATCTGCAGCCGCAGGTAGGTCAGGCCGATCATGCAGGCGTGGCTCGCCTTCGGGGTGATCCGATCGGCTCGCTTGAAGCGATCGATCGCGGGCTCGAACTCGCTCTTCTTCGCGAGCTGTTGCCCCTCAGCGATCAGCGCATCGACATCATCGGCGCGGGCGGGTGCAATCGCGGCGAGGATTGCCAGTGCCAGGAGACCCGCCGACCGCATTTGCACACGGACGATAGCATCCCCGAGGCCGAGAATCCCTCGTGACTTCTGGCCCTTGACCTACGCCGCTAGTTCTTCGCGTCGACGGCCATCGTCGGACCTGCGAGCGGGTCGCCCTCGAGGCCGGGATACGAGACCAGACCCTCGGCGGACGTACCACTGCGCTGCGCGTTCTCCGCGACGGCGGCGACGGCGAACCGGCGCAGGTCGGCGAGGACGTCGGCCGCGAGGTCCGGTGCGAACTTCGTGACCGCGGCGGCGGCGAGCTTGTCGAGCTTGGTCTTCTGGTGCCACTGGTTCGTCGTGTGCGAGGCCGTGACCGCGCGCCGTGTGGTGAACATCAAAAGGCCGGTCTTGACGTCGAACATGCTGACCTCGGTGTAGCCGTAGACCTCCTGGAACTTGCCGGGGAGGAACAGCGCGCCGATCACCGTCGCATAGCCGAACGCCCACGCACCGAACGCGGAGTCCCTGGCGAGCACCTCGCGATACAGGAGCAGGTACCGCAGGCGATAGCGCGCGGCGATCTCGCGCAGCGCCTCCATGCCGAGCGCGCCGGACGGGATCACGAGCGTCTGCGTGACCAGCGTGAACGCGCGGTCCTTGCGCAGCGTCTTGACCAGCGGGGCGAGACCCGCGGGAACGCCATCATCGGGACCCGGGCCGCGCCAGTCCATGTGCGTCGCGATCGGCAGGACACCGACGCGCGCGGGCAGATCGAGCTCGATCGGAGACGCGAGGATCTTCTGCAGTGCGTCCTCGGACAGCGCGCCGTTCGGATCGCGCGCGAACAACGAGCGCTCGAGCGGCGGCGGTGCGTTGGGAATCGACGGAGCGGCACCGGCCGCCATCGGGGCCGAGGCCATCTTCATCCTGCCGCCACCGCAGGCGGCGACCGTCAGGAAGCACAGAACCGACAAGGCAAAGCGAGCGCGCGAGAGCTGCACGGGATCCTCCTCGGCGCGCCCCGGAAGTCGGAGCGTCGCCGTCGGGGAATCAACGAGCCAGCAGCGCGTTGCTTACGCCTTGTGATCAGCAGCCGCGCGAGAACAGGTACACGATCGCGAGAATCGGCAGCGGGATACCGAGCAACCAGGCGAGTGCATAGCCGACCTTGCCGCTCTCGGGATTGATGGGGTGGGTGGTCATGGATCCCTGTGGCTGCATCGCGTGTGCCGCGGTACCCCCCGAGGATCGCGAGGGTCCCGATCCCGCACGTGTGCGCGCTGTGCAGTATCGTGGCGCCGTGACGCGGGCCGAGCCGATGACCGCAGGGGGCCTTGCATGAGCGGTCCCACGATCGCCGTGTTCGGCGCGGGTGCGATCGGCTGCTGGCTCGGAGGCAAGCTGGCCGCGGGCGGCGCCGACGTCACGCTGATCGGCCGACCGCGCGTGCTCGACGAGCTCGCTGCGGGGCTCACCGTGACCGAGCTCGACGGACCGGAGCGCACGCTCGCCGTGCTCCGCGATGGCGGCACCGAGGTACCAACGCCGGGCGTGCGCACGACGATCGATCCGATCGCCGCTGCGGGCGCCGCGATCACGCTCGTCTGCGTGAAGTCGGCGCAGACCGCGGAGGCTGCAGCGACGCTCGCGCGCCTGCTGCCCGAGGGCGCGCTCGTCGTGAGCATGCAGAACGGCGTGCGCAACGTCGAGCTCCTGCGGTCGGCTCTCCCCGGCCGCACCGTGCTCGCGGGCATGGTGCCGTGGAACGTGGTGCGCTCGGGCCCGGGCGCGTATCACCGCGGTTCGTCGGGCACGCTGATGATCGAGATGAACAGCGCCGCCTCGTCGCTGTACACGGCGGTCGGGGCCGCGCACATCACGTACTCGACGCGCCGGGACATGCCCGCCGTGCAGTGGGCAAAGCTCGTGATGAACCTCAACAACGCGATCAATGCGCTGTCGGGGATCCCGCTCGCGGCGGAGCTGGCGCAGCGCACGTTCCGGCGCTGTCTCGCGGCGGCGCAGCGCGAGGCGATCGGTCTTCTCGACGCGGCCCAGCTCCCGATCGCGAGGCTGACGCTCGTCCCGGCGCGCTGGATGCCGCGGATGCTCGAGCTCCCGGATCGCGTGTTTCGCGTCGTCGCCGCCAAGGCGGTCGCGATCGATCCGCAGGCGCGGTCGTCGATGTGGGACGACCTCGAGGCGAAGCGCCCGACCGAGATCGATCAGCTCCAGGGCGAGGTCGTGGCGCTCGCGAAGCGGCTCCGCCGGACTTCGCCGGTAAATGCCAGCCTCGTGCGGCTGGTCCGCGCCGCCGAGGCGGGGGGCAAGCGAGACTTCACCGCGGACGAGCTGTGGGCTGCGCTATCATCGGGGACTCCATGAGGATCGCGCTCGCCCTCGGTCTCGTCGCTGGCTGTCTCGCGCCTCCCCCGCCCGAGCCCGATCCGTACGACCCGTACGATGGGGGCGGCTGGACCGACCCAGGTGGCGATCCGATCTACGGCTGCCGGCAGGACAGCGAGTGCGGATCGCAGACATGTGCGCGCGATGGCGTGTGCTACCCCGCGTCGAGCATCCGGCAGGTCACCGTGACGTGGACCGTCGATGGCGCGGTCGCGAGCACGACGAGCTGCACGGCGCACCCGTACCTCTACATTCATTTCCTGACGCTCTCCGGTGATTCGTTCGGTTTCTCGCCGGTGCCGTGCAAGAACGGGAAGTTCTTCATCGACAAGATCGCGACGTCGTTCACGCGCGTCGAGATGGGCATCGACGGTGCGAGCAGCGGAAACCTGGCGTCGATCACGAGCGACGGCGCCGCGGTCATCGATCTGCGCTGATGCCGTGACAATCCGCGCGTCCACTGGACGCGACCGGGCGCACCTGCGGTCAGGTGTGGACTCGGATACCATCTGACAGGTCCCACGTGGGGTACGCAGTTCGCGAGCTCGGTCGAGCGTTCTCTTCATGGAGCGCCGTGTTGTGGTGCGCGGCCGTGGCAGCCGGAGGAGGCTGTGGACGGATTGACTTCGACGCCGTGGCTCCTCCACGTGGATGTGGAG
>JANOPP010000744.1:0-27488 GCA_031421915.1 Myxococcales bacterium | reverse complement strand
CGGCGGGCGCCTTTGCGGCGGGCGCCTTTGCGGCGGGCGCCTTTGCGGCGGGCGCCTTCGCGGCCGAACCGGAGCCCGCGGACGAGCCGGTCGCGGGTGGCGGCGCTTCGGCCATTCCCGCGCTTCCCGAGCCCGTCGCGGCCGAGCCTGTGCCCAGCGCCGATCCGGATCCGGTCGCCGAGTCCGTTGCCGAGCCCGAGCTCAGCGCCGATCCGGATCCGGTCGCCGAGCCTGTCGCGGCCGAGCCCGTCGCGGCCGAGCCCGCTGCTGGCGTCGCAACGACGTCGGCTGGCTCGGGCTGGAGGATCTTCTCCTCGTCCTTCTTGCCGGAGCAAGCCGCGACGAACACCAGGGCCGAGAGCAGGACCGCTTTGATCATGGGGGCACCCTATCGCACGACGAGCGCGATGCAACGCGGCTCAGTCATCGTAGATCGTGATCAGGTCGTAGCCGCGCGGGTTGTCCTTGGCCGTGAACACCAGTGCGAGGCCACCCTTGCCACCGCTGCACGTGAAGCCGACGACGCCGCCGCGCGCGAGCCACGCATTGGCGTGCGTGCGCAGGACCTCGTAGCCCGGCGGCGTTCCCTCGGGCAGCTCCTCGAAGGCCTGGCCGAGCATCCTGCCGTAGCCCGTGCGAGGCTCCGCCGCGACGCAACCACCGGTGCCTACCGTGCGCTGTGCGAGGAACGTGAAGAAGTTGCCGACGTTGCGGCGTTCGCGCTCCGCAGAGTACGGCGTGCCGTCCTCGGCGGAGAACTGCTCCTTCTCTGCGTCGGTCAGGTTCGCGAGCCGGCCGTTGAGATCGTAGCGATGGAGCAGGATCTCGTACTCGCCGACTGCCGCGAAGTCGAACAGGGCGACGTACGCGTCCTTGCTCTGCTTCACGGCGGCCTCGAAGTCGGCGACGACGCGCTCGGCCAGCGTCTTCGGCTGCTTCGGTGCCTCGACCGCTTTCTGCGGACAACCCGCGAGAAGTGCGAGGGCAGGGAACGTCGTCAGAATCAGGCTGCGTGCGCCCATGCGTCTCCGTAGTCCTCGAGGGCAGTACCGATCGGGATCCCGAGTGCCTGGAAGCCGGGCACGAGAACCTCGCGAACACAGGTCGAGAAGATCACGCGCTCCTCGGCGGGCGTCATCAGGCCATGCGACCGCACCGCATCGGTGACGTCACCGACAGGGCGCTCCGCTTCGACGACGTTCGCGACACCGCGCAGTGCGCGCGGCAGCATCGCAGCCGCCGCGTCGATCACGCCCTGACCACCGACCTCGATCGCGTAGCGCATGTACGACCAGCCGAGCCGTGCGTGCATGACCTCGTCGGAGTAGATCGACGTGAGCACGGCCTGCGCGGTTGGATCGGTCGTCAGGTCGCGCGTCGCGGACAGCACGGTCGTCGCGTACGTCTCGGAGACGCACGACACGAGCATCGTGTTCGCGAGCGCCTGATGGAGCTTGGGGCGCGCGGGATCATCGGGAAGCGACGACATCCCGGGCGGCGGGAGCTTCTGCTCGCCCGAGTAGATCTTCGCCATGCGGATGCACATCTCCGCGTGGCGGACCTCGTCGATCCCTGCGCGCAGGCACAGCGAGAGCACGTCGGCAGGCGCGGCCGCTGCGACGAGATCGATCGCGAGGACCGAGAACGTCGACACCGCGAGGTACTCCGCTTCGGAGCGCCGCATCCAGGTCGCCGCGAGGCGCGCGCGCTCGGGGGCCGTCAGCGCCGGTGCCGTCGTCTCGGTCCACGGGATGTGGACCGTGCGGCGGCGCATGAGTCGATGGTGCTCGGACTCGAGCGGAGTCCCGGACAGCCACCAGGGGCTGGTCGGTTCGTACGCGTCGTCCCGCCCTTGCGGCTCGATGTCTCCGAGGACGTCCGGTTCCACGGCAGGCCTACGAGAGGATGAAGCCGCGACCGGTCTTGCGGCTCTTCGTGTTCGCGCGGGGGCGAGCCTTGGCAGCGGCGGCCTCGTCGGCGGCTGCCTTGTCCGCGGCCGCCTTGTCGGCGATCGCCTGGGCCTCTGCGGCCGCCTTCTCCTCGGCAGCCTTGGCCTCGGCGGCCTTCGCGTCTTCGGCAGCCTTCGCATCAGCGGCGGCCTTCTCCGCAACGGCCGGATCCTCGACGGGCTTGGTCTCGGTCGGGGTGGTGGACTCCTTCTTGTCGGAGCCGCCACAACCAGCGACGAGCGGAGTCGCGAGCATCGCGCCCGCAAAGACCACCGTCCGCCAGATCGTGTTCGAGAATGCTGCGCGCTTGGTCATCAGTCCCCCTGTGAGGCCAGGACGATGACACCGCGGCGGACCAAACGCCAGGCCGGGCTAGCTGAGGATGAAGCCGCGACCCTTGGGCCGCAGCTCGTCGTCGCCACGCGGGCGCGGCTTGGGCTTGTTCGCCTTGGCCTCGGCCTTCACCGCCGCATCGGCCTTCTTCACCTCGGCCTTGGCCGCGGTGAGCTTGACCTTGAGGTCGGCCCTGGTCTTCTGGTGATTCTTGAGCTTCGCGCTGGCCGCCTCGCGGTCGGCCTGGTTCTGCGCGGCCTTGACCTCGTCGGTCGCCGCCAGGATCGTCTTGTCGATCGCGGCGACCTCCGCCTCGACGGCCTTGAGCGCAGCTTGCGCCTGCTTCAGGAGCTCGGCCTTCGTCGGCGGCGGCGGAGCAGGCTGGCTGTTCGCCGGAGGCGCGGGCGCCTTCTCGGACTTCGCCGGTGGCGTCGGAGCCTTGTCCTCGGCGCTTGCGATCATCGGCGACGCGAGCATCGCGCCCGCGACGACCACGGTCCGCCAGATCCGCTGAGCGCTATCGCGCCCCAAGGTGCTCGAGTAGACAACCTGCGCAAGGTCACGATGCTTCGTCATGCGTCCAGCCCTCCACCCTCGACGATGACATCGGGCGGGGCCGAATTCCAGGCGATCGATGCCTCAGCTGAGAATGAAGCCGCGACCTGCGCCGCCGCCGCCATCGTCGTTGCCGCGCGGACGCTCGCCGCCGGCGCAGGGATCGACGCCCGCGCACGGATCCTCGGGCGTCGCGGTCTCGGTACCCACCGGGGTGTCCGTTCCAGTACCCGTCGCCGGATCGGCGGTCGGGCTGGTGTTCGCCGGCACCGTCGATGGCGTCGTCTGCTTCTTGCTGCAGCCGCCCGTGCCGAGCATGGCACCCGCAAACACCACCGTCCGGAAGATCGTCTTGGCCGTGTCCTTCTTCATGTGGCCCAGAGCCTAACAGATCTCATTCATCGGGTGCCGGGATCCGGATCGACGGACTCGACAGCATCGGCGTCGGACCCTGCGCCATCATCCCGCGCATCCTCTTGACGAGCTCGGCGACGATCGCCTGCGACATCTCGGGGCGCTCCGACATCACGCGCTTGAAGCCCTCGCCGGGAACCCGCAGCATTCGCGTTCGCTCGTTGGCGCGCACCGTCGCGGAGCGCGGCGACGCATCGAGCACGGCCATCTCGCCGATGCACGCGCCGCTGCCGAGCCGCGACAGGATGCGCTCGGGGCGATCGCCCTTGCCCCCGGTGAACACGGTGACCTCGCCCTTCACGATCAGGTAGACCGCGTCGCCTGGATCTCCCTCGTCGAACACGTTCTTGCCGGCCTCGACGCGAGCTTCCTCGACGATGTCCGCGAGCTCCTCGAGATCATCGGGATCGAGCTCGGCAAAGATCGGGACCTGCCGGATCAGCATCATCTTCTCGATCACGGTGAGGGATGCCATCGCGGCGTTCGCGTCGAGTGTCGCGTAGACGCCCGGCTTGCCGACGCCGTGCTTGGTCTGCGCGAACATCGACGGATCGATCGCGGGCATCTCGTTCGACGTGGTCCCCGAGACCGCGCGGACCGCCGCGTGGCGCACGCGCGGGTCCGGATCGTCGAGGACCTTCGCGAGCAGGTCGCGGGTCAGGCGGCTCTTCGCACCCATCGCACGCACGCCGGCCTCGCGCACGATCGGCTCGGGATCGCCGATCAGGGTCAGCAGCTTGGCGCGCGGGCCCTCGTCCTCGAACCGCGTCAAGAGCATCGCCACGACGGCGCGGAGGTGACGCGACGGGTCGTCGGCGATCGCGAGCAGCGGCTCGACGGTGAACGCACCCTGCGCCTGCTGGTGGAGTCGGGTGAGCGCCGCGACGAGCGGCTCGCGGAGCGCGGCATCGATCCCGTCGAGAGCATCGAGCGAGCCGAGCTTGACGATGCCGCGGGTCGCGGCCTGCACGCGGACCTGCTCGACCTCGGGCTTCTGGGTCATGACAGCGAGCACGCCGAGCGCGTTGATCGCGTGCTCGTGGGCCCGGTGCTTCGCGAGGTGGCGGAGCAAGGACAGGCTCGCGGACTCGCTGTGCGCGGCGTTGGGCTGGTTCGCAGCCTCACACGCGGCGACGAGCTTTCCGATCTCGGCGAGCTCGCTGGTGTAGATCGCGGCGATCGGTCCGCCCGGCGCGAGCAGCGTCGCGAGCTCGTCGTCCTCCTCGGCCTCGGTGACCCCGCGCTCGACGCGGAGCTGGACCAGACTCTGCGGCGTCGGCGAGGTGCCGAGGCGCGCGGCCTCCATCACGAGGCGCGTGAGGTCCTTGCGGTACTGCTCGCGGGCGAGCCGCGTCTCGGCGGAGCCCTGGTACGCGGGATCGAAGAGCTGCCGCTCCTCGCCGGACAGCTCGCCCAAGATCTTCTGGTGATCCTTGTCGGAGATGCCGAGCTGCGCGCGCAGGCTATCGAGGAGCTGCATCTCGTTCCGCGTGACGAGGCCGTCGGCCACCATCTCGCGGACCGTCTCCTTGTACGCGCGGAGCCGCGCCTCGCGCTGCTTCGTGCGCTCGGTGTGGAGCAAGTAGATGTCCTTGAGATCGTCGGACGGCGGGGCATCGCCCCACTCCCACTTCTTGAGGATCTTCTGCGCGAACTTCTCGTGGACGTGCTGGTCCTCGCGGCGCGTGATCCGACGCACGAAGATCGCGGTCGACGAGAACACGACGACGAGCCCCCAGCCCGTCACGACCCAGCCCGGCAGGAGCGCGAGCGACGGTTGTCCAGCGAACAGATAGAACGCGTTGAAGCCGACGAGCCCGCAGAACGCGAGCATGCCGTGGCGGATCCGCGCCTTGGTCGCGGTCTTCGTGTCGTCGGTCGCGTCCTTGGGGAGGCCCTTCATTCGCGCGCCGACGATCGTGGTCTCGACGAGCGCGAACACCGCGAAGCTCGCGACAGCGAAGCCGACGAGCGTGAGCGGGGCCGCGACGATCCGGGGAATCGCGGGTGCGAACGTGAAGCCGGGCGCGAACATCTGCGCGGGCAGGTCGCGCTCGTACGCCCACGTTCCTCCGAAGTAGTAGTCCCAGCCGCCGGAGACCAGGTAGTAGTAGACGTAGAACGCGATCACGATGCCGGGCCACGCGAAGTACGCGATGCGGCGCGGCCGGTCATTCGCTTCCTTCCAGTAGCCCTGCTCGAGATCGATGTCGGGGCAGTGCTTCTTGCAGGCGACGCACGGCGCGCACTGCGACGTGGTGTCAGGAGCCGCCGAGCCGCGCGCGGGCTCCGTGTAGATCTTCTCGACGATCCCGACCGGGCAGATGAAGTTGCACCACGTCTTGCCGCCGTACACGAAGCTCGTGACGATCGCGGCGAGCACCACGAAGCCGAGGAATCCGGCGAGCCAGACGTCGCTGCCGTTGGTGGCGACGAGCCGCAGCGTCAGCCCGACCAGCATCAAGCCGAGCTGGACGAGCACGTAGTTCTTGCTCATCCAGTCGCCCATCTTGCGGGTGCCCGGCTTGCCGAAGATGCGGCCGAGCTGGCCCATCACCGCGAGCGGGCAGATCCGTCGCCACAGGTGATAGCCGAACGTCATCCAGAAGAACGGCAGCGCCGCGACTCCGACGGTCCACAGCAGCCGGTTGCCGTGGCGGATGCCGAGGATCGTCGGGATCGTGGCCGCGAGCGCGAGCACGAGAACGACTCGTGCTGCCGTCACCCAGGTCGGGGCTGTGCCTCCATCGGTGAAGGCTGCCCAGCCGCCCGCGCGCGTCTTCTCTGCTTTCCCGGCCGGCTTTGCGTCCGCTACGGGGAGCTTCTTCTTCTCGGGCTTGGCGGGTGCAGCGCTCATCTACGTCATTGCGGAGCGAGCGGGCAGGTCAGTCCCTTCGCGGCGTCCGCGGTGAGGAACTGCTCGTAGTTCTGCTTCGCCCGGCACTCCTGGTGCTTCAAGAAGTCGAGCGTGTACTCCTCCCAGTGCGTCGTCGGGGTGATCACGAAGTTCAAGGTCGCGAGCTTCTTGTTGCGCGCCTTCGGGAGGCCCGCGCTCGGATCGGTGTTCGCTGGGTCCGCATAGTCGCGCACGCCGAAGTTGCGGATGTGGCACTGCGAGCACGTCATGCCGTTCTCCTCGCCGATATCGCGACGGCCGTCGTCGAGAGGGAAGTTGTTGGCGACCATGAACCGGTTCTTGTGCTCGACGTAGAGGTGGTTCGCTTCGATCCGACCACCCTTGACCTTGTCGCCGCTCGTGTCCGGCAGGTCGACGAAGCCGAGCGCCTTGCGACACAGGACATCGTGACCGGGCGCCAGTTGCTTGTCGCCCTTGGTCCAGCGCGGTCCGCACACCGGCACCCACGTCTTCTTGTCGTCGGACGGCACCGTCTTGGTCCAGAAGCCGGGGATGATCACGTTCGTGTACTGCTGGGTCGTACCGTCGGCGGTGATGAACGGCTTCTGCGCGCTCCAGCCCCAGCCGTCGCCGTGCTTGTACGTGCCGTCGGGTTTGCGCGCCGAGCCTCCGCCCATGCGGGCCTCGAGCGCGATGCCGATCGTGAACGTCTTGAGAAACGGCGTGTCCTTCGACTGATCGATCGCCATGAACTCGTTCATGAACGCGGCGACGGCCTTGCCGTGCGCGGCCTGGTTCTTGAGGAACTTCTCGCTCGGCGCGCCGGCATCGAGCAGGTGCTTGGCGACGAGTCCGAGGAACACCTTGTTGTTCGCGGCGCGCTCCTCGGCGGGGCGCGGCAGCGCCGGGACGTACTCGGTGACCGGACGGATCCGGAACATCGCGAACACCGGCTCGGGCGCCTTCACGGCCTGATACACGACGCGGAGCTCGGTCCACGCGCGATCGATCCGCGGACGGAACGCGACGATCTTCCACGCGGCCGGATCGCCGAACACGGCCTTGTCGAACTCGGGCGCCTTCGGATCGAGACGCGGGTTGCCGTGCGTCTTCGCAAACTCGGACAGCATCCCGTCGAACAGGACCTTCTTGTCGAGCGTGCCGGTCAGCGCGGCGGCCTTGTCAGCGGCGAACTGTGGCTTGAAGCCCTCGGCGGAGACGAGGAGCATCTTGTCGAGCGGCCAGTCCTTGTTGACCTGCTCGAGCCGCTTGGGCTGGCGGATCATGAGCAGCGTCTCGATCACCGCCGACTGCTGTTCGGCGACGGGGAGGACCTGCTTCTTCTTGTCGACCTCGATCGTCCACGTCTCGGTGACCGAGCCCTTCTTGCTCGGCTGCGTGACCTGGATCGTGAACTCGCCCTTGGGCAGATCCGCCTTCGTCGGCGTCCACGTCACGGTCTGCGTGATCGCGTCGAACTTCGCCGAGGCCGGCATCTTCGTGACTTCGACGCGGGTCTCGTCGAGATCCTGATCGATCGCGGTGGTCGCGAAGCTGATCGTCTGACCGACGCCGACCTTCTTGATCATCGGCTCGAACAGCTCGGGCGGACGGTCCTCCGCGGGTGGCGGCTCGTCGACCTTCGGAGCTGGTGGAGTCACGACGTTCGTGATCGTTGCAGAGCCCGCTCCGGATCCGGGGCCAGGCGGCGGCGCCGGCGTCTTGCCGCCGCAGGCGTTGATCGCCGTCAGAGAAACCAATCCGAGCAGAACCAGTGGCTTCGCGTTCCCCATCAGGCGAGCATCCTACCATCACGCCCGCGCGCTCGCCGGCAACGGCGTGATCCGTGTCGTCGTAGGTCCGTGCTAGCTTGCGCTCGCCGATGACGACCGACCTCCCCACGCTCGCGATCAACACGATTCGTACGCTGGCGATCGATGCCATCCAGAAGGCGAACTCGGGCCACCCCGGGCTGCCGCTCGGCTGCGCACCGATGGCGTACACGCTGTGGCAGCGCCACCTCAAGCACGATCCGAAATCGCCGCACTGGTTCGATCGCGATCGGTTCGTGCTGTCGGCCGGTCACGGTTCGATGCTCCTCTACTCGCTGCTCCACCTCACCGGATACGAGCTGTCGATGGACGAGCTCAAGAACTTCCGGCAGTGGGGCAGCAAGACCC
The DNA here is from genome assembly GCA_031421915.1 of Myxococcales bacterium. Lineage (GTDB taxonomy): Bacteria > Myxococcota_A > Polyangia > Haliangiales > Haliangiaceae > JABFXX01. Next base: position 19,200 of record JANOPP010000744.1, on the reverse strand, counting down.
CGGGCCACCCCGAGTGGCAGCAAGGCGCTCACCCGGGTGCCACGCATGAAACGCCGGGTGTCGAGGCGACGACCGGTCCGCTCGGGCAGGGCGCCGCGAACGCCGTGGGCATGGCCCTGGCCGAGAAGTACCTCGCGACGTACTTCAATCGTCCGGGTCACGAGCTGATCGATCACCACACCTACGCGCTGGTCTCCGACGGCGACGTGATGGAAGGCGTCGCGTGCGAGGCCGCGAGCATCGCGGGCCACCTCGGACTCGGCAAGCTGATCTATCTCTACGACGCGAACCAGATCACGCTCGACGGTCCGCTCGATCTCGTGATGTCCGAGGACGTCGGCGCACGCTACGCGGCCGCTGGCTGGCAGGTGCTCCACGTCGCAGACGGCGACACCGATCTGCAGGCGCTCGACGCCGCAATCCGCGCCGCGAAGGACGACACGAAGCGTCCGTCGATCATCGTGATCAAGACGACCATCGGCTACGGCTCGCCAAAGAAGGCCGGAACTTCGTCGGCGCACGGCTCGCCGCTCGGCGACGCCGAGGTCGCTGCGACCAAGACGGCGCTCGGCTGGGATCCGGCCGCGAAGTTCCTCGTCCCCGACGAGGTCAAGGCCCACATGGGCGAGGCGACCAAGCGCGGCGCGGCACAGCATGGCGTGTGGCGGGAGAAGCTCGCGGCCTACAAGCTCGCGTTCCCCGAGCTCGCGATGGAGCTCGATCTCGCCGTGCGTGGCGAGCTCCCCGCCGGCTGGGACTCCAGCCTGCCATCGTTCGCGATGGGCGGCGCCGCGATCGCGACGCGCAGCGCTTCGGGCAAGGTGATGGCGGACCTCGCCAAGAAGATTCCATGGCTGTTCGGAGGCGATGCCGACCTTGGCGGATCGACCAAGACGATCGTCCCCGGCGGTGACTACGATCGCAGCGGCGGCGGTCGTAACCTGCGGTTCGGGATCCGCGAGCACGCGATGGGCTCGATCGGAAACGGCATGCTCTATCACGGCGGAGTTCGCCCGTTCGTGGCGACCTTCTTCGTGTTCTCTGACTACATGCGCCCGCCGGTCCGGCTCGCCGCACTCAACCGGCAGCCGGCGATCTTCGTGTGGACGCACGACTCCGTCGGTCTCGGCGAGGATGGTCCGACGCACCAGCCGGTCGAGCACCTCATGGCGTTGCGCGCGATGCCGAACCTCGCCGTGTTCCGTCCCGCGGATGCGAACGAGACCGTCGCCGGTTGGCGCTACGCGCTCGTCAACACGTCGGGCCCGACCGGGCTCGTCCTGTCGCGCCAGGATCTCCCGATCGTGACGGCGGCCGGTGCGCCCGGTGCCGAGAAGGGCGCGTATGTCCTCGCCGACGGCACCGACGTGATCCTGATCGCGACGGGCTCGGAGGTCGCGATCGCCCTGGCGGCGCGCGACGCCCTTGCGAAGGAGAACCTGTCGGCGCGCGTCGTCTCGATGCCGTGCTGGGAGCTGTTCGCACAGCAGACGCAGGCGTATCGCGACAGCGTGCTGCCGCCAGATCGTCGGCGCCGCGTCTCGATCGAGGCGGGCGTCACGCTGGGCTGGCGCGAGTGGATCGGTGATCGCGGCATCGCGATCGGCGTCGATCGCTTCGGCGCGTCGGCGCCCGGCGAGGTGATATACGAGAAGCTCGGTCTCACGCCGGCAGCCGTCATGGCAGCAGCCAAGCGCATCATCGCCGCAGACTGAGGCGCGAGCGTGAAGAAGATGGAGCTTGGCTTCGCGAGGACGGAGGTCCGTCGCCAGCTCGTCGATGCGGTACTTCGCAGAGACAAGACCGCTACCGCCGGCCTCCTCGGCGAGTATCACCAGGCAAACGATCCACTCCCCGTGGTCGGCGAGCAGTTCGAGCTCCTCGACTACGACGATCAGCCGGTGGCGATCGTCGAGACTACTGAAGTCCGCGTGATCCGGATCGGTGATTGCGACCTCGCGTTCGCGCACGACGAGGGCGAAGGCTTTGCCGACGTCGCCGCGTGGCGCGCTGCACACGAGAGCTACTGGACGAGCTACTGGAGCGAGCCGATCGCCGACGACACGCTGTTCGTCGCCGAGCGGTTCCGGATCGTCTCGGTGCTGTGACTGACACGTGCGCACGCCGTTGATCGGCGCTTGAACGCAGACGCCGAGGCGGCTCCAGCCGCAGACACCCGAGCTGCAAGCGTCGACCGGCGCGTGCGCGTGATCGCGGCCGTCAGTGCTGCGACTGACAGGTGAACTCGCCGTTGATCTGCGCCTGAACGCAGACGCCGAGGCGGGCCTTGTCGATCCTGCACACGTCGGCGACGCGCTCGCAGACAACCACCGGATCCGAGGATGTCCCGGCGGGCTTGCCCGTGCTCGGGCCGCAGCCGAGGGCCAGCGCGACGAGGACGGATGTGGAGCGCACGCCCGACAGTATGCTCTGTCGTGTGGCTATCGGGCTCGAAACCGAGCTCGGCGAGCGGGCAGGGTGGCCCGGCTGGAAGTATCGCGCGTGGACGCCCCGTGCGTGTGGTACGCCCGCGACGTGGCGGTCATCATCTACGGGATCAGGAACTACGGGCGTGTCGAGGACCACGGTGGCGAGTACGCGACCACACGGTTCTTCCATCTCTGGTTCGCCCCCCTGATTCCCACGGGGTCGTCGTGGATCACCGGGCGGGGACCCGGCGGCGAGGTCGGCCACTCGATCAAGCTGCACGGCAAGAGCGTGGCCGCCGGTTACCTCCGGGTCTGGGGCGCGGTCGCCGCGCTCGCGAACACGGTCGCCGGACTCCAGACCGCGCACCTCGGTCACTTCATCGCCGCGGCGATCGCGGGCGCGCTGTGCGCGTGGAGCTGGTCGTGGCGCCGCGTGCGCACCGATGCAGCGCGCCGGCGCAGTGACTTCAACTTCGTCGCGTTCGGGACGCGGTGCGAGCCGCGGCGGATGCCGCGCGAGCTGCGTGCCGACGCGAAGCGCGACCTCGATCGCCGATGGGACGCACGCAAGCCGGACCTGACGCCGAACGATGTCGCCAGGCACGGCGCCCGCGATCCGGGCGAGGCAGTGATCGCCTATGGCCTCCTGCGGCTCGCTGCCGTCGAGCGCGGCAAGGTGGGCGCAAGCGAGGATACGGATGCCGATCGGATCCTCGACGGCGCGCACGTGCCGACCGACCTCGGCGACGGGCCGTATCGTGCGACGCCCGCGGGGACCGCCGACGTTCCGACAGCGGCGACGCTCGGCGATCTGGTCGCGGCGCGCGCGGCCGAGCAGGTCGCTGCGAATCCCGCGATCGTCCCCACGCCGGTCGACATCGCGCGGGCGACGAAGAAGCGCGTCCGCAATCAGCGGCTCGGCCTCGTGTGCCTGACGCTCGTCGGCACTGCCGGGCTCGCGATGTTCAAGAACGCGATGCGGCCGACGCTGTCGCCGACGCTCGCGCAGCTCCGCTCGTCCAATCCGCCGCTCGGTCGCATCGTCAAGATCACGTGCGACGCCGTTCACGGTCCGCTGTGGGAAGAGACCGAGAAGAAGAAGGGCGGCTCGGAGCGTGTGACCTCGCGGGTCTCGATGTGCGCCCTCGGCTCGTACTTCGTGCCGGTCCGGGTCGACGATGATGATCCGGATCCGACCACCGAGATCGAGGGCAAGCTGTACTGGATCGTCGACCGCGAGATCTGGGTCCGCGATGGCCTGCGCAAGGAGCCCGACCTCGACGCACGCAGCCTCGATGTCTACGTCGACAGCAAGAACGTTGGCGAAGACCGCGTCGCCGCGTACATCGGCTTTGCGTTCACACTCGCCACGCCGGTCGCGTGGGTGCTGTACTTCCGCTCGCGGCGCCGCGCAAAGCGCGCAGCGGCGAAGCTCGCTACTTCATCGTGAGCGGCGTCGACGCGACGGTCTGATCGGCCGCGTTGACAAGCTTGACCGTGTACGTCTTGCCCTTGGCGAGACCCTCGTCCTCGTTGATCGAGATGTCGCCCGAGAGCACCGAGCTCTTGGGATCGATGCCGTCGAGGGTCTTGTCGGCCGCGAGCTGCTTGCCGTTGTAGAACTCCATCTTCAGCTTCGACGAGCCCGTCTTCGACAGGAATGCCGTGTAGTGGAAGTTCCAGTACGTGACGTCCTCCTGCGCCTCGCCGGTCAACGCGGCGACCTTGGCAGCCTTGATCTTGGCGATCGTGTCCTTGTCGTTCTTGCCCTCGGGCAGCTCGCCCTTGCTGATGACCAGCTGACCCTTGAACGCGGAGATCACGGGCCGGGACATGTCGGCCGCGGCGAGCCCGCCACCGACGACGAGCGCAGCAGCGAGTACAGCGGCGGACATCATTCGGATGGACATGCGGGGGTAGCCTTTCGTTTCAACCGACCATAGCTCGGTGGCCCTGGGTGGGCCTCTATTCCTTCGGGGCTTCGGCGCCGTCGGCGGCGGGAGCCTGGCCTTCGACGTTGCCACCCTGCGGGGCATTCATTCCAGCGGGCTGAGCATCGCGCTCGGCCTGGCGCTGCGCGCGGCGGGCGGGATCCCACGGCTTTCCATCGGGGCCCAACCCACTTGCATCGGGGCCGATCGGCTTGCGGTCGCGGCGCGGCTTCGGCGGCAACGGCTGGCCGTCAGGACCGAGCCGCGGCTCCGGGGGCAGCGGCTGGCCATCGGGGCCGAGGCGGGGCTCGCGGGGAGGACGGGGGGGACGCGGCTCGCGCGGAAGGGGCTGGCCATCGGGGCCCAGGCGCTGCTCGCCACCGGCACCGGTACCGGTACCGGCACCGCCATTCCGCTGGCGCTCGGGCGGGCCCTCGTAGGGACGCCGCTCGCGGGGCGGACCGCCGCCGGGACCACGCTCGCTGCGGAAGCCACCAGGACCACCGGGTCCACCGCCGGCATATCCACCGCCGCCACCGCCACCACCGGGACCGCCGCCGGGACCCCGCGGGCCACCGGGACCGCGCGGACCACCGGGGCCGCGCCGATCGCGATCACCACCGGGACCACCGGGACCTCGACGACCACCGGGGCCGCCGCCCTTGCCACCCTTGAAGTCACGGGGAGCCAGGGTCACCTGCCAGCCGACGCCGGCCTTCGGCATCTCGCCGCGCGGCCCGCGATCGTCGTCGTCTTTCTTGTCGGTCTTCGGCGCGCCGAACTTCAGGCTGCCGAGACCCTTGGGCTTGTCGCGGCCGCCACCGGGGCCGCCGAAGCTGCCGCCACCGCCACCGCCACCGCCACCGCCACCGCCACCGCCGCCACCACAGCGACCGCGATCACCGCCGCCGCGACCGCCGCGATCGTTGCCGCGCTCCTCGCGGCGCGGGCGCTGTGCACCGCCGACGCGATCGATCACGTAGTGGAACTCGCCGCGCGCGACCGAGCCATGCGGTCCGGTCTCGCCCTGATAGACGCGTACGAGGCGAACCTGGTCGACCTGGCCGCCGACGATGTCGAGCGCCTCGAGGAGGCGCGCTGCGCGATCCGGCTGCACGCCGAGGATCTGCGCGACCGCATCGATCGCGGGATCCGCGGGAGCCGCGCTCACCGCCGGAGCCGCTTCGGCACCATCGGCCGCAGCGTCGGGCGCGCCCTCAGCAGGCGCGTCGCTCTCGCTCGGAGTAACGCCCTCGGCGGACGCCTCCGGCGTGGGAGCGTCCGTCGATGCCTCCACGACAGCGGGGGCGGGGCCGCTTCCCTTGGCAGCGCGAGCAGAGGCACGTGCCTCGGCCGCCTTGCGCAGGGTCAGCGTCGAGAACTCGGTCAGCGTCTTCATGGGAGGCTAGGTAACCCAAACCCCCGTCGGACGCTAGGCCCGCGATCGATCGAGTTCGATCGACCGTGGACAGTTTCTCAGCCGCCCGCGGTGGCGCTGGCCGACGCGGTGACCGAGACGGACACGCTGACGTTCGCCCTGATCTGCGTGGCCGCCTTCACGGAGGCCGCGATCTGACCGGAGATGCAGAGCGCCTGGTCGCCGAACGAGTTGACGAACTTGGGGCCCATCGCCTTGAGGTCAGCAGCTGCCTGCGCCCACGCGTCGACGGCGGCCTGGAGCGGCTCGAGGCGCGCCTTGAGCGAGAGCAGCTTGGGCAGACCCTCGCGGAGCGCCTTGAGCGTCATCTCGAGCTTGGTCTTGTCGAGCACGAGCTTGGCGTCGGCGCTGATCTTCAGCTCGGCCGGGGTGCACTCGACGTCGAGCGACGCGTTGACCGCGCCGGCCGCCCGGCACTCCGCCGAACCACCGCCGCTGCTGCCACCGGTACCGGCCGAGGCGCCACCGCTGCCCTCGCACTTGGCGACGGCCGCGGCCGTCACGCTCGCGTCGACCTTGCAGACCGCCGGCTTGTACTCGATCTTGAGCTTGGCGTTCGCCTTGAGGCTGACCTTGAGGTTGTCCTGGTAGGTCGTGATGACCTTCGCGCAGATGTCCTTGGTCTCGCCGGTGAACTCGGCGTCCGACATCTGCATCTCGCGGCCCATCATGATGCAGCTCTGCTTGACGACCTCGGCCGTCTCGGCCGCGGTGGTCTGCAGACGCTTGGTCGCCTGGAGGAACGCCTTGAAGCGCGCGCCGGCCGTCGACGCGGCGTAGTTCGCGCACGTGTCGGGATCGACCTCGCCGGACATACCGCCGAGACCGCCCGGGACGTCGGGCTTGTTCGGAAGGCCGCCGCCGCCGGGCAGCTTGCCCTTGGGGCAACCAGCAAGAGTCGTGAGCGCCACGAGGGCGGACGCCAGGACGAGTCGCGAAGAAATCGTACGCATGTTGATCAAAGCTCCTTGAATTCCCGACATCGATATCAAGAATCCCGCGCAGGTGCGCGACCTGCGTACGTAAAAAGCCCTGGGGGCGCGATCAACGGGCCGCGGCGGCCATCGCAGCGCGACCGCGCTCGGAGAGCCACGGATGCACCGGCGGTCCGACGGTTCGCGTCGACGTGCCCATGTAGACGAGGCACTCGCGCAGCGGATCGATCTCGTGCGACGTGACCGCGAACGCGGGTGTGGGGATCGTCAGCGTCTGATCGATTCCGCTGCGGAACGTGTCGACCTCGAACCGCACGACCTCGCCGGGGTTGGCGCCCGTGAGGCCCACGTGGAACTTGCAGCGTCGATCCTGTCCCGCGATCTGGTTGATGCGAAGCGTGCTCGTGCCGCCCGGAGTGCCCGGCGTGTACGTCGTGTTGACCCTCGGCCACACCGGTGCACCCGTGCCGCGGATCCACGCCGCGGCGTACGCGTCGAGGTCGAGGCCCGTCGAGGTCTCGAGCGCCGCGACGACCTCGTTGACGGAGAGCGCGCGTGGCTCGCCGAGCAAGGTCGCGATCGCGGCGATCACCTGCGCGCGGGATGACAGCACCTCGATCTGGCGGAACAGGATCATCGGACCTGCGCCGTAGACGTCACCGTAGTAGTCGAACAGCGCGGGCTTCTCGCCGGGCACCGGGAAGAACGCGGCCCCTGCCGAGAAGCCCTTCCACGCGCCGGCGGTCTGCGCGGCCGCGGCGGGCTCGACGGTGTCCTCGTACGCGAACGTCAGGTACTCGGCCATCGACTCCTTCCACACGAAGTCGTAGGTATCCGCGAGGGTCGTCTCGTTGCCGGCCCACTGGTGCGCGATCTCGTGATCGAGGATGTGCTGCGCGTTGTGGAGGTACGACGGCATGACCGCCCGCGCGAGCGTGTCGTCGAGGACGATGTTGCCCGGGTGCTCGAACCCGCTCCAGTACGTCGGTGCCGTCAGGATCCGCAGCTCGGTGCCGTACGGATACGCGCCGAAGTTGCTCTCCATCCACGTCACGAAGCCCGCGTGGTGGGCGGTCTCGATCGCGGCCGTCATGTTCGTGCCGGGGCGGTCGTAGACCGTCGCGCGGACCGAGCCCCACATGCCCTTGTCGGCGGCGATCCATGCGGTGCGCGGGTAGGCGGCGATGCCGAACGTCGAGTACGTCGGACCGCCGTCGTGCGTGAAGTCGCACTGGGTCTCCGTCGTCGACGGTTCCGTGATGTCGCCGGAGCACGTGACCATGAGCTCGGGAGGATGCGTGACGTGGAACGTGTACGTGGCGAACTGATCGGGGCGCGTGTCGCACGGACCATGGCGATCGCAGCCACCGACCCAGCTCACGAGGTAGTGGAACGGGTTGTTCTGCGAGTCGCGCGTGATCGAGTAGCCGACCTGGCTCGTCGACAGCGTCGTCATCGGGACGGTGAGGTCGACGTCGAGCGTGAGCTCACCGCCCTCGGCGATCCCGTCGCCGCACAGCGTCAGGATGCCGGCGTCGAGGATGCCGCTCACGACGGGCTTGCCGCCGAGCATCGCGGTCGCGCCGTTGAAGCCCTCGCCGCGGAACGGCAGCGCGTAGCAGTCGCCGGCGGTGGTCACGGTCGCGATGACCTTCGCGTGCGCCGCGCGCGTCGCGATGTCGAACGAGAAGTCGTAGTGGGTCACGGTCGCCGCGATCGGGCCGGGTGCGACGCTGACGCCGTCATCGCCGCACGCGGCGAGGAGTGCACCGAGAAGGAAGAGCCGCTTCATGCGCGCGGGATACCACGGGGTCGGGCCCCGAGGTCACCGAAACTTGGCGCGCACGATCTCGAGGTTCCCCGACGAGGCCGGGGAGATTTCGGCGGGCGGCACGACCGGTCGAGCGACGGTGACCCGGACGTCGAGCCCGAGCTCCTCGCGGAACAAGTCGGCCTTGCGGAGGAGCTGGGCGTCGTCGCTCTTCGGGCCATCGCGGACGACGAGGTCGAGGACGATCGCTTCGCCCATCCGCGTGCACACGACCTGCTCGACGCGCGACCGGTGTTCCCAGTCGAGTCCATCGGCGAGGCGGAGCAGGGCGGATAGCTTGCGGAGCTGCGCGCGCTGCTCCTTCGGCAGGTTCGACTCGTTGATGATCTGCTTGGCGCGCGCGGCGTCCTTGCGGTGCGTGCGCGCCATCAGCGCGACCTGCTCGCGGGCGTTGTCGTCGAGGCCCGGCAGCCGCGCCCACCGGATCATGTACTCGCTGTGCTTGTGGTGACCGCGGACGTTCACCACCTCGCCGACGTCGTGGAGCAGGGCTGCGACCTCGAGTAAGACGCCACGATCCTCGGGGATCTGGTGCACGTCGCGGAGCTGGTGGAACAGCGTGCGCGCCAGGTGGCGCACGTGCTCGCCATGCGTGGTGTCGTGATCGACGCGGTTCGCGAAGCTCCGCGCGGCGGTGAGCAGCGCCTTGTCGTGGGCGCCCTCGGCGCGTATTTGATCTTCGCGCGCGGTCTCCGCGAGCTCGAGCAGCACGGCCTCGCGGACGCCGACACCAGGCGCGATCAGCTTGGAGATGCCGAGTTGCCGCGCGGCGGTCGCGAACACGAGCGCCGCGATCCCTAGCACCTCGGCGCGGTCGCGCTTGACGCCGAACCGAGCCATCCGCTCCTCGACGGTCGCGCTGACGATCGAGGGCAACGCTTTTTCGAGCGCGGCGAGCTCGAAGCTCGGCATGCCGGGCGTGCCGTCGTTGACGATCTTGGCGAGGGCATCGGCGTTGCCCCCGGTCGCTGCGGCGAGGCCATTGGTGCTGCTGCTACGCGCGATCGTGTGCATGAGGGTCGCGGTGTAGCGCCGCACCATGCCCGCCTCGGCATCCGCGATCGCACCGTCGAGCCCGAACGTCTCGAGCAGGCGCACCGTCCCGACAGGGAGCGAGTAGGCGCGCCACGCCGAGCCCTGACGCAGGTTGACCTCGAGGCTGCCACCACCGAGATCGAGGATCGCGCGCGGTGGGGTGCCGGTCGTGCCGAGCGTGTGCACGACGGCCTTGCGGACGAGGCGCGCCTCCTCCTCTCCCTCGATCACCTCGAGCTCGATCCCGGCCTCGTGATAGAGGCGATGGAGTAGAACGTCGCGGTTCGAAGCGCCGCGCACCGCACTCGTCGCGACCGCGCGATACAGGCTGACGCCGTTCGCATCGAACCGCTGGCGGAAGTGGACGAACGCGGCGACCGCCTGATCGACCGTCGCCGGGTCGAGCTCGCCGCGGGTGAACGCACCGTGGCCCAGGCGCACGGGCACCCGCTCGGCCTCGATGCGGATCAGCTCCGTCGGAGTGAGCTCCGCGATCACGACGCGGATGGCGTTGGAGCCGGCGTCGATGGCGCCGAGCCTGATCGGAGCTCCCATCTCGCAGCGACGCTAGCATGTGCGTCGCACGTCGACGGGGACGATCTCGCCTCTACTACTTCTTCGTGGGCGGCTTGCCGGTCTTCGGGTCGAGCGGGCCCGGCGGGCCGGCCGTCTCGGGGATCTTGATCTTGTCGGACTTGGTGACGCCGGAGAGGATCTCGACCTTGATCCCGTCGGATAGCCCGAGGACGACGTCCTTCTTCGTGAACGTCTGCGGAGACGACTCGACCTCCACGAATGGCTTGGTGTTGTCACCGCCGGCGTACTGCACGAGCGCCTCGCGGATCGCGAGGACCTGCTTCTTCTCGTCGAGAACGATGTCGGCGTTCGCGCTGTAATTCGCGCGGATCAGCATGCCGGTCTTCTGCTTGACGGCCGCCTTGATCTCGAACTGGATCGCGCCGTCGATCGTCTTGCCCTTGGGCGAGATGTACTCGAGCGCGCCCTCGAGCAGCTCCTTCTCGATCGCGCCGACCTTGATCGCGAGCTTCATGCCCTCCTTGATCTTCGCGACCTCGGCCTCGTCGACCCGGCCCTCGAAGATCATGTCGTCCATGTCCGCGATCACCGCGACCGTGGTGCCCGCATTGAAGTTGTTGGCCTGGATCACCGAGAACCCGACCTTGACCGGGACATCGATCACCATCCCGTCGTTGGTCGCGGTGACGATCAGCGTCGACGCCTTGCCCGAGCCGCGCGTCGCGCCCTCCTTGACGAGCTGCAGGCTCGAGCCCGCAGTCGCGAGCTCCTGCTTGCGGAGTGCGAACTCGGTACGAAAGCGCTGGAGCTCGGCATCCGCGACCACGCCCTGCTTGAATAGCGCCTCGTTGCGGGCGAGCTCGCGCTTCGCGTTGTCGAACGCGATCTGCGCGGTGCGCACGCCGGCCTCGGCCTGGTTGGTCTGCATCGCGTCGGGGATGATCGAGATCTTGCCGAGCGGGTCGCCCATCTTCACCCGCTTGCCGGGCTCGACGTAGAGCTCGGAGAGCACGCCCGAGACCTTCGGCTTCACCTCGACCTCGCGGCGCGGGACGATCGAGCCGGTCGCCACGGTCTTCTTCGTGATGTCAGCGATCTCGGGAAGCTCGGTCTCGAACACGACCGGCTTCGCCTGCGACTGCTTGTAGAGATAGAAGAACGCGCCGCCGATCGCGAACACGAGGACGGCGGCGAACAACCAGCTGAGGATGCGTTTCATTTCGGACCTCGACTCATTCGGCTCGGAGAGCCTCGATCGGCTTGATCGAGGCGGCATGGGAAGCGGGCATGACACCGGCGAGTGCGCCGGCACCGATCAGAACTGCGACGGCCGTCAGTACGGTCGAGAGATCGACGTGGGGCGGCCCGAGCGGCGAGTCCGGCATGTGCTCGAGGACCGCGCCGGTCGCCGCGAGCAGGCCGACGCCCGCGGCGACGCCGATCAGGCCCGCGATCGCGGTCAGCACGATCGACTCCTTCATCACCATCGAGACGATCGACAGCGGGCTCGCGCCGAGCGCCTTGCGCACCCCGATCTCCTTCGTTCGCTCCTTGACCGTGATCAGCATGATGTTCGACACGCCGATCACACCTGCGAGCAGCGTCGCGCCTCCGACGACCCAGCTCACGACCTGGAGCACCAGGAAGAACGTCTGGAACTTTCCGAACATCACGAACATGTTGAACGAGCCGATCGCGAGCTGATCGGTCGGTGAGACGCGGTGGTGCCGCATCAGCGCCTCGCGCACGGCGCGCTCGAGCTCGGGGCCATCGGTGCCCACCTTGGCCGTCATCGCAAAGAATCCGACGCGGTCGCCGATGTTGAATGCGGTCTTGAGTGTCGTGAACGGTACGAATAGCGTGTTCGCATCGCGATCACCCTGGCTGCCGCTGCGCAGCGTGCGCGTCAGGCCGACGACCTGGAAGTAGACACCACTGATCTTGACGTACTTGCCGATCGGATCGGCCTCGCCGAACAGCTGCTCGCGCACCGCCTTGCCGATCACGACGACCTTGCGCGACTCGGCGATGTCCGTCTCGTTGATGAACCTGCCCGCGTCGTACTCGAACGCGACGATGTGCCTGAGCGCCGGATAGTCCGCCATCACGGTGAACGTTCCCGACTTGCTCTCGTAGTTGACCGTGAAGTTGTTCATCCAGCCGCCGAGCTGGAGCCGCGGTGCGAGGTGCTCGATCGCGGGGAGCCGGCGCATCAGCTCGATGTCCGCGGTGTTGAACCGCACGCCGCGGCCCGGCGGCAGGCCGTCGTAGGACTCCGTCGTCTGCTGGCCCCAGACGAACAGGAGGTTCGTCGCCATCCCTTTCATCTGCTTCTGGCTGCCGCTCTGGATCGCCGAGCCGAAGCCCAGCATTGCCATCAGCATGAGGATTCCCCAGAACACGCCGAACGCGGTGAGGAACGTCCGCAGCCGGTTAGAGCGCAGCGTCGCCCAGATCTCTTTCCACTTATCGAGATCGAACATCTACTGATCCCTCAGTGCGGAGATCGGGTTGACCTTCGCGGCGGCACGCGCGGGGAAGTAGCCGGCGAGTGCACCGGCGACGACGAGGAACACGGCCGCTCCGACGCCGTAGGTCAGATCGATGTTCGGGTTGACGATGAAGTCGTTCTCGAGCTTCCCGAGCAGACCGAGGAAGCCGACGCCCGCGGAGAGACCGAGCAGGCCCGCGACGCCGGTGAGGAACACGGCCTCCTGGATGATCATGAAGATGATCGAGTTCGGCGTGGCGCCGAGCGCCTTGCGCACGCCGATCTCCTTGGTCCGCTCCTTGACCGCGATCATCATGATGTTCGAGACGCCGACCACGCCCGCCGCGAGCGTCCCCATCCCGATCACCATCACGAACGCGGAGATCATCCAGAACAGCTTCTTGAACCGCTCGAACTGCTCGATGTTGTTGTGGACGCGCACCGCCTGGTTGTCCTTGGCGTCGAAGTTGTGCTTCTCGGCGAGCTGGCCGACGATCACGTCGATGATCGCCTGCGCTTCCTCGGGGCCTGCCTGGCCGACGGTCATCTGGATCTGACCGAGCTTGTCGCCGCCGTTGAAGGCGAGCTGCGCCGTGGACACCGGGATGTAGATCCGGCGCTCCTCCTCGGCACCGCCGGGGTCGGTGAAGACGCCGACCACCTGGAACGCGGTGCTGCCGATCGTGATCCACTCGCCGACCGGCGACCTCGTGAACCCCTTGGGAGGACCGGACACGGGCGGGCCCTTGGGTTGATAGGCCGCGGCGGCAGGGCCCTTGCTGCCGCCATGCGTGTCGGCGAACAGGAACTGCGCGACCGTCTGGCCGAGCACGGCGGACTTGCGGTTCTGCGCGATGTCGGCGGCGCTGAGGAACCGCCCCTCGGTCATCTCGTGGGCCTGGAGGCGGAGGGAGTCCGCGTAGACCGCATCGAGCTCGAAGGTGTTCGCCTTCGCCCCGTACTTCGTCATCATCGAGGCGCCCCAGCGCTGGCCCCCGACGAAGTGCTGCGCGGAGATGTACTCGACGCCTTTGACCTTCTTCGCGGCCTCGTAGTCCGAGTTCTCGAACATGATCCGGCGGCCGACGTCGTATCCGCCGTGCGCGACGGAGGTCTTGTTCGCGTTGATCCAAACGCCGTTGGTGGCGTCGCGCGCGAAGTTCTTCCGCATCCCGTTGTCGAGCCCGCGGCCGAGCCCGAGCAGGAACACGAGCACGAAGATGCCCCACGCGACGCTGATCGTCGTGAGGGCCGTCCGCAGCTTGCTGCGCCCGATCGTCACGAGCACTTCGGTCCAGCGATCGAACGAGATCAGATCACGCCACTGCAGGATCGTCACCCACGCCATCTTGAGCAGTGCGATCAGGAGCCACACGACCAGCGCCAGCAGCCCGATGCCGAGCAGGAGCGCGAACAGCTTCAGCAGCGCGACCAGCATCAGGTCGCCGCCGGCATCCCGGGATTGGACACGCTCGCCTCGCTGGCGTTGACCACCTTGCCATCGCGCAGCCGGATCGTGCGCCGCGTCCGACTCGCGACCTCCGGGTCGTGCGTCACGATCAGCACGGTGATGCCGGTCGCGTTGATCTCCGAGAGCAGATCCATGATCTGCTTGCTGGTCTCGCTGTCGAGCGCGCCGGTCGGCTCGTCGGCGAGAATCAGGCGCGGCTTGCCGATCAGCGCGCGCGCGATCGCGACGCGTTGCTTCTGGCCGCCGGACATCTCCGACGGTGTGTGATCCGCCCAGTCGCGAAGCCCGACGCGCTCGAGGTACTGCGCCGCGATCTGGTTGCGCTTACGTCGCGTGATGCCCTGGTAGTAGAGGGGCAGGGCGACGTTCTCGAGCGCAGTCTTGAACGGCAAGAGGTTGAACGACTGGAACACGAAGCCGATGAACCGGTTCCGGTAGCTCGCGGCCTTGCTCTCCGAGAGGTGGCTGATCTTGGTGTCGCCGAGCCAGTACTCGCCGGAGTCGTAGTCATCGAGGATGCCCAGGATGTTGAGCAGCGTCGACTTGCCTGAACCGGACGCACCCATGATCGCGACGAACTCGCCGTCCGCGACCTCGAAGTCGACATCGCGAAGTACGTGCAGGGCGTGGGTTCCGACCTGGTAGTACTTGTTGACCTTGGACAGGCGCAACATCGGGTGTTTGCGAGGCTAGCCTGGTGCGACACCGGGGGCTAGCCCGAGCGGGCCGCCCTCGCTGCGACACCGTGCGACCCTGTCGGTGGTCTGTACAGCTACGACGAGAGAGCGTCGAGCGCTTCGTCGAGGTTCGCCGTCGTCGTCGGCGCCAGGAGCAGCTTGCCGTGCGAGCCGTGGACCTCGCAGGCGGGGGCCTGATCGCACTGATCGAGGCACGACACCGGCGCGATCACGAAGCCCTTCATCTTGCCCCAGCGCGCGACCAGGTGATCGAGCATGTCGAGCGCGCCGTAGCGCTGGCACGTGCCGACACAGACCTTGAGCGTGACCGCGGCAGCGGGGCCGACCGTCAGCTCGGTCGCGAGCGAGACGGCGGCGAGGTAGTGGCTCGCAGGGCGGCCGCGATCCTCGGCGAGCTCCGCGAGCTCGGCGATACCGACGACCTCGTCCTCCGCGATCTCCTCGAGCTCGAGGCCCATGGAGGCAAGGCGCGCGATCGGAACATCCTCGTGCGTCGGCGAGCGGGTGGGGAGCTTGGCCATCAGGGATTGGACCATTCGAACTTGATCGGCACGCTCTCGAGCTCGATCCGCGAGCCGGGCGGCTTGTCGAGCTTGAGCTTGGCGAGCACGCTGACGACGCAGAATCGCAGGACCGGATCCTGGGGCTCGTCGCGGCGCAGGTTGATCTCGCCGAACTCGCCGGTCTCGCCGTTGATCGCCATCTGCATGACGTACATGCCGCGCAGCTTGCGGTTCGTGTAGAGCGAGTTCTGGAAGCACGCCTGGATCGGCGTCTGCGCCGCCGTTAGCTTGGCGTTGATCTCGGCGCGGATCTTTGACTGGTCCGCGCCGGTCGCGCACGCGGAGGTCGCGATCACGATCGCGAGGAGGAGGTGCTTATTCATCTTTCACCACCGTCTTCTTGGGGCCTTGCTTGACGATCAGGAACTCGACGCGACGGTTCGCTTCGCGTCCCTCGGGAATGGCGTTGTCGGCGATCGGGACATCGGGGCCAAAGCCCTTGCCCTCGAGCCGCTCCTTCTTGATGCCCTTGCCGACCATGTACTTCACGACCGACTCGGACCGCGCCTGGGACAGCTTGCGGTTGAGATCGGCCGAGCCGTCGGTGTCGGTGTGACCCTGCACCTGAACGAGCTCGATCTGCGGGTTGGTCTTCATCACCGTGACGACCTCGTCGATCACCACGTGCGAGATCGACTTGAGATCGGCCTTGCCGACCTCGAACTGGATCTTGTCGATGATCGCGATGTTCGACGGAGTGAGGACCACCTTGTCGGGCCCCGGTGCTGGGCGCTCCGCCTGGATGTTCATCACGTCGAATGGTGCCTGTTTGCCTGCGGGCAGCAGCATCGAGCAGCCGGACGTGCCGACTCCGATGGCAAGCGCCACTCCGAGTAGAAGTCGTCGCATGGGCGGCATCGTCGCGAAGTCGACGGGTCCCTGCAAGCGGTTGGGCGTATAACCGGCGCGTGATCACCGTCCATCACCTGAACTATTCGCGCTCGCAGCGCGTGCTGTGGCTTCTCGAGGAGCTCGAGGTCCCGTACGAGCTGGTCAAGTACGAGCGCGATCCGAAGACGCTGCTCGCGCCCCCGTCGCTCCAGAAGATCCATCCGCTCGGCAAGTCGCCGGTGATCACCGATGGTGAGCTCGTGATCGCGGAGTCGGGGAACATCCTCGAGTACATCGTCGAGACCTACGGGAAGGGGCGCCTCGTGCCGGCCGCGGGCACCCCCGCGTATCGCGACTACCGCTACTTCATGCACTACGCGGAGGGCTCGCTGATGCCGTTCCTCCTGCTCAAGCTGATCTTCGCGAAGGTGAAGGCCGCCCCGGTGCCGTTCTTCATCAAGCCGATCTCACGGAAGATCGCCGACACGGTGTCCGCGAACTTCGTCACCCCGAACCTGACGCGCCACCTCGCGTACCTCGGCCAGCACCTCGCAAAGCACACGTGGTTCGCCGGCGACGAGATGACGGTCGCCGACATCCAGATGAGCTATCCCGTCGAGTCGGTCATCGGTCGCGCCGGCGACCTCGACGTGTCGCCGAAGCTGCGCGAGCTGGTGAAGCGCATGCAGGAACGTCCCGCGTACCAGCGCGCTCTCGCCAAGGGCGGCCCGGTCAACCCCGTGGACTGACGGAGGTCAGGCGCGGCCCTTCGGCATCACGGGCACGAACAGCCCATGTTCGCCGAGGACGCGCGCGAGATCCGCCGACAGGGTGCGCTGGCGCTGCAGCTTCTCGGGCGCCATCGCCTCGTGGAGTCGGCGCCGCGCTTCATGCATGCGCCACGCGATCGTGCCTTCGCTGACGTTCTGGACGACCGCGACTTCGCCGTGCGACATGCCCTGCAGCGAGACAAGAATCACGGTCGTGCGCATGTCGGCGGGCAGACCGTCGAGCGCGCGGAGCAGGCGCGAATAGGTCTGGCGGAGCTCGGCGACGCGGTTCGGATTGCTGCGCGCGTCGACCGCGACGGCGAGCTCGAGACGGGCGTCATCGCTGTCCTCACCGCGACGAGCGCGATCGCGGCGCGCGTTGAGCGAGCGGTTGACCGTCATCCGGTACACCCATGTGAAGAACTGACTGCGGCCCTCGAACTCGGGCAGCGCGCGATACGCCTTGAGGAAGACGTCCTGCGTGATGTCATCGGCCTCGCTCGACGAGCCGATGATGTGGAGCGCGAGCGCGAAGATGCGCTTGCGGTAGCGACGCACCAAGGACTCGAACGCGCGCTGATCGCCGGCCTTCGCGGCCTCGACCAGGGCGGACGCCGTCGCGGCTTCGCGCTCGGCATGAGTCATGAGGCGGTCGGACACGCTAGTAACCCGTTAGACGCATAGCCTACGCCAAGGCTTTGAGTTTTGTTGCGTCGCTCGGGTAGGCCGCAGGTCCTACATTCACCCAGCTCGGCACCGCAGATCGGCAAGTGGGCGGATCAGTTGGCCTCGTGGTCCGGGAGGCGCGAGGAGGCGGGGGAGGCGAGGGAGAACGCGGCGATCTGCGCATCGAAGTAGGAGCCGTCGTCCCGCCACATCCGATACGTGCCCTGCATCGTTCCG
This sequence comes from Myxococcales bacterium, assembly GCA_031421915.1. Classification (GTDB taxonomy): domain Bacteria; phylum Myxococcota_A; class Polyangia; order Haliangiales; family Haliangiaceae; genus JABFXX01. The sequence continues at coordinate 1,337 of JANOPP010000744.1, read as the reverse complement.
ATCGGCGTGGTGAGCACGCAGCCGGACGTGTACTGGAAGCTCTGCCCGGGCGCGAGGCGCGGCTGCTCGCCGACGACGCCGTCGCCGCGGACCTCCTCGACCGTGCCGCGACCATCGGTGATGATCCAGTGGCGCGTGCGGAGCTGCGCCCACGTCGAGCCTTCGTTCGAGATCGTGATCGTGTACGCGAACACGTAGCGATCATCACGCGGCGACGACTGATCGGTCAGGTAGTGCGACTGCACACGGACGCGGATCCCGTCGGTCACCGCCGAGGACGTCGCTTCTGCCACCGTTGCACGCATCGCGGGGAATCTGCCACGCGCGCCCGGGCGTGTCATGCTCCGTGGGTGGTTCGTCTCGCCAAGGGTTTGTAAATGCGCTCCTGGTTCATCGTCGCGTCGCTCGCTGCTGCTGCGGGCTGCGGTCAGATGTACGGCAACCCCGCGCCGGCTCCGCAGCCCACGCCACCGCCCGGGCAGGAGGGCCCGCCAGGCAATGGCTCGGATCCCTGGCAGGAAGGCCAACCCCCTCCCGCCGCGATGCCGACGCCGACCACGGCCACACCCGCCCCGCCGAAGCCAACGGGGCTGAGCGCCGACGCGCAGCAACTGCTCGACAGTCATAACCGCTACCGAGCGCAGCACTGCGCTGCGCCGCTGACCTGGTCCCCCAAGCTCGCCGAGGCCGCGCAGCTGTGGGCGAACCAGCTCAAGGCGAAAGGCTGCGCGTTCGAGCACTCCGGTGGACCGACGGGCGAGAACCTCGCGGCCGGGACCAGCGGCGCCCTCGACGCGAGAGCGACCGTGGCCATGTGGTACGACGAGATCAAGGGCTACTCGTTCCAGCAGCCGGGCTTCTCGATGCAGACGGGCCACTTCACGCAGGTGGTGTGGCGCGGCACGACGCAGCTCGGTTGCGGCATGTCGCAGTGCAAGGGCATGGATCTCTGGGTCTGCGAGTACGACCCGCCCGGAAACTGGGAGGGCCAGTACAAGCAGCAGGTCCTGCCGGTCGGCTGCAGGTAGCCGCGCGACCTGCGTTGCTCGCCGCGTGAAGCGGTGGCCCGCTGAGGCCGAAAAGAAATGCCGGCGCGAACGCCGGCCTGGATCGAACGCTCGCGGTGTTAGCGCTGGTCGATCGGAACGTACTTGCGCAGCTTCTCGCCCGTGTAGATCTGGCGCGGGCGACCGATCTTCGTATCGGGCGACTCGACCATCTCTTTCCAGTGGGCGATCCAGCCGGGGAGGCGTCCGAGCGCGAACATCACCGTGAACATGTTCGTCGGGATGCCCATCGCGCGGTAGATGATGCCCGAGTAGAAGTCGACGTTCGGG